>NZ_JWHR01000166.1 GCF_000808015.1 Terrisporobacter othiniensis | reverse complement strand
GTCTAAATTCAATAAAAAATTAAGGGAGAAAAATACTAAATTTAAATAATTTTAGATATACTGTTTAGATATAATGTGACTGATTGTTAAAAAAATGTTAAAAATAAACTAGTAAGAATTTTAATCTTAATAAAGAGGTTATCTTTCAGAGGTTATAAAAAGCATTTTAGAAATGAGATTATAAGATATATTGAAAAGTATTATATATATTAGTAAAGTTTTATATATTAATTTGATAAAAATTTAACAAGTGTATTGACAGTGAAAAGAAGATGAATTATCATATGTATTATGAAAAGTTGTTAAAAATATAACAAGGTTTATTAACATTATATTATATAGGGGGAGTTTCGAAATGAGTAAAGAAACAAAAAAAGTTAAGGTTACAAACCAAGAGGTAAATGTTGAAAATATGATTAATGAGTTGGTTGAAAAAGCGAATATAGCTAAACAAGAAATGTTAAAGTTAGATCAAGAAGCTACAGATAAAATAGTAGCAGCTATGGCAAAGGCGGGTCTTGATAAACATATAGAACTTGCTCAATTAGCAGTAAATGAAACTGGAAGAGGAATATTTGAAGATAAAGTAACTAAAAATATGTTTGCAACAGAATATATTTATAATAATATAAAATACACAAAAACAGTTGGGGTAATAGAAGAAAATGAAGAAGATGGATATATGATGGTTGCAGAACCGATAGGTGTAGTAGCTGGTGTAACACCTGTTACAAATCCAACTTCAACTACAATGTTCAAAACATTAATATCTATGAAAGGCAGAAATCCAATAATATTCAGTTTCCACCCATCAGCTCAAAAATGTTCAGCTGAGGCTGCTAGAATATTAAGAGATGCAGCTATAGAAGCTGGAGCACCAGAAAACTGTGTTCAATGGATAGAAATTCCATCATTAGAAGCATCGGCAGCATTGATGAAGCACCAAGGAGTATCATTAATACTTGCAACTGGAGGACCTGGAATGGTTAAGTCTGCTTATTCAGCAGGAAAACCAGCACTTGGAGTTGGAGCAGGAAATGTACCTTGTTTTATAGAAAAATCTGCTGATATAAAACAAGCAGTAAATGATTTAATCTTATCTAAATCATTTGATAATGGAATGATATGTGCTTCTGAGCAAGCAGTTATAATAGAAGAATGTATATATGACGAAGTAGTAGCTTTACTTAAGCATTATAATTGCTACTTTGTAGAAGGAAAAGAAAAAGAATTATTAGAAAAAACAGTTATAAATCCTGAAACTAAAACATTAAATCCAAACATAGTAGGACAAAGTCCATATACTATAGCTAAAATGGCAGGATTTGAAGTTCCTAAAGATACTAAAATATTAGTAGCTGAAATAGAGGGAGTAGGAATAGATTATCCATTATCAAAAGAAAAATTATCTCCGGTATTGGCTTGTATAAAAGTTAAAGATGCTAAAGAAGGGATACAAAGATGTGTTGATATGACAGAGTTCGGAGGACTTGGGCATTCAGCTGTTATACATTCAAACAATGATGATGTAATTTTAGAATTCTCTCAAAGAGTAAGAACAGGAAGACTTCTAGTAAATGCACCATCTACTCACGGAGCTATAGGAGATTTATACAATGTAAATACTCCATCTCTAACTTTAGGATGCGGATCAATGGGTAACAACTCAACTACAGATAACGTATCAGCTGTAAACTTAATAAATGTTAAAAAGGTTACTAAGAGGAGAGTTAATATGCAATGGTTCAAAATTCCTGAAAAAATATATCATGAAATGAACTCAATACAATACCTAGAAAAGATGGAAGGTGTTGAAAGGGTGATGATAGTTACTGATAGAATGATGGTTCAACTTGGGTACGCTGATAAATTAGCTTATCAATTAAGAAAAAGAAGAAACCCAGTTATGATAGAAGTATTTGCTGATGTGGAACCAGACCCATCTGTAGATACAGTATTAAATGGTGCCGAAGCAATGAGAAAATTCAATCCAGATACAATAATAGCTTTAGGTGGAGGATCTGCAATGGATGCGGCTAAAGGTATGTGGTTATTTTATGAAAATCCACAAGCAGACTTTGAAGATTTAAGACTTAAATTTGCTGATATAAGAAAAAGAGTATTCAAGTTCCCTAAATTAGGAAGAAAAGCTAAAATGGTGGCTATTCCAACTACTTCAGGAACAGGTTCAGAAGTAACTTCATTTGCAGTTATAACTGACAAAGTAAATAATATAAAATATCCTTTAGCTGATTATGAGTTAACTCCAGATGTGGCTATAATAGATCCACAATTTGTAATGTCTGTACCAGCTGCTGTTACTGCAGATACAGGTCTTGATGTATTAACTCATGCTATAGAAGCTTATGTTTCAATAATGGCAACTGATTATACAGATGCTCTTGCAATGAAAGCAATACAAATGGTATTTGAATATTTACCAATATCATATAAAGGTGGAAATACTGCTGAAGGTAGAGAAGCTAGAGAAAAAATGCATAATGCTTCTTGTATGGCAGGTATGGCATTTGCCAATGCTTTCTTAGGAGTAAACCACTCATTAGCTCATAAATTAGGTTCTGAATTCCACATACCACATGGTAGAGCTAATGCAATATTATTACCACATGTAGTAGAATACAATGCTCAAATGCCAACTAAATTTGCTGCATTCCCTAAATATAAATCATTCGTAGCTGACAAGAAGTATGCTGAAATAGCTAAAGTTCTTGGATTAAAGGCTGATACAGTAGAGCAAGGTGTTTTAAGTTTAGTTCAAGCTATAAAAGGTTTAATGATAGAACTAAACATGCCAATGTCTATAGAAGAGTGCGGCGTAGATAAAGAAACTTACTTTAGTGCAATAGAAAAATTAGCTTTAGATGCATTTGATGATCAATGTACTCCAGCTAACCCAAGATTACCATTAGTAACTGAGTTACATGAGATATATAAAAATATATATCCATCAACAAAAGTAGTTAAAAAAGTTAAAAAAGAAGAAAAAGTACTAGTATAAAATTAGTTTAATTAGTGATTCCTTAAAAATATAACCTAAAAATTAATATTCTCTGCAATGAAAAAGACCTCCATTTTATAAATGTGAGGTCTTTTGTATATTAAAATATTTAGTCATTATTATTAAAAATGTTATTGTATAAATCTAAAATTTCCTTGTCTGATTTTCCGTCTATATCACGTTCAAAATCATCTTGCTTTCCAGCTGCCTCGTAGTAATCTTCTAATTCAGCTATGTATTCATCCATATTTTTTTTACTTTTTTTCATGAATTCATCACCTTTATTAAATTTATTTATCCATAAATATATAATATAAAAAATATATAGTAAAGGGGGAATAATATGATAGAATTGATGGTTATATGTTCATTTGTAATATTAATATGTATCACATCAAGTAAAGTATTATATAAATTTGGAGTTCCGATACTTTTAATATTTATAGTATTGGGTATGTTATTCGGATCGGATGGGTTAGTGGGGATTTATTATAATAACTTCGAATTAACAAAAAATATTTGTACTTTAGCTCTTATCTTTATAATGTTTTTTGGTGGATTTGGGACCAATTGGCATATGGCGCGTCCTGTTGCTATTCCATCAATGTTAATGTCAACATTAGGTGTAGTTATTACAGCAGGCCTTACTGGGATGTTTTGTTATGTAATATTAAAAACTACATTGTTAGAAAGTCTTCTCATAGGTTCTATAGTAGCATCTACAGATGCAGCTTCAGTATTTTCTATACTTCGTTCTCAAGAATTAAATTTAAAAGGTTCTATTGCATCCATACTAGAAATTGAAAGTGGAAGTAATGATCCTTTTGCTTATATGTTAACTATAATAATTCTTTCATTAATGTCTAATCAGGGTTCTTCAAGCATATTTCCAATGCTATTTAGTCAGGTTTCAGTAGGTATTATATCTGCAGTTGTATTATCAAAATTGACTATATATTTATTGAGGCATATAAATTTTGAGATAGATGGGTTCTACCCAATATTTGTAACAGCAATTGCAATTTTATCTTATGGACTAAGTGAATTATTTGGTGGAAATGGATATTTAAGCGCATATATAGGTGGAATAATAATTGGAAATAGTAAAGTTCCTCATAAAAAAAGTATATTTGAATTTTTTGATAGTATATCATGGCTTATGCAAATAACGTTATTTTTCTTACTAGGTTTACTATCTTATCCGTCTAAGATACCTAATGTGTTGATAGAGGGAATTGAGATATCCATATTTATGATATTAATAGCAAGACCAATAGCTACATTTAGTATTTTAAGTTGGTTTAAGATACCATTTAAACAGCAACTATTTATATCTTGGGTAGGACTTAGAGGGGCTGCATCTATTGCCTTTGCTATATTTGCAGTAACTTATGGGGTTCCAATTTATAGTGATATATTCCATATTATATTTTTTATAGCGTTATTCTCAGTTGGAGTCCAAGGAACATTAATACCAAAGATTGCATTAAAACTAGATTTAATAGATAATGAATCTTCAGTTTTTAAAACATTTAATGACTATAAAGAAGATAAAAGTACAAAACTAATAGAGATATCAATTACTGATGATAGTAACCTTGTCAATAAGACCATTATGGATAGTAATATACCAGAAGATATTCTCATTGTAATGATAAAACGAAAAGGAGATGTATTTGTTCCAAGGGGATCAACTATAATCCTTCCAGGAGATATACTAGTTGTTACTGGAAATAATTTTGATAAGCTAAGAATGTATCAAGAGGATAAGAGTACGAAACTTATGGAGATAAGTGTGGGAGCTACAAGTAATTTTGCCAATAAAACAATAGTAGATGCTAATATACCAGATGAAATTCTTGTTGTAATGATAAAGAGAAGCGGAGATATAATTATTCCAAAAGGTTCAACACAAATACTTCAGGATGATATATTAGTAATTACAGGAACTGATATTAATGAGATAAATAAATTAGCAATATCTAATGGTTAAAAGTAAATAAAAAATATTATAATAGAAATAGAAAAGTTTATAACAATAATTTTTATGAATGAGGCGACTTTAAATTATGACAAGAGATTTAGATAGAAAAAAGGAACTTGAAAGAGTATTATTGACGAATGAAAAACCATCAATATATTTCAAAAAGTTAAAAGAAAATAATAAATTAAAAGATGATTTTCCAGAAGTAAATGATTTGATAGGAGTTATACAATCTCCTATTCATCATCCAGAGGGAGATGTATTTAACCATACCATGATGGTGATAGATGAAGCTGCTAAATTAAAAGATAAAGCTACAAACCCACTTGGTTTTATGTACTCAGCTTTATGCCATGATTTTGGAAAAGTTTTGACAACTAGGACAAAAGAAGATGGAAAAATAATTTCGTATAATCACGAAAGAATAGGTTTAAAATTAGTTAGAAAATTTTTGAATAGAATAAGTAAAAAAGAAGATGATGAATTTAGAAATTATGTATTAAATATGACAGAATTTCATATGCAGCCAAACCAATTGGCAAATCAAAATAGTAAATTAAAAAGTACTAGAAAGTTATTTTCTAGGTCAGTTTGTCCAGAAGATTTAGTGTTATTAGCAAAGGCAGATGCACTTGGAAGGACTGTAAGTCAAGATTATTCTATTAAGGAAGCTTATCTAAAAAATGCTTTAAAAGATTTCCGAGAAATAGAGTAATTATAATATTGAAAATTAGGTAACCGTAAAGGGTTAATATAGAAAAAAGAAGTTATATGAATTAATTTCAAATAAATAGTAAAAAATATGCAATGAAAATAGAACCTTATTGAAGGAGGAAATTTATCATATGTGTACGGCTCTATCATTAAGAACAAAAGATGGAAATTATTTATTTGGAAGGAATATGGATTTAGAGTATAACTTTAATCAATCAGTTTATCTAGTTCCTAGAAAGTTCGCATACAAGAATGTAGTAACTGATAAGATTGAAAATGTTAAATATGCAATGATAGGAATGGCAACGATTATTGATAATCATCCAATGTTTGCTGATGGTATGAATGAAAAAGGTTTGGCTTGTGCTGGGCTTAATTTTCCTGAATATGCATACTATGAAAATGATGCAGTAGAAGGGAAGATTAATTTAGCACCTCATGATATTATTCCATGGATATTGGGTAATTTTGAAACAACAGAAGAAGTTAAGGAGGCATTTAATAACGTTGAAATAGTAGGTAAGACAATAAATCCACAAACTGGATTAGCTACACTTCATTGGATGGTAGTTGATACAAATGGTAAAAGTATAGTCATTGAAAAAACTAAGGAAAAATTAGAGGTTTATGACAATAATATAAGTACATTAACTAATTCTCCCACATTTGATTGGCATGTTACAAATCTAAGACAATATATATCAGCGAGTTCTAAACAACCTGAAAATACAACTTGGGTTAAGAAGGAATTAAAGCCATTGGGACAAGGGCTAGGATCATGGGGACTTCCTGGTGATTTTTCCACAACATCAAGATTTGTAAGAATATCATTCTTAAGATCTAGAGTAGATGAAGTTGAAAATGGTATCAAGGGAGTTAGTGATTTTTTTCATATGTTAAATAATGTGGCCATGTCTAATTATTCTGTAGTAACACCAGAAGGAATAAATGATATTACTCAATATACTTCTTGTATGTGTCAAAATAGTGGTATCTATTATTATAATACTTATAATAATAGTAGAATTAATGCTGTTGATATGAATAAAGAAAATTTAGATGGTAATGAAATAAAGAACTTTTCATATCTTGATGAAATGGATATAAACTATCAAAATTAAAATAGAATATATAATGT
>NZ_JWHR01000165.1 GCF_000808015.1 Terrisporobacter othiniensis | reverse complement strand
GATGAACACCCTCTGCATGCAGAACACCATGCCTTACATTCACTAAATCACTTAATCCCCATATCATCCTCCCAACAGCCTCATGAGAGAAGTATTATTATCATAGGAAAAGAAGTAGATGAAAAACCATATACTATGGAAATGCTAGAGGATCTTTTAGATAATATTAGTATTTCCACATTTGTTATAAATGAAGAGGGAAGGTATCTATACGTTAATAAAGCCTTTGCAAATATATTAAATTTAGAAAGAGACGATATTATAGGGAGTTATAATTATAAATTTGGGGATGATGAGGTTTATAAAGAGTTTGAGTTAAATAACAGGGATGTAATTGAGAATAAAAATCCTAAAATATTTAATGAAAAATTAGTTATTAATAATGATATTCAGTGGTATAAAAGTTACAAATCTCCAATATATGATGAAAATAATAAAACTAAATATATAGTTGCAACAACTGAAAATATTAATTTATCAAAAACAATATCAGAAGAGTTATATAAAAATTTTAACAGAACAATAATTAAAAGTGATTATAATGATATTGAATACTATGATGTGGATTTAAGTAAAATACTTAGTAATATAGGAGAACGTATTCTTGATTATACAAATGCAGATGGTTTATCCATATTGATGTATGATAAGAATAGAGAAGGTTTAACACCATTTATAAAACTAAAAAATTCAAATAAATATTTTGAAAATATAAGATTTATACCAAGTACAATAGCTCAAATATACTCAGATAAAAATAAAAAATATTTTAATAATGTGTATCCCAAAATAAGTAATGAACCAATTTCTAAACAAATCTATATGGATGAATTAGATTATTTAGGTAACTATATCGTAGAGTTAAGTGATGAGTTTATTGGAATTATAAGCTTAAACTATAGCAATGGCAATTCTCCTAAATTCAATAGTGATGAGTATATGAAACATATATGTACTAAAATAGCTATGATAATTAAAAATGTTAGGCTTTCAAACCAAGTACTTGTGGAAAATAGAAAGCGTAAATATACTGAAAAAGAATTGGAGCAATATTTAAATGTTTGTGTTGACTTGGTATCCATTGTGGGAATAGATGGCTATTTAAAAAGACTAAGTCCAAATTGGCATAATGTTTTGGGGTGGAGTGAAGAAGAATTGCTGTCAATGTCAATGAAAGAAATTGTTCATCCTGAAGAAGTGGAGAGATTTAGGAAATTAAGGAAGGATAAATTAATAGATATAGATGGTAAAATAGATAGAAAAATTGTTCGATTTAAACATAAAAAAGGGCACTACGTTTATCTTGAATGGAGTAGTATGTATATTTCTAAGCAAGGAATATATGTTACAGCAGCAAGAGACATTACAGGAGAGTTGGAAATAGAAAAAGAAAAAAGAAGGTTAGAAGAAGCCGTTCAGCTAGAACTTGTAAAAAATGAATTCTTTTCAAATATATCTCATGAATTTAGAACGCCTATAAATATACTGATAGGCACTATGCAACTTATCAATAAAAATATTGAACAAAATAATATAGATCTAGAAAATTTAAAAAAATACACTAATTATATAAAACAAAACTCCTATAGATTATTAAGATTAGTAAATAATTTAATAGACATAAGTAAAATGGATATAGGGGCATATGAACTTAGAGCATCTAATCAAAATATTATCAATATTATTGAAGATATAACCCTCTCAGTGGCAGATTACACAAAAAATAATAAAATAAATCTTATATTTGATACCAATGTTGAAGAATTAATTACCTATTGTGATCCAGATAAAATAGAAAGAATTATGTTAAACCTTTTATCAAATGCAATAAAATATACACCAGAGGGTGGAAATATAGAGGTTGATATCAACGCAACAGAAAAGGAAATAATAGTTTCAGTAAATGACAGCGGTGTAGGTATTCCAAGCGACAAACTTAATCTTATATTTGATAGATTTGGACAAGTAGATGAATCATTTAACAGAAAATGTGAAGGTAGTGGTATAGGCTTATCTATAGTGAGAAACTTGGTAGAAATGCATGGTGGAAACGTGTATGTAAAAAGTGCGATTAATGAAGGATCTCAGTTTATCTTTACTATTCCTATTAAGTTAAAAGAAGAAGATAATAAGAATTATGATTATGATTACGATAGAAAATGTAAGCATGTGGAAAGATGTGACATAGAATTTTCAGATATATATAGTGTATAAACTTAATATAAGGGCATATCATTTTTTTGATATGCCCTTATATTTTATGGAAAATATATAGAATTAAAAAGTTAATTGGATGTAAAATATATATACTTCTACTATATATTTGAACAAAAACTTTGTTAATAAAATATTTATTCTGTAAAAATATAGAAATATTTAGGGAAGGTATGATATAATAGGTTACAAAATGGTAACAAAAATTACAAAATAGTTACAGAGTGGGGTGATGTTTGGAATATGATTATTAACAAAAATACAAAAACTATTTCAAAAGGAATGGCTATAGGTATGTTAGCAACCAGTGTTATACCAACTATAGCTATGAATGAAAATGTGGAGGCTAGTAGCAAATCTGTGCTAGTTACAGCAAATAGAGTCAATGTAAGAAGTGGATCTAGTACAAGGTATTCATTAGTTGGAAAAGTTAAGAAAGGAATGAAACTTAAATATATATCTACTTGTAGTAATGGATGGTATAAAATAAAATACAATGGAAAGACAAGATATATTACTGATAAATATACTAAAATTTCAGGTTCAACAAGTACCGCAGATTCAATAAAGAAAGTTGGTAAGGTTACAGTTTCAGCACTAAATGTAAGATCAGGTGCTTCAACTAAATATAGCATTAAGAAAACAATTAAAAAAAATAGTGTTGTTGGGGTAATTTCATCAAGTAAAAATGGATGGTCTAAGGTAAAATTATCTAGTTCAACTACAGGATATGTATACACAGATTATTTAAAAGTATACTCAGGTGATTCAAGTGATATAAAAGTAAGTTATAAATCATCATCATCTTCTTCTAAACCAACAACGAATTCTAAGTTGAATAAAGTAATATCTACTGTTAAAGCACAAGTAGGTAAACCTTATGTTTATGGTGCAGCAGGACCTAATTCTTTTGACTGCTCAGGTCTTACATACTATTCTTATAAAAAAGCAGGAATTTACTTAAATAGAACTTCTAGAGATCAAGCTAAAAATGGAAAATATGTAAGTAAAAGTAATTTAAAAGCAGGTGACTTAGTATTCTTTAATAGCGGAACAAATTCTATTAAACATGTTGGAATGTATGTTGGAAATGGCAAATTTATTCACTCACCAAGTCCTGGAAAAGGTGTAAGATATGAAAGTATGTCAACATCTTATTATGTTAAAGGTTATGTTACAGCAAGAAGAATAATATATTAGAAATAAAAAGTTAGAACTATGATACAACTAGTCTATTTACTAAAAACCACTTCATTATGAGGTGGTTTCTTTATTTATGAGAAAAATGCACGATAATGTATCGTATAAAAAATAAAAAAAATAACAAAATGTTCGTAAAAAAACTTGTAAAAAAATGGATTAGCATATATAATTAAACTGAAAAGACGAACAATAATTTTAAAATAAACATTTTAGTTATGATAATGGGAGAATTTTTATGAACAAAAAAGTTATTTATCAGTTAGATGGGAGACCGAAATTAACAGAAGCAATACCACTAGGATTGCAACATGTATTAGCGATGTTTGTGGGGAATGTTACACCACTTATAATAATTTCAAACGTATTAAATCTAGATCCACAAATTAAAGCATCATTAATACAATGTGCCATGTTTGTATCAGGGTTAGTTACATTAATACAATGTTATCCTTTAGGACCAGTAGGAGCAAAGTTACCTATAGTAATGGGAACTAGTTTTGGTTTTGTGCCAGCAGCTACAGCAATTGGTGTAAAATATGGTATGTCTGGAATACTTGGGGCTTGTTTAATAGGAGCTATATTCCAAGTGTTAGTTGGAGGACTTGTACTTAAGCGTATAAGAAAGTATTTCCCACCAGTAGTTACAGGAATAGTAGTTTTAACTATGGGAATTGCACTTTTACCAACGGGAGTTAATTATTTTGCTGGAGGAGTTGGAGCAGCTGATTTTGCTTCACCATCAAATTTATTATTAGGAACAATCGTACTTATAACTGTTATATTTTTTAAACAGTATACTAAAGGAATGCTTAGTATATCATCAGTACTTATTGGATTAATTATAGGATACATAGTTGCCATACCTATGGGAAAAATAGATTTTTCTTCCTTATCTCAGGCGGCACTTTTATCAGTACCAGTACCATTTCAACTTGGATTTGAGTTTCATATGGATGCAATAATAGCAATGATATTTGTATATATGGTTTCAACGGTAGAAACTATAGGAGATACAACAGCTATAGCAAGCTCTGGACTAGGACGTGAAGCTAGTGAAAAAGAAATAGTTGGGGCAGTTTTAGCAGATGGTATAGGAAGCTTAGTTGGTGCCATATTTAGTGTATTACCAAATACATCTTTTGGCCAAAATGTCGGGATAGTAGCTATGACAAAAATAGTTAATAGATTTGTTATTGCAACAGGGGCATTCATACTAATAATAGCAGGAATATTCCCAAAAGTAGGTGCACTTATATCTTTAATGCCAGCTAGTGTACTTGGTGGAGCTTCAATTGTAATGTTTTCTATGATAGTAGTAAGTGGTATAAAACTTATTACAACTGATAAATTAAGTGAGAGAAATGCTATGATAGTTGCAGTATCATTAGGATTGGGATTAGGGGTCGCTTATGTTCCAGGATTTTTCGATGCTTTTCCAGAATCTATTCAATTAATATTTGGAGAATCTAAAACAGTACTTCCAGCAATATTAGCTGTAGTACTTAATATAGTTTTACCTAAAGAAGAAATATGTGAAGATAAAGCGCTTACTGCATAAAATTCACTAAATCTCAGAGAATTATGTTGTTTAATTTAAAATAGATAAAAAAGATGTATAAGAATTTTCTTATACATCTTTTTTTTTGTTTTAATAATAATATACTGGAATATACGAACATTATTATGATAAAATAATAAAATGTTTAGAAAAAAATAACTAATTATGGTATAATATACAAGGTTAAATTATAATGACAAAATATATTTTATGGGAGGAAGTATTATGTTTACACTAATGGAATTAGTGCAACCCACATCACTTGAAGAAGCTTATGAAATTCTTACAAAAAGAAAAAACAATATAGTTATAGGGGGAAGTGCTTTCCTTAGAATGGGAAAAAAGAGAATAGGAACTGGAATAGATTTATCTGCCTTAAATTTAAATCTTATAGAAGAAAGTTCAGATTATATAGAAATAGGTTCCATGACAACACTTAGAGATTTGGAAGTTAGTCCTATATTAAATAAATACTTTGATGGGGTTTTACCAAAATCAGTTAGGGATATAATAGGTGTTCAATTTAGAAATGTAGTTACTGTTGGAGGAAGTGTATTCTCTAGATATGGTTTTTCTGACTTAATAGTAGGTTTACTTGCCCTAGAAACGGAAGTAGAGCTATATAAAGGTGGAAGAATGTTATTGGAAGAATTCTTAAATAAAGATTATGAGAAAGATATACTAGTTAAACTATACATAAAGAAAAACAATGTAAATGCTGTATATAAATGTATGAGAAATTCAAGAAGTGATTATCCAATATTAAACATGTCAGTATCTAAGACTGATAATAACTTTAAAATATGCGTAGGTGCTAGACCTCAAAGAGCAACTGTGGCTTATAAAGCAAGCGAGTTTTTATCAAATAATGAATTAAATGAAGAAAATATAGTAAAAGCAAGTGAAATAGCCTCAGAAGAATTAGTATTTGGTTCAAATATGAGAGCTAGCAAAGAATACAGAAAAGCTGTATGTAAATCATTAGTTAAAAATGCTTTAATGGAGGTATCATCATGTTAATCACAATGAATATAAATGGAAAAAAAGTTGATATAGATGTGACAGCTGACGAATATTTAGTAGATACTCTAAGAAGAGTTGGAAATCTAAGTGTAAAAAGAGGTTGTGACACAGGTTGTTGTGGGCTATGCAGTATATGGATAGATGGAAAGCCAACATTATCATGTTCAACTTTATCTGTAAGAGCTAACAAGAAAAACATTACAACAATAGAAGGTTTACAAGAAGAGGCAAGTGAATTTGCAGAGATACTTGTAAAAGAAGGTGCAGAACAATGTGGTTTTTGTTCACCAGGATTTATAATGACAGTAATCGCAATGAAAAAAGAATTAGAAAATCCAACGGAAGAAGAAATAAAACATTATTTAACTGGAAACCTATGTAGATGTACAGGATATATGGGGCAACTTAGAGCAATAAAGACATATATGGGGGTAAAGTAAGATGAATATAGTAGGTAAAGGCATAGCAAAAATAGATGGAATGTCAATAGCTACTGGTAAGCCAGTATATACAGATGATTTAGCAGCTAAGGAAGCTTTAGTAGTTAAAATACTAAGAAGTCCGTATCCTTATGCAATAATAGAAGAAATAGATACAAAAAGAGCAATGATGGTACCAGGAGTGGAATGTGTTTTAACATACAAAGACGTACCACAAAATAAATTTACACTTGCAGGACAATCATTCCCAGAACCATCTCCTTACGACAGATTAATACTTGATAAAACAGTAAGATATGTGGGAGATGAAGTAGCTATAATAGCAGCAAAAGACGAAAAAACTGCAATAAAAGCTATGAAAATGATAAAAGTTAAGTACAATGTATTAACTCCAGTAATGGATATGGAAAAAGCTATAGACAATGAAAGTATAGTACATACAGAAGACTTACATTGTAACTTTGATATAGGAATGGAAAGAGAAAGAAATATAGCTTCTAAACATTTATATGAAAAAGGGAATATAGAAGAAGAATTATCAAAATGTGACATAGTTGTGGAAGATACATATTACACACAAGCGCAATCTCACGGAATGATGGAAACTTATAGAGCTTATAACTACTTAGATCATATGGGAAGATTAGTTGTAGTAAGTTCTACACAAATACCTTTCCATGTAAGAAGACACTTAAGTAGAGCGCTAGACATACCATCAAGCAAAGTAAGAGTTATAAAGCCAAGAATAGGTGGAGGTTTTGGTGGAAAGCAAACTGCCTGTGTGGAAATATTCTCAGGATTAGTTACTTTAAAAACTGGAAAACCAGCTAAAATAATATACGACAGAAAAGAAACTTTCACAAGTACGACATCTAGGCATGCAATGAAATTAAATGTAAGAGTTGGAGCAGACAAAGACGGAACTATAAAAGTTATAGATATAGATGCTCTATCTGATACAGGGGCATATGGTGAACATGCTTCAACTACATTTGGGCTAGTTGGAGAAAAAACTATGCCTATGTATGGAAAGCTAAAAGCTGCAAGATTTAAAGGAAATGTAGTTTATACTAATAAAACACCGGCAGGAGCATTTAGAGGATACGGAGCTACTCAAGGATGTTTTGCTGTGGAGGCTACTATAAATAAAGTTGCAGCTAAATTAAACATGGACCCAGTTGAAGTTAGACTTAAAAATATAATAAAAGAAGGTGAAATATCTCCAGCTTATGATAAGCTCTTAAAAAGTGTTGCCTTAGATAGATGTATTCAAAAAGGTAAGGAATTAATAAAATGGGATGAAAAATATCCTGTTAGAGAAATCTCACCTACAAAAGTAAGAAGTGTGGGAATGGCGCTTACTATGCAAGGTTCTGGAATAGCAGGAATAGATACTGCATCTATAGAAATAAAATTAAATGATGATGGTAACTACACATTACTTACTGGCTCTACAGATATGGGGACAGGAAGTGATACTATACTTGCCCAAATGTGTGCAGAAGTTCTAGAAACTACAATGGATAAAATCGTAGTAAACTCAGCAGATACAGATTCTTCACCATATGACCCAGGTTCTTATGCATCAAGTACTACTTATGTTACAGGAATGGCTGTAGTAAAAGCTGCAACTGAACTTAAAAATAAGATAATAAGCCTTGGAGCAGAAAGACTTGGGCTTGATAAAGAAGATGTGGAGTTTTATGGAAACTGTGTTAAATCTGAAGATGGAGAGAAATCAATATCAATATTTGACTTGGCAGTAGATGTAACTATGGGACCTAACAAAAACCAATTAATAGGATATGCAACTCATGGAAGTTCAGTTTCACCTCCACCATTTATAGCAGGATTTGTGGAAACTGAAATAGACAAAGAAACAGGAAAAGTTGATATAGTAGACTACGTGGCAGTAGTTGACTGTGGTACTGTTATAAATAAAAACTTAGCAAAAATACAAGTAGAAGGTGGAATAGTTCAAGGTATAGGTTTGGCACTTTATGAAGATGTTGTTTATACTGAAAAAGGCGAGCTAGCATCTAACACATTTATGCAATATAAAATACCAACTAGAAAAGATGTAGGTAATATAATTGTTGATTTTGAAGAAAGTTACGAGCCAACAGGACCATTTGGTGCAAAATCTGTAGGTGAGGTTGTTGTTAATACACCATCTCCAGCTATAGAAAATGCTATCTACAATGGACTTGGAATAAACTTAAATACTTTACCTATGACACCAGAAAAAGTATTTATGGCTATGATGGAAAAGTAATGGACTTGATTAAATCTTTTAATATAAAAAATAAAGATATAATTACAATAGTGGGAGCGGGGGGAAAAACATCTTTGATGTTCTCTGCTTCCTCTTTGCTTAGAAAAAACTATAAGGTGTTAGTCACAACAACAACAAATATTTATGTGCCAGATGAGAAGTTTTATGATGAGATAATTATGCTAAGTAAAATAGAAGATGATAATTATAAAAACACAATAGAAAAAAGTAAAAAAGGAGTATACGTAATAGGAAGTCACATAGAAGGTAAATTGGGGCAAAATAAGCCTAAGATAAAAGGTTTAAATTCTCAAACATTAGACAAAATAGCACCTTATTTTGACATAGTGCTAATCGAAGGTGATGGCTCAAAGGAAAAACCTCTTAAAGGATGGCGGGATGATGAGCCTGTTGTTTATGATAAAAGTACTAAAATTATAGGAGTAGTGGATATTAGCTCCGTAGGATTAGAAATTAATGAAAATAATATTCATAGATTAGATAAATTCTTAAATATTATAAATGATAAAGAATCACAAAAAGTAAAATTAGAATATCTTAAAAATCTTGTTTTAAATGAAAATGGACTTTTTAAGGTTTCAAAAGGAGAACAGGTTTTATTTATCAATAAGGTTGAAAGCAGTAATAATAAGAAAGATGCTGTTTTGCTTATAAAAAAAATAAAAAATGAAAACCCTTCATATATTGACAGATTTGTATATGGAAGTTTATTGAAAAATGAATTTTCAAGTTAAAATATATAAAAACATTGTACAAATATAGAAAAATTGTTCGAATATATAGTAGTATAATATTAGAAGGTTATGAGTTATTATCTGTATGATTATTGTGATGAAAATATATTTCTAGAAATAATAAGAATAATATAGATAATCCAAATTTAAATGATAATTTATGGAGAATTATAAAATGAAAAATGAACTAACTAATAATAGTATAGCTACTAAAAAATTGAATAGTTCAAAAAATTATAATAAAGACAAAAATACGTATTTTATATATTATATTGCAGGAGTAATAGTGTTGGGTGTGTTTTTAAATTTAGCAGTAAATATAAAAAGCACAGATGAGTATTATGAAAAGTACTATGTACTAGAAGATTATATAAGCAATTATGAAGAGGAAGATAGTGATTCAGATGATTACGAAGAAATAGATGATGATGAAGACACAGGAAGCAGTGAAGAAATTGATGAAAGTTTAAATGAAGAAGATAATTCTGACACTGACATAAATGAAGAATATTAAAGTATTTTTAACGAATTAATAAAAGGATGATAAAATTGATTTCAGCAATAATTATGGCCTCTGGATTTTCAAATCGCATGGGTCAAAACAAACTCCTTATGAAGTATAATGATAAATTTTTAATTGAGCATACATTAAATATTGTGTCACAGTGTAATTTTAAGAAGAAAATATTAGTTACTCAATATGAGGAAATAAAAGAACTTGGAGAAAAATTAAATTACAATGTAGTAATCAATAACTCTCCAAACAAGGGGCAAAGTGAATCCATAAAATTAGGAGTGAAAAACTCACCTAAATGTGATGGATATATGTTTTTTGTTGGGGATCAACCTCTTTTAAATAAAGATGACATAGAAAAGTTAGTAAAGATTTTTAAAGACGATAGAAACTATATAGTCATACCAAAATATAAAGATAAATGTGGAAATCCAGTTATATATCCAACAATATATAAAGAACAGATTTTAAAACTAGAAGGAGATAAAGGTGGTAAAAGTATCATAAAATCTTCTGATAAAATAAAATATGTTGATGTTAGCGAAAATACTCTATTTGATATAGATAATATAGATGATTTTAATAATCTTTTTGAAAGAAAGGCAGAAAATGAAAGAAGATATAGTAGTAATTAGGGGTGGTGGAGATATAGCCACTGGAACAATCCACAAACTTCATAGATGTGGATTTAAAGTAGTAATATTGGAAATAGAAAAACCATCTGCCATAAGAAGAACGGTATGCTTTAGTGAAGCTATATACGAAGGTAAAATTATGGTTGAAGGTGTAATATGTGAAAAAGCAAATAATTTGGATGAGGTATACTCCATATTAGATAAAAAAAATATTCCTGTAATAATAGATCCATTTGGAAAATTCATTGAAATATTAAACCCTTTTGTAGTTGTAGATGCTATATTGGCAAAAAAAAACCTGGGGACAACAAAAGACATGGCACCAATAACTATAGGTTTAGGACCTGGATTTTGTGCAGGAGAAGATGTGGATATTGTAATAGAAACTATGAGAGGTCATAATTTAGGCAGAATAATAGAAAAAGGTTATGCTATGGCAAACACAGGTATTCCGGGAGCTGTAAATGGCGTAAGTAAAGATAGGGTTATATATTCGACCATGAGTGGAACTATTTCAAATGTGAAAGAAATTGGTGACATAGTAAAAAAGGGAGAAGTTATAGCTACAATAAGTATTGATGAAAATATAATTGAAGTAAAAGCGACTATAGGCGGAGTTTTACGAGGTATAATCAAAGATAAAAGCAAAATAAAAGAAAGGCTAAAAATAGCTGATATTGATCCACGTATTGAAGAAGTGGAAAATTCTTATACTATATCTGATAAGGCTAGAACGATAGCTGGTGGAGTTTTGGAAGCTGTGTTGTATATGAAACAAAGGTTGGTATATAGAGGTTAGATTTGTTAAAAAGAGCTACTAAGTTAGCTCTTTTTATATTGTCTATAATGGAAACTTGTGGTTAGTAAGAGTTAATCTATTAGTAACTACAATTAATGCTTGTGATAAAATGAAAAGAGACATTTTAGGATTTATTGATATATACACATTATGTAACAGTACTAGTAAAATAATTCATACAAATAGAACTATGTAAATTTTTATTAGATATGTAGACTGTACCAGCGAGTATGATTAAAGAAGGATGAGCTAATGTAACTAGAAGTGTTAAAGGTATTGAAGTATATTTTCTACACAATAAAAACATAAAAATATTTGATGCCTTTAAATATGCAAATAAATAATAAATATATAATAAGGAGTGTGAGATTTATGAGAGATATGATTATATACAAAACAGAAAAAGAAGCAAATGAAATACTAGATAATCTTAAAGGAAATACATGCTTAATTGACTATGATAGTGATGCATATGTAAGATTTGATCTTGAAGATTGAGAAGAAAAAATTTCATTTGGTAAAAGAGAAGGTTTAGCTATTTATTTGGATTGAGTGAATTTCTCTGAAAATATATATAAAGAATGTGATTCTAATTATGTTATTTCTGAAATATTTAGATTAACAGGATGTAATGATGATATTATAAGATTTTGTGAAGGTGGTACAGAAATAGCTATATATTTTTATGATAAATCTTTTGATGATATGAAAAGAAATATTTTGAAATGTGGATGAGGAGCTATTGAATAAATTAGCACAGATGACAGAAGGATTTGTAGGAGAGGAAATAGGGCATATTGTAGTTAGTGGATTGTTCGAAGCATTTTATGAAGATAGAGGACTTACTTCTTATGATTTGGAAAAATCAATACAAAGTACAGTACCTTTATCAGTTACCAAATCGGAGCAGATAAGAGGCATACGTGCTTGGGCATCTACTAGAGCAGTGGTAGCAACATTTAGAAACAACAGAAAAGAATACAACAATTTTACAGAAGAAAGCTCAGATATAATTGCATCTAGAGGTGGAAGTAAGATTGATGAAATGAATATAAATATTGAGTATTATAAAAATATGAAAAATTCTGGAGTTGATTATGATTCAAGAGTTGGTTATAGATTTACAGTAGATTTAAAAATACAAAAAATTAAAGCGGAAAGTGTAGAAGGTACTAATTAAAGTTAAAAATAAAAAAGATACTCGTGCAGTTATAATATTAAAACGACACGAGTATTTTTGAGCAATGGAGTTGCCTTAAGTGTTAGCAAAGTGATTCGTCAACACGTTGATCAAATGTATCTCGTTGTAGATATGAGTGAAGCGAATTTTTCTATAAAGAAATGTCACTTAAAAGCTTAACTGGAATTTGAACTTGTGTAACATACTCATCTTCTAGAGCGGTCTCATAAACATCTATCTTATAAATTTCTATGGGATCACCTAAAACAGTATATTTATTAATATCTATAAACTTATAAAGCATGTCAAAAACTTGTTCATACTGATTATAATCACCTTTATAAGTATATGTAACATAGTATCCTTCATCTAAAACAAAGTTATAATCAGAAGCATCATCGTCTACTAAGCAAAATGTATGTTTATAATAATTATAAATTCCGTTGGAAATACTTTTAGAATCAAAAACAGCTCCAAAGTTGCTATTACCTAAAATATAAAACTTGTCTTCGAATTTGTCGCTTAATTTTTGGATTAAGTAATCGTTATTTTCAGCAAAAGATTCATTAGAATCAACTGTAAGTGTTTTTCTTTTGTTCATATATAAAAGTTCAATTCTATTAAAAGTAGTATGTTCTATGCATTTATCTATTGAACATAGCCTTTTTTTCAAAGATTCCTTATGGGAATTTAAGTCTTCTACTTTTTTTTCTATTAATTCAATTTCTTCAAGAAGCATTTTTCTAGTAGTGCTAATATTTCTATTTTCAATATATTCCTTAATTCTTTGCATGGAGAAGTCTAGAGTTCTAAGCTCACGAATAAGATTTAAATTGCATATATCTTTAATTGTGTACATTCTATAGGAGTTAGTATCTCTAGTAGGATTCAAAAGTCCTAGTTTTTCATAGTATTTTATAGAATCTCTACCTAATTTATATATTTTTGAAAGTTCACCTGTTTTATAATATTTTCTTTTCAAAAAATCACCTCAAAATAATTTTAAAAAATTTATTGACATGTGTATTATACCACAGTTTATAGTTTTTATGGTGGAAGGAGATGAATAATATGGAAAATGCAACATGTTTAAAAACACAATTTAAGAAATATGTAATACCTTCAGTAGCAGCCATGTGGGTGTTTTCGCTATATTCAATGGTAGACGGGATATTTGTAAGTAAAGGGGTAGGTAGTGATGCTCTGGCAGCTGTAAACATATCTACACCATACATAAATATGTTATTTGCAATATCTATTTTATTTGCAACAGGGGCAAGTACTGTAGTTGCAATTAAGCTGGGAAGTTCAGAAAATAAAAAGGCAAATGAATACTTCACATTGAACTTAGTTGTAATAGTAATTTTATCAGCAATTATAATGTTAGTTAGCTTATTAAATTTAGATAAAATAGCAGTATTCTTAGGTGCGACGAGCTCAACTATGGTATACGTTAAAGAATATGCTGGAACAATCATGCTATTTGTTTTATTTTACTTAGGATCGTATTATTTAGAAGTATTAATAAAAAGTGATGGTTATCCTCACCTTTCAACAATAGGTGTAATAATATCTGCCATAACTAATATAGTACTTGATTATATATTTGTAATAAAGCTAGGATATGGAGTTAAGGGAGCCGCATTTGCAACAGGATTAGCAAGAGTATTCTCATTCTTATTTTTCTTTATACATTTTTTAAGAAAAAGAGGTAAGCTTAAATTTACAAAATTCAATCTTGATTTTAGTGTTATTAAAAAAGTAATATTTATAGGAATTCCAGACTCTACAACAGAGTTAAGTGTGGCTGTTATAGTTTTAATTTTCAACCAAAGTATATTGAGAGTAATAGGTGAAGATGCATTAGTAAGTTATAGTGTGGTGTGCTATATAAATACACTGGTACTTACAACTATGATGGGAATAGCCCAAGGAATACAACCTATTTGTAGTTTTTATTATGGTAAAGATGATAAAGACGTTGTCTTATCAATTTTGAAAATGGGATTAAAAACAATAAAAATATCATCGGTTGTATCATTTTTAATAGTTTTTATATTTGCAAAACAGTTAGTATTATTATTTATTAATAATGGAGATAAGGAGCTGTTTAATTATACAGTAAGTGTTTTAAGAGTGTTTTCTCCAGCATTTTTAATAATGGGATACAATGTGATAACATCAGGATTTTGTGTGGCTATAGATAGACCAATTCAAGCAGGAATAGTATCTTTGGGAAGAGGAATGATTGTAATAACAATTACTTTAATAGTTATGATTCTTTTGTTTGGAGAGATTGGAATATGGACAGCAACTCTTGCTTCAGAACTTATTGTATTTGTTATTTCAAGAAATGTTTTAAAGAAGAGTAAAAATAGTTTAGAATATAAATGTGCTGAAGTGGTATAAAGATTAAAAAAGAATAAAAATTAACTTTAAATGGAGCTCCTTATAAAAAGAGGCTCCATTTTCAAAATTTAAAGAAAATTAGAAAATAATTTTGAAAAGCCTTCTTTAAATTTAATACCAGCGCTTCTGTTTGAATACTCTTCTAGAGTTAGTTTTTTACACAAAAGCATATCTTTTTCAAATTGTTCACGTTGTTTTTTAGATATTTCTTCGCTATAAATTAAAGCATTTACTTCAAAATTCAGCTCGCAGCTTCGTGTATCCATATTGGCAGTACCTATTGAGCATATTTTGTCATCCATAACTACAGCTTTTGAATGAAGAAACGCATTTTTATCATAGTGATATATTTCGATACCAAAGTTTAATAATTCTCCTGCATATACTAAATTAGCCCAGTAAACAAAAGGATGATCACCTTTACCAGGAATCATTATTTTTATATCAACTCCAGAAATAGAAGCTAACTTTAAACTATCCCCAATACTATCATCCAAAATTAAATAAGGTGATTGAATATAAATATAATCTTTGGACTTTTGTATCATTTCCAAATAGGACCATTTTATTTCATACCTATTATATGGGTTTGGTCCACTTGATATTATTTGTAAACCTGCTTTTGAATGATTGGAATTTGATAGGGAAGGTGGATTCACATTTTCTAAAGTGAAAGTTAAATCCACATCCTCTCTGGTTGCATATCTCCAATCAGCCCAAAATCTTAAGTTTAAGTCTTTTACTGCGTCACCTTTAATTTTTATATGAGTATCTCTCCAATGGCCAAACTTAGGATCTTTGCCCAAATATTCATCACCCACATTAAAACCGCCAACAAATCCAATCTCACTATCTATGACAACTATCTTTCTGTGATTTCTAAAGTTCATGTTTATATTTAGTAATTTTAATATTGCTGGGAAGAATTCACCTACTTTTACACCTGCCTCTATTACAGGTTTTAGTTTTCTTTTTGTAAGAGATCTACTACCAACAGAATCATATAATAGGCGTACTTCAACACCTGAAGCAGCCTTTTCTTTTAGTATTTTTAGTACTTTTGATCCAAGTTCATCATTTTTAAAAATATAAAATTGTATGTTTATACTTTTTTCAGCTTTTTTTAGACTATCTAAGATTTCATCAAATAATTCTTTACCATCAAAGAATAAATCTACTTCATTATCATTTCTATAAGGAGAATACTCCATGCTTTCTACAGCTCTAATTATTTCATAATTATCAGAGTTTTTTAAGCTTTTATCTTGCTCATCTGTGTTTTTGACTTTGTTAATATATTTTTCAAAAAATTGCATTTCAGATTTTTTCATTACAAATATATTGGCAGTATTAACTTTTCTACCAATTAGTAAGAAAATTATAAAACCAACATAAGGTAATAAAGTTAAAATTAATGTCCAAACAATTATACTATTAGCAGAACGTTTTTCCTTAAAAATCATATATAAAATCGTTATTATATTCAAAATATGAACTAATATAGACAAAATAGCAATAATCATAGCTTTAATATCCTTTCAAATACCATTAAAGTTTTGTATATATTAATAGGATAGCCTTTAAAATTTAATTTTATGTAGGGATTAGATTATATTGTGTATAAATGCGTACAATAAATGTTTCTTGGGATTTAATATATGTGATATAATAATGTTTATATAATGAAAATTAAAAAATATTAGTGAAATTCATTTAAATGAAGACAGAGTTTAGGAGAGCAGAGTATGAAAGAAATAAAAATAGAAGATGCTGTAGGTTGTATTTTATCTCATGATGTTACAAAAATAGTTCCTGGGGAATTTAAGGGAAGATTATTTAAAAAAGGTCATGTAATTAAGGAAGAAGATATACCGAAGCTTTTAGATATAGGGAAGGAACATATATATGTTTGGGAACAAAAAGAAGGTGAGCTTCACGAAAATGATGCAGCTATAAGAATTAAAGATTTAGTTCTTGGTGAAGGGTGTTATATATCAGAAGAGATAAAAGAAGGGAAAATAGATTTCTTTGCGAAAAAAATGGGAGTATTAAGAGTAGACAAAGAAGAACTTTTAAAACTTAACATGTTGGGAGAAATAATAGTTTCAACTATGCATAACAATACTCCAGTTAAAGTTGGAGAAAAAATAGGCGCAACTAGAGTTATCCCATTAATAATAAATGAAGAAAAAATAATAGAAGCTGAAAAATTAATTAATGAAAAAATAATAAGTATAGATGAAATAAAACCTAAAAAAGCAGTACTTATAACAACAGGTAATGAAGTTTACAAAGGGAGAATAAAAGATGCGTTTTTACCTGTAATGAAAGAGAAGCTAGAAGATTATGGTGGAGAAATTGTTAAGCAAGTTATTCTTCCAGATGATAAAGAAATGATAAGTTCAAACATAATTAAGGCTATAGAAGAAGATAAGGTGGATATGGTAATTTGTACAGGAGGAATGTCGGTGGACCCTGATGATGTGACACCTTCAGGCATAAAAGATTGTAATGGTGAAATTGTAACTTACGGTGCACCAGTACTTCCTGGAGCCATGTTTTTACTAGCGTACTACAAAGATACACCAATTCTTGGAGTGCCAAGTTGTGCTATGTATTCAAAAAGAACTATTTTTGATTTAGTACTTCCAAGGATTTTAGCAGAAGAAAAATTATCTTATAAAGATATAGCAGCATATGGAAATGGTGGAATGTGCTTAAATTGCGGAGTTTGTTCATTCCCTCATTGTTCATTTGGTAAATAGGAGGTTAGACACATGGGAAAAGTATTAGCAATTTGTATAAGTGAGAAGAAAGGGACATTAAAAAATGAAATAAGTGAAGCTAAGTTTATTGAAGATTTTGGTATAGAAAATGATGGCCATGCAGGTAAGTGGCATAGACAAGTAAGCTTATTAGAATTTAATAAAATAGATGAATTTAGAAGAAAAGGTGCCAATGTGAACTTTGGTGAATTTGGAGAAAATTTAGTTGTACAAGGAATAGAGCTTCATACTCTTCCTATAGGTCAGTTAATACAATTAGGAGATGTAATATTAGAAGTGACTCAAATTGGTAAAAAGTGTCATGATAAATGCCAGATATACTATCAGGTGGGGGAATGTATAATGCCTAAGAATGGTATTTTTACAAAAGTAATTAAAGGTGGAAGAGTAAAAGTTGGAGATGAATGTAACTTGATATAAGTCAAAATAAAAAGACTTAATATGATAGTACAGATTAAAAATTTATTAGGTATAAAAAAGAGCGTAGAATTTATCTACGCTCTTTTTTTATAAGCTAAAAATTAGCAAGCATTATTCATTTCTATATTTTGGCCTCTTTCTTTGTTTAATTTGTTCATAGCTTTTATAGCTACTAATAACATTCCGTAAGCAACAAAAATAGAAGCTAATATGAATGACCAAGCAACCGTATATCCAGCTGCGTCAACTATAATTCCGAATACTGCTGAACCAAAAGAGAATCCTAAAGCGAAGAATACTTGAGTTATACCTAATATTCCTCCGAAATCTTTATTACCGAATAAAGCACCTACTAACATAGATGGAGCTAAGATGTAAGCAAATACAGATAACCCTTTAGTAGTTCCATAAACGTAAGCTAAAGCTGGTATTTTTGGTGCAAACATTATTGATAAACAAGCTGTTATTGCTAACGCAAATCCTATGATTGTAGTTTTTACAGTTCCTAATTTATCGTATAATGTACCTCCTATTAAGTTACCAACTAAAGAGCATGCAGCAAATACTGATCCTACAGTTCCTAACATAGCAGCATCAAAGTTTTCTGCTTTTAAGTATGCTGAATATTGAGTAGCTAAAGCTGATACATATATTCCTATGAATACAAATCCTATAGCGAATATCCAGTAAGCTTTTAAACTTTTAGCTTCTGCAAATGTATATCCTGTATTTTCTTCAACAGATACTTCTTTATTTTCTTCTTTAGAATCTTTTTTACCACTTATCATTTCAGATTTGTTCTTTGGCATTCTTATAAATAATATAGATACCACAACTCCTACTGCTATTGATAATAAAGCGAACTTTTTATATGCTAATTGATATCCATCAGCAGCTATCCAGCTTGCTGTTAATTGTTGTAAGAATATATTTCCTAGACCACTAGCAGAAAATACTACACCTAATACTTTTCCTTTTATGCTATCATCAAACCAAGATGTTATAAGTACTGGTATACCGATAGATGAAATAGCTGCAGTACCTACTTGAGATATTCCGTATCCTAAGTAGAATAACGATAAACTGCTTCCAGCTATTCCTAACATAAATACTCCTCCAGCTGATAATATTGCACCTACTGTGAATATTAATTTAGCTGAGAACTTATTATATAATTTTCCTATAGAAGGAGAGAATAGAGCAGATATTATTGTTCCTATTGTGAACATAGCTGATATTGCTCCTAATGCGAACCCTTCTTTTTCTATTATATATCCTAAAAATTGAGGATGTATATTAGATGCTACACCAAATGGTATGGCTTGGATAAGCATACAAGCAATTGCTATTAGCCAACCTTGTGAAAATTTTCTTTTGTTTATTGTGTTTGTCATTTTAAACATCTCCTTTTGTAGCTTAGACTAAGTAAAATTAAGCTATTGTTTTTTCTTGTTCAATAGATTTTAATGAACCATCTTTTAATGCTTTATTTGTTTTGTATGCATATATAGCTAATGCAGTTACATTTATTCCACAGCATACAAATAACAATAAATCGACTGCTTCGAATACCACATTTGCTCCAAACACAGCTAATGTACCAGCTACTGCTATAGTTACTAAGTATATTGCTATATTTTTATTTTCAGCATTGTTTTTAAATAATTTTTTTAAATAGTAGTATGAACCTAATATAGTAGTCATTGCTGATAATACTGTAAATGAAGATAATATTATTAAGCCAAATGTACCTGTAACATGTGACGCAGTATCAAAGAAAGATGTTAATCTCATCATTGAATTTACTGGATATTCTATAATACCAACATCTAAACCATAACTAGCTATATAAGATGTTATAAATATAGCTACGAATAGTGTTACTATACTTGGTATTAATGATATCATCCCAGCTTCTCTTGGTTCAGAATCTGATTGTTGAGCAGACATGGCTAAACACCCTAAGCCTGTTTCAACTGTTTGCAATACTTTTTGCATACCTAATATTAATCCAGTAGGTATACCAAGCATCATTGGGACTGGATTCATCATTCCTTCTATCATTCCTGATAAATACTCTGGTATATAAGAAGATGTTTTAAATATAAATATTATAGCGAATACTAAGTATCCAGCAAGAGCACTTCCTATCATATAAGTCATAGCATTCATAAATATACTATCTTTTTTAGATAGAACTACTAATGCTACTATAGCTATAACAGGTATTACTATAAATAAGTATCTTTGTAATAAAGTAAGTTCAGTACCAGCAAATTTAGATGTTACTATTGTAAATACTGAATCTATACCACTAAATTGGAATCCTCCAAATCCGAATACAATTAATGCAACTATTGATATAGCATAGAAAAATCCTAATTTAGGACTTATCATTTCTGATATATAATCTCTTGGGCCTTTTTTCATTATTTTTGAATTTAAGGTTTCTGAATAAGAAACAGGTATCATTATACATGCTCCTATTAATGCCCATAAAGCTATAGCCTCTATATTATATTGTCCCGCACTATACAATTTAGAAATTGCACCTAATACTCCTATAATAGCTCCAGTACCAACCATAGCACCTAGAGATATTGAAGCAGGTCCTATAAGGTTTTTAAATTTCAGCTTCGATGGTTTAGTTAATTTTGGTTGAATTTTAAATATTGTAGTTATAGACATATATGCTCCAACTACAAGCATAAATGGCAGAAATATTGGCCATACAATATCTGATATAGCTGTTATTACATGTTCTAATTGTGTTAAAATCGAATTCATTTTATCTCCTATTACTCTTTGATTTTAATTTTTGACCAGATCATAGGTAATTAAGAAAATATTTTTTTGATTTTAATTTTTGATTTTATTTAATTTCCACATAATTTTGAAATGTAATAAATTTTTTGTAGGATTATGTTGAAAATTATATTATCAAATTATTATAAAAGTCAATAGTAAAAAAAAAATAATGAAAAAAAAATAAAAAAAAATAATGTGGACCATATATGTCTATTTTGGTGTTTATCATCTAAACATGACTTGAACAAACAGGGATTAGGAAAATAAAAAAATGAAATAATAGTAAATATTTAAGTAGGATTAATTTATATACTATTTATTACTAATAGATAAAGATAGTAAATATAAAATAAAACTAACACTATATATTAAATTGAATTAAAATGTTAAAAATAGTTTATAATTAAAAAGAGTTTATAATTAAAAAGAGTTTATAATATATAAAATTTTTAATAAAATTTAAATATGCGAAGAGGTAAATTTATGAACAAATTTATGGAACAAGCACAATCAATTAAAGAACAAATAATTGCTGTAAGAAGAGAAATTCATAGCAATCCAGAAGTTGGAGCCAAGTTACCAAAAACAAAAGCTTTTGTAATAGGTAAGCTAAGAGAAATGGGATATGAACCTGAAGAAATATGTGAAAGTGGCATAGTTGCTACTATAAAAGGAAATAAACCAGGAAAAACTTTCTTATTAAGGGCTGATATGGATGCACTACCAATGGAAGAAGCTACTAATTGTGACTTTAAAGCAACTAATGGAGCTATGCACTCATGTGGACATGATATGCATACAGCAATGCTTTTAGGTGCAGCAAAGTTACTTAAACAAAACCAAGACTTGATAGAAGGTACTGTTAAACTAGTATTCCAACCAGATGAAGAAGGATTTACTGGTGCTAAGAAAATGATAGGAGCTGGAGTACTTAAAAATCCAGATGTTGATGCTGCTATGGCGATGCATGTAAACTCTGGTACACCTTCAAACTTAGTAGTATGTGGTTTAGGTACAAGTATCGGTGGATGTTTTAGATTTAGAATAGTTGTAAAAGGAACTGGATGTCATGGAGCTATGCCTGAAACTGGTGTTGACCCAATAAATATAGCTCACCACATATATTCAGGCCTTCAAACTATACTAGTAAGAGAAATACCAGCTGTTAAGCCAGCAGTCATAACAATAGGTAAATTCGTTGGAGGAGATGCCCCAAACATAATACCAGGTGAAGTTGTTATGGAAGGTACCTTCAGATATCTAGATAAAGAAATGGGAGATTTCGTAATTGGTAGAATGAATGAAATAGTCACTTCTACAGCTAAAATATTTAGGGGTGAAGCAGAACTTATAGAATTATCTTCAGTTCCACCATTAACTAATAACAATGATTTAGCTCATGAAATCACTGGATATATTAAAGATATAGTAGGCGAACAAGCTGTTATGCTGTTTGAATCAGGTGGAATGGGTTCTGAAGACTTCGCTTCTTACTCATATGAAGTCCCAAGTCTTTATATCATATTAGGTGCTGGAGCTAAAAATGAAAATCCAGAATTTGGAGAGCCAATGCATAACCAAAAAGTAGTATTCAACGAGGATATACTACCAACAGGTGCAGCTATACATGCATACAGTGCTATAACTTGGTTAAAAAATAATAAGTAACTTGGAAGTGAAAAATAATGAGATTATTAGATCTTGTATTTTATCTATTGAAAAGTAATTCCAAAGTGACAGTTAAAGAGCTAGCTGAACGCTTTAATGTATCTACGAAAACCATACGAAGGGACTTGGATAAATTATCAGTTTTGGGGATACCTGTATTAATTTATAGAGGTCCAAGTGGTGGAGTAGAAATAGATAAAAACTATATAATTGCAAAACATATATTGAGACGTAGTGATTATGACTCTCTATTGTTAGCACTATATATAGGTGAAAATATAAGTGAAACGATAAGTGAATCTCTTTTAATTGATAAATTTAAATCTGTAGACAGAGAAAGATGTTCTAAACTTTTAAAAAATCTGGAACAAAGATTTGTAATGGATTTATTTGAAGAAAAATTTGATAGTAAAAATATAGTCTGCAAAGAAATTAATAAAGCCATTGATAATAAATCCTTTATAAATATAGAAGTTGGTAGTGAAAATTTAGAAGTTTATCCAATATCTTTTGTTTTAAGAAAAGAAGGTTTATGTTTATATTGTTTAAATGAAGAGTATATGCTTATTTTGATTAATAAAATATCAAGTGTTAGAATAAATAATAAAAGTTATGATAAAAATATTATCAGCTACAATGAAAACAAAGAAAAATTTAAACAAATTTTATAATACACCATTTTTAAAATCCTAAATATAATTCCAT
>NZ_JWHR01000164.1 GCF_000808015.1 Terrisporobacter othiniensis | reverse complement strand
ATATAAATGTCAATTTATTTTAGGAGGTATTTTAATGAGTAATATGTTTAATAGACCAGTAGATGAATTAATAAAAATTAGAAATTCTGTTAGAAACTATGATAATTCACCTCTATCTGAAGAAATAATAAATAAAATTGAAAACTTCATTAGCAAGGTGGAAAATACTTTTAATCAAAAAATAAGAATTAAATTAATAAGGAAAGATAATTCAAATAAAGAATTAAAACTTGGAACTTATGGCGTGATAAAAGGTGCTAATTATTTCTTAACAGCTGTTTGTGAAAAGGATGATTTATCTTTAATTGCCTTAGGATACGCTTTAGAAAAAGTTATATTATACTGCACTTCTCTAGAACTAGGTACCGTATGGCTTGGTGGTACTTTTAATAAAGGTGAGTTTGCCAAAGCTATGAGTTTAAATGAAAAAGAAATTTTACCAATTGTTTCACCAGTAGGATATGAAGGTGGTAAAAAATCACTTATAGCTACTTTATTTGGTGATAATAGTAAAAAGCGTAAAGATTTTTCAGAAATATGTTTTTATAAAAACTTTAATACACCACTTACAAATAGTAATGCAGGTAAATATTTTGAACCACTTGAAATGTTGCGTTTTGCACCATCAGCTATTAATAAACAACCTTGGAGAATCTTAAAATATGATGATAATATACACTTCTATCTAAGTAGTGCTAAAGAATTAAATAAAATAGACATAGGTATAGGCCTTTGTCATTTTCACTTATCTGCTATGGATAAAAATATAAGTGGTGAATTTACATCACTTAGTTCTATAAAAGATCAAGATAGTAAATTTACTTATGTTATATCTTGGATAAATAGTAAATAAAACTAAAGGATGCTATTAAAATGTTTAAAATAAACAAAGAAAAATGTATAGCCTGTACACAATGTATAAAAGATTTCCCAACTTCTACTATCTCACTAAAACAAGACAACGCTGAGATAAATAATGAAAACTGTATAAAATGTGGACACTGTATTGCCATATGTCCAGTGGATGCTGCATCAACTGATGATTATAATATGGATGAAGTAATCCCTTATGATAAGAATAGTTTTTCAGTAGAAGCAGATAATCTTTTAAACTTTATAAAATATAGAAGAAGCGTTAGAAAATTTAAAAATAAAGAAATAGAAAAAGAAAAAATCTTAAAAATAATAGATGCTGGTAGATATACTCAAACTTCAACAAATAGTCAGGATGTATCTTATACAGTAGTTACTGATAAACTTGGTGAATTAAGAGACTTAGCTTATGAAAGTTTAAGAAAAAAAGGTGAAGCTATTTTATCAAACTTAACGCCTGAAACTTCTCATTTAGAAAGATATGATAGAATGTGGATTTACTCCTATGAGATGTATAAAAAGATCCGAAAAAAAATGGTAAATTATTCTTCAATGCCCCTCTTGCAATATTTATAACTACACCTAATCCTATAAATGGCGGTTTAGCTTCTTCAAACATGGAACTTTTTTAGTGGATTTTTATTGATATCATCTCAAGATAACAAAGAAATTTTAGATTTACTTTGTATAAAAGATAGCAAGTTGTTATCTTCATGTCTAGTGATTGGTTATCCTGATGTAAAATACCAAAGAACTGTTCCTAGAAAAGATGCCCTTATAAACTGAATTTGACAAAATATGTTTTTATTATAAATGAATATTGTATACTTACACTAATATTGATGATTATTATCTCTTATTGTGTAACAATAAGAGATAATACAGTTATTATTAAAAAGGGGGCTGAATTATGAAAAAATATGTTTGTGATGCTTGTGGCTATATTTATGATCCAGAAGTTGGAGATCCTGATAACGGAATAGCTCCAGGTACTTCTTTTGAAGATTTGCCTGATGATTGGTTATGTCCTTTATGTTCAGTAGGTAAAGACGAGTTTTCTGAAACTGAATAATTAAATTCTACTTCAGGCAAGGGGGAATCATTTTTCCCCCTTGCTTAATATAATTCCTATATTTCATCAAGATTATTTTATTTTTAAATATACATATTAAAAAATAAAATTCATTTAAATTCATCTACTTAGTATAATAAGCAATACCAATACTACCAGGTCCCACATGTAGACCAATAACCGGGCCTATAGACTGAATTCCAACTTTCTGCCCTAACTTGTTCTCCAAAGCTTTCGCTAGCTTCATCCCTTCTTCTTCACAATTAATATGGTGTACAATAACATCGCCTAATCCCTTTAACTCTATTTCATTTAAAACAGTTCCTACTATCTCATCTACAGCTTTTTTTCTAGTCCTAACCTTCTTAAATATAGAGGTTTCACCATCTACAACTGTAAGTATGGGCTTTATTTGAAATAAATTACCAAATAGTGCCGCTGCACCACCTATTCTTCCACCTTTTTTTAGATACTCTAAGGTTTCTGGTGTAAATAAAAATCTACTATGATCTAGTACATATTGAGCCAACGCTACTACTTCCTCCATACTTTTCCCCTCTTTTGCTGCTTCTCCTGCTTTAATTGCAGCAAATCCCATTTGCATACAATTAGTCTTCGAATCAAGGATTTCTATATTGGCTTTTGGATAATCTTCTAATATCATATTTTTTATCATATTTGCATTGGAATATGTTCCACTCATTTTTGATGATAAAAATATACCTACTATGGAATCTCCATTTGCTATTATGTCTTTAAATATACTCAGCATTTCTTCTGGTATTGGCTGAGATGATTTTGGAATTTCACTGGATTTGCTCATATCTTCATAAAAATTTTTATTATCTATATCAACTTCACGTCTGCTTTCTCCATCCATAACAACATTTAAAGATGCTATTTTTATATCATATTTATTTACATATTCTTTTGGTATATATGATGTGCTATCTGTAACTATTTTTATAGCCATATACTTCACTTCCTTTTATGTATTAGATTTATATGTAATATATATTATTATAAACCATTTTTTAACTAACAATAATATATATTACATAAAATAATATAATATATTTTTTTTAAATATATAAATATAATAAAACCATATTGACTATATAATCAATATGGTTTTCTATATTATCGATTTTATTAATCTCCCACACCGAAGTCTGTATTATTAAACAATACTTCAATCTTTGGATTATCTATTAAAAACTTATACTTTTCTTCAAACCAATCTACAAGCTCTTGATCTCTCTTAACTTCTGATGTATTATCAATAAAGACATTTATAGTAGCATGGTCAAAGTTATTAAGAACTATTTCCATATCTCTATCTATCATTTCTTTAGTTTGACCTTTAATTCCCACCATAATGCAAGGTGAATCAAAGTATTCTTTCAATTCTTCCACACTTTCAAACTTAGCATTTTTGTTAAGATATCCATTTCTAAAGTCATAGTCAAAAGTCTCCACACCTATTTTAAATGTTATAGGTATTTCAAAGAAATCTCTCATTTCTTGAATTTTCTTTTTATAAACCCAGTGACTTTCTAAGAATAGTTTTTCTATTTTCTTTTCCTTGATTATTTCTTTTATTTTCAATAAAGTGGCCTTAGGAATTTCAAAACAACTACCTGAGTTTATAACTTCCAATACTTTGTATTTTCCAGTTATGTTATCTAACACCTCAAAGTTTAATTTGTTTATTTCTTCCTCATCTTTTGAATTGTCTAATATATAATCACAAAAACTACATTTGCCCCATTTACATGGAAAAGCTTTAAGTAGTACTATTTCACGCTGGTTTTTGTTTGTTACTTCACTATATCTATCCATGTTGTTTATTCACCTTCTGTTTAAATGATAATTTGTAACTTTTAGGAAGTGCCGCCACACCTAAAGCTACTAAAACTACAGCCAAAAATTTATCTGCATAATCTGTACACACTTGAGTAATAAATACACTAACTACCATTGGCACATTGAAATGACTTAATATTTGTACTATATAAGAGGAACCTGAAGATGTCACACCTCCAAATAAAAATGCTGCTATTATGGCACTTATAATACTTGTCGGTATGGTAAATATAAATACTCCCAATGGTGTTTTCTTACCTTTTAATAATCCTTTTTTATACATTAATCCTGCAAGAAGTCCTGTACTTATTTGTACTGGTGCAAAATACAATGAATATGGATCAAAAGTCATCCCACTTACTAAACTACCACATACTCCAGTCATTACTGCAAATTTAGGTCCTAATAAACAAGCAACTAATATGGTTCCTATAGAGTCCAAATAAATAGGCAGTCTAAGTGTTAAAGCTATTAATGCTCCTATTATATTTAAAGAAATTCCCATTGCCATTAAAGTTAAATTTCTTGTACTCATACTCTTATTCATTTATATTACCCCCTCAATTGTATCTATTTCATTTTCATATCCATTAAATATTCTTTTTAAGAACATTTTCATAAAAGCTTTTTCATCCACCTCAGTTAAAACATGAGCGTTTGGTTTATTTTTGTAGAAGTTGAATGAATCTATTATGGATTGCCCCATAGCAACTCCATCATGTACTACTTCTACATAAGAATCAAAGCCTTTACATAAATTTCTATCAATGAAATATGCCACTGCAAGAGGATCATTTATTACACATCCTATGATGTGTTCCTGTTCCCAATGGAAATCTATATAAAATCTCGTTATTTCTGTTATAAATTTTGATTTTTCTTTATCAAGTCTATTAATAAACTCAATAATATTTGGTGTTAATACTATTTTCCTAGTTACATCTAGGCCTATCATATGAATTTTTTTAGGTAAGTTTTGGTAAACATAATCAGCTCCTTCAGGATCTACCCAATAATTAAACTCTGCCACTGGTGAACAGTTTCCATGTATTCTAAAGGCTCCACCCATAGATACAAATTCATCTAAATTATTGAATGCTTTTTTATCCTTCATTAAAGCTTTTGCAATATTCGTCATTGGACCCAGAGCTATTATAGATACTTTTTCATTATTTTTTAATGTATCAATAATAAAGTCTACTCCATCTTCTAATATTTCTTTATTTACATCTTCATAGAAATTTTCTCCTATACCATCTTCGCCATGAGTATCTTGTGCTGTTACAAGTTCTCTTTTTAGTGGTAATTTTTCGCCCACATAAACTGGTATATCTAGTCTTTCACATATTTGAAGTGCTTTTAGAGCGTTCTTTGCTCCAAGATCTGCTGGTACATTACCACTACAGATTGTAAGTCCTAATACTTCTAATTCTTTAGAATTTAATGCTAGAAGTATTGCCAGGCAATCATCTATACCTGGATCACAGTCAATTATTACTTTTCTTTTTTCCATATTTATCTCCTCCTAATCTTTCTAAAGGAGATCCTATACGCTTTTTTGCACAAAAAAAGCCGTATCTAAGGATTAACTTAAATACTGCCACTAAATAAGCTAACCTAGTTTTTTATACTTGGAGGATCTCGAACAAGTCCTAGATGTAAAATACAACCTAGTATTTTCAATAATTTGAATAAAATATAATTATAACTGTATAGTTCCTTAATATTATATTTTAATATGGACAATATTATAACATAAAAAAAGAAAGGGATAAACCCCTTCTCTTATTTATGGTAAATTTAGTTATTCTAAGCAACAGATTTACCTACAGTGAAGCAAAGGTGCATTGTTGGCGCCATAAACAACAAGTTATTTATTTTAAGCAACGGATTTGCCTGAGTGAAACGAAGGCATATCGTTGGCGCCATAGTCAATTGCATAGCAATTGACTATTTTAGGTTAGCCGGTCCAAATCCTAGTGGTAATATTTCTTCTAATGTATACTCTATATAATCATCAAGATTATTTCTATCTTTTGCTAAGTAAATTTTAAACTCTTTTGGATTACAAAACTCCATCATTACTTGTCTACATACTCCACATGGTGAGCAAAATTCCCCCACTTCACCTTCTTTATTTCCTACTATGGCAATCGCATCAAACTCTTTTTGTCCTTCTGATACTGCTTTAAAAAAGGCTGTTCTTTCGGCACAATTTGTCGGAGTATATGATGCATTTTCAATATTACATCCTTGATATATTTTACCATTCTTACCAAGTAAAGCTGCTCCAACATTGAAATGAGAGTACGGTGTGTAACAATTATCCTGTGCTTCAAATGCATTTTTTATTAGTAATTGTATATTATTCATAAGTTTTAATATCCTTTCCATTTTAATCCTTTAATTAATTTGTTATGTACATAGATACAAACATATAAAGGATAATTATTATAACATCTAGAAATAAAAAAGTATACATTTTTTGAAATTTTTTATGATTTTTATCTACTAATTATAATATATAAAATACATATAATTTATACGATTAATTTTATAATTTTATCAATCTTCTTGCCAAGACCATCCCAAGTTTTATTTTCCATATTAATATTAGGTCTTTTTTTATCTTCATTAATTTCATTTATAAATTTTTCCATACACTTAGCAATATTTTCTTCAAACTTAGGTAAATCTTCCTTTAATGGAGTTGTAAAATTTATCATCCTTGGCATCTTTAAATACAAAATATTATGAGAATTATTTATATCCTCTCCTATAAAATCTTCCAGCCCATTAATTTTACTAACTATTACTCTACATCCACATGATAAAGCCTCTAGTACAACTACAGGCAACCCTTCATAAAATGATGGTAATACAAAAATATGACTTTTGTTAAATAACTCTGACAAGTCTTCATGATTTAATTTACCATGAAAATTAACTCTATATTTAGATTTTTTTGATATTTCTATTATTTCATTAATCTTTTCTTGATCACTTCCACTACCCGCTATATTTACAATAATATCTTCTGCATTGCAATCTAAAATATTAAGACTATTTAGCAATGACTTTATACCCTTGCTTTCACAAATTTTGCCCGCATATGTTATATTAATTTCTTTCTCTTTTTTATAATTTTTGTTATAAAATACCTTATTGTCATAGCCACTGCCTATAATACTAACTTTATCATTCTTAACCTTGAAAATTTTTATTATTTCTTCTTTTTGTTCATTGTGTAATGCAAAAATATGATCTAATTTATTTATATTTGAAATTATATAATTATGATTTAAATCTATATTTTTTAATTGTCTAAGACAGGTTCCATGACAAATAGCAACTACTTTAATATCTTTCACTCTTTCCCTTGCAACACTTGTAATTAAATATAAATGATTGCATATAATAATATCTGGTTTAAAGTCCTTTATTGCCATATCTAAAATATAGGTAAATTCTCCCTTAATTTTATTTATCATATCTTCAGTAAGATCTTTATATTTTGTACTTTCATAAGGCATAATATCACTCATACCCACGACCGGAAAAGGTAGTCTTTCACTATTATAAATCATAGGATAAAACTTTACCTTTTTATTTGAGTAATTCTTTTCATCATTAATATCTATACCTGCAATTACCCCTTGTTTATGTCCCAACTTATGCAAACTTTCAATTACTCCACTCATATACACCCCACTGCCTGTGCTATTTGGTTTTTGAGCTGTAATGTGCAATATCCTCATATAATCCATCCTTTTATTTTTTTATGATATGTAAATAGATACAAGATGAATCATCGCTTTCTTTGAATCTTGGAAATATCTTACCCTTTTTATCTTCTTTTTCTAATTCCCTTGTTTTCTCTTTAATATACTCAATCCCTTTATATTGTCCTATTTCCATAACTTCATCTTCTGTAAAAATATTATACCTATCCCAAGCACATGAAAATCCATCACTACTCATCATGATTTTAAGCTCATTTTCTATATTTATATAACCATGTATGGATTTTTCTACTGCCTCTTTATTAAACTCTAATATCCAGTATCCTTCCTCACTATTTTTCTTAAGCCTATTTTCTATTATAAGAGGAAGCAATATATTCTTTTTTTCTACTAAACTTAACTTTTCTATTTTATTAAGCTCACTCATTCTTATCAATACTTCTTCATCAAATTGGCAAACACGTTCATCTTTAATTATAGTATTTTTCTTTAAGTCATTTAATAATAAAGTACAATCTCCAAGAAGGAAATACTCTAGTTTATCTTCATAAAGCTTTATTATTATTGCAGAAGCTGAAGGTGTATCTAGTTCTTCAATTTTTAATCCATTTAGCTTTAATAAATATTCTTTTTTTATATCTTCCAATCCGTCTAATACAATTTTTTTTAAAGATGTATTTTTACTTATGTTTTCTTCTAAGTATTTATTCCACCAAGATACATACCACTTGGCATCACTTTCTTTAGATATTAAGTTTTTATTATTTAGTCCTGTTGCTCCATCTAATACCCATGCGCCTTTTTTACATATTCCCACCATATCTTCATTGTAACTTTCACTACCCTTTTCACAAAGTAGTTTAAACTCTTTGATATCTATTTCCATAGTACCCTCCAAATTAAGATATAAATATTTATCTGTAAATATTATTGTATAGTAAAGATAAATTATTACAACTATTTCCTATTAATTATAATTATTCAATATCAAAAAAGCCGTATCACAAATTTAGTGATACAGCTTTTTATTACATAGATTCTATAATTTTATTTTTCAGTGTGAAAGTTATGCTTGTACCCACTCCTTTTTCACTATCTATTATCATTTTTCCTCCATGTAATTTTACTATTTCATTACTTATGGCAAGACCAAGGCCACTGCCCGATTTATTGTAATCTTCTTGGAAGAACTTATCTAGAACTTTAGTTAAGTTTTCTTTTTTAATACCAACTCCATTATCCGTAACAGTAAATGTAGTGAATTCCTCACCTTGAGAAACTATTACAACTACATATCCACCTTCTGCAGTAAACTTTATTGCATTTTGGACTAAGTTAATTAAAACTTGTCTAAGTCTATTTTTATCACCTTGAATATCAAAAATTTCTTTTGTTTTAAATTCTGTAAGAAGTGTAATATTTTTTTCATTTGCCTTAACCGCCAACTGAGTTACTACACCCTTTGCCAGTCTAGTTACATCTACCATATCAATTTGTAATCTAATTCTATCTGATGATAAACGAGAAAAATCTAGTAAGTCCTCTACTAAAGATATCATTCTTTCTGTTTCATCTTGTATTATTCCAAGACCTAAGTCTAGCTCTTCTTTACCTATACCCTCATAAGCTAAAGTCTCACTCCATCCTTTTATAGATGTTAAAGGAGTTCTAAGTTCATGTGATACAGAAGATATAAACTCTTCTTTTAATTTTCTACTCTTATCTATTTCCACTGCCATATGCTCAAAAGTTTTCACAAGGTCTGCTATTTCATCATTGTGTAATTGCTCTTTTTTCAATTTAATATTGTAATTTCCTTGAGCTAATTCGTTAGCAAACTGTTTTAAGTTTTTAAGTGGTTTAATTAAAGATTCTGCAAATCTTAAACTAAGTAAAAGAGCAATAATTAGAATAATTACACCTGCAACAATAAAGAAGAAAACAAGTTTAATTATGGTATTATCAATTTGTCTTAAAGATAAGCTATATCTAACTACACCTTCAATTTGATTATTTACTTTAAGAGGTACTGATATACTCATAACATGTTCGTTTGTTCCCACAATATTATAAGTATACGGCGTTAAATTACTACTACCTCTTAAAGCCTTATTTACATCTTCATATTCATATTTTTTATTGGTTTTTATTCCATATTTGTCTAATATTAAGTTTTTATTTTTATCTATAAATTCAATAGAAAAATTTGTATTACTATTTACTTTTCCTTTTTCAAAAATATTTGAAACTTTATTTTCAAAACTAGTAGACTCCATTCCCACACCATCATATATATCAATAGTATAGTTTGCTTGAGAAATTAAAGACTGTTTAGCTGAGTTATAATAATAGTTTTGAAGATAAAACATAAATAGTCCTTCAAATAATGCTACTGTTATAATTATCATTATAAAATAATACTTTATGACTCTTTTTCTCAGACCTTCTAAATGTAGCACCTATTATTCATCCTTTCTAAAACAATATCCATAGCCCCAAACAGTTTGGATGTACTTAGGTTTTGATGGATCATCTTCAATTTTATTTCTTATTCTTCTTATATTAACATCTACAATTTTAAAATCATATAAATAATTACTTCCCCATACTTCATTTAAAATTTGATCTCTACTTAATGACTTTTTAGCATTTACCATTAAATACTTAACTATGGAGAACTCCGTAGGTGTTAATTCTATTTCTAATCCACTCTTGTATAATTTTCTTTTATCTATATTTAATACAAAAGGATCAGATATTATTTCATTACTCTTAAATTTATTTTCATCTTTTTTGACTCTTCTTATGAGAGCTGAAACTCTAACTAATAATTCTTTTATACTAAATGGTTTCACAATATAGTCATCTGCACCAGATATAAACCCTTCTAGTTTATCTTCTTCTTGGCCTTTAGCCGTAAGCATTATAACTCCAATTTGATCAAATTGTTGTCTAATAAATTTACATATTTCTATACCACTCATATCAGGTAACATCACATCAAGTAATGCTATTGATATATCCGGATGATTTGAGAGTTGCTCTATAGCTTCTGATCCACTTCCTGCTTCTATTATTTCATATCCTTCTCTTTTTAAATTTATACTTACAAAGCTTCTTATACCTATCTCATCTTCTAAGACTAATATTTTTTCCTTCATTTTTTAATAATTCCTCCCAAAATTTCAATTTCTATTTATAAATTATAGAAAAATATTCCTTCATATTTTCCAATGTTAAGTCGTATTTTTCAAAAGCATCTTTATTTTTAACTACTAATTGATAATAATTATTGTCTGTTTCAGCCAATATAGTGTCCATTTTAGGACTTGCTTTAGTGTCTTCAACTAAGTTTTTAGGAGATATACCTATTTGGAATAATTCCAATGGTTCTTTACTACTCTTATCATAGTAGTAAAACACATAATACGGTGTATCACCTACTATATTCTTTTGAATATATAATTTATTTGCAAGATTATCTGGTACTAAAAATTTAAAATTATTCTTATAGTTATAATAAACTTGACTTATAAATATTGTATCTGCATCTTTGCCAGTTTTATTATTCCACTTTCTCCAGCTTATAAGAGCTGATGGTTTACTATTTGATGTGAAGGTTTCAATCATATTATTATTTAATACAGGTATATCTATAATCCCATCACTATTTGCATCTTTCACTGGCACATAATAAGAGTTTAATATGAGTTTATCATCATCAAATACTTTTTTTAGTTTATTATCTTTTATAAATAATATTTGTGTACCATAACCATTCTCTTTTAAAGTAGGTATACTTAGTATTATGCCTTTTTTATTATTGTAGACCTTTCCAATTACTAAATATAAATCATTTAGATTTTTTACATTTGGTATTTTAATGGTATTAGTTGTTGATAATTCATTATCCTTTGAATAATTCAACATAGTTACATACATTTCACCATTACTACTATCATAATTCATCATTAAAATATCTAGCTTTAGATCATTATCAATAAATCCTACTTTTATTTTCATTTGAGTATATTTTTTATAGTCTTTTATCCAAGTTGGCTTTACTTTAGATATTTTTTTAACTTTATTATCCTTTATACTATATACATTCATAGTGATTACTGACTTATTATTTATAAGTAATATGACTTCATCATTTCCATCATTATTCAAATCATAAAAGTTTGCATATTCTATTTCTTCACCTTCTTCAAGATAACTATCCTCTAGAGTATACCCTTCATCATTTTTAGAAACGAGTACAAAACCAACCTTATTTATTTTTAAATTCACATCTTGCCTTTTTTGAAATGCAATTATATTTGAGTCTACTTCATTTATTTGTCCAACCTCACTAGAATTATCCGGCAAGACTAATGTGGTTCCATCTAAAGATTTGTTTATGAAAGTATATAATTCACTATTTCCTTTATCATATACAATATTATCATCAAGTAGATTTTCAGGTAAATCACTACTTGTATCGCAGCCTGTTGTCATTATACACATAACAAATACTAAAGCTGCTACTTTTAGTAACTTCATATATTCCCTCCTATTTATATTTGTCAGCAAAAAAGTTCTTAAAATTATTTATCCTTTTTTCTTCTTGTTTTACTTTTTCTTCACACAAACTCAACCTCCCCAGTCTATCAGCCAGTGAGAGTAAGCTTATTTCTTTATAATCAGAATCATTAATAATTTCTTTTTCTCTAAAATATGGTAATTTTTTATCATAGAATAATGGTTGCATATGATACTTTACTAATATACATACTTCATTTATAAATTTTTCATCTTCTGTCACTTGATGCAAAAATTGTCTAGATAATATTTCTCCTTGTAAATCATGTCCATAAGCAGTTATTCTGCCTTTTCTTTTTTTTGTTGTTGTCAATTTACCTAGATCATGTAAAAAAGCAGCCCACATAAATACTCTTTTATCTTTAGATTGTTCTTTATACTCACATGCTTTATCAATTACTAATAGTGTATGGTTTAACACGTTTCCTTCAGGATGATGAACTAAGTTTTGTTCTATATCTTCCAAATTTTTAACCTTAATAAAGGGCTTTTGATTAAACTCTCCTTCATTAATTAATTTTCTAATTTCAACAGATGGTTTATCACTATTTAGTAATATGTCATCTACTTTTAAAAATAGTTCTTTACAAGTCATACTAATCACTCTTTCTATTTTATTATACATGAAATTTTCCAAAATAAAAGATTACTTCCTTAAGTAAATCTTATTATATTCTAACATAATATTATTGTTTTATTTATACTTTCTTTTTTTCTTAAGATTTCTTATTATTATTATGTATTTATCTCAAAAAAATATAAAGCTAAATCCAAAGATATATAATAAAAATTCGCTTCGCTCATATCGCCAACGAGATGCCTTCGCTGCCGCTTAAGTCAACTCTATTGCTCAAGTCACAAAGTTGGGAATCATATAAAAATATATCTTTAAGATTTAGCTTTTATAGTCTTTTTATTTAATTTTTGGGAAACTTATCATCTGACCAAATTATATCGTCAAATTTATGTTCGATTAAATTTTCTTCCTCAGCTTCTACTTGATGATTTTCATCAATAAATTCTTCCTCAGCTTCTATATTTCTAAAAACGCTACCTTCTACAATATCTTCTTCACTTACATCTTCCACTTCTTCAAGCTCTACATCTTCTACGGATTTAGTTTTTAATTCATCTTCTTTTCTTGATTTCTTATTAGATGTTTTTTTGCTCTTATCTTCCTTAGTAGGTTTACTTTCTTTTTTTGATGTCTTCTTACTTGATTTTTTTGTACTTTCTTCACTTGGTGAATTTTGAGATTTCTTTTTTGATGCTTTTTTTGATCCTTTTTCACTCTTCTTAGTTTTTGCTGATTTTTTCGATTTTTTTGATTTATTATCCTTAGGTTGGGCTTCAACTTCTGGTGTATCTTTTTTACGTTCCACCTCTATAATTTCTTTTGGCTCATCATTTTCACTTTTATGTTTTTTATTTGAAGTTTTTCTTTTTTGATTTTTATCCTCATCAGAAGTAGATTTTTTCTTAGTTCCTAAATTAAAATTAATTGTTTTCTTTTTCTTTCTCTTTCTTATTGTTTCTTCTTGTACATGCTCTTCACTATTAGATTTATTATCATCTACTAAATCATTTAATATTACTTCATTGTAATCTTCTACATATGAAGAAGTTTTTTTAGTATTTTTATGTTCTTTGTGTTTTGCATTTCTTCTCAGGTTATTTTTTGTTTTAAACAAATTTACACCCCCTTAAACCTACTTATATAATATATATTCAGTTTAAGGGAATATATTTACTTTTTATAAATTATTTATTATTTTTAGGTGGCCTTGGTCCTATATATTGATATAAATTACTTTTTAACATACCATTATATAACTTTCTTCTTCTGCTTGCTTCTCCACCAAATTCATTTTCAAAATCTTCATACGAAGTTATAAGATAATATGACCAGTTTTTAAGTTTTCTAAATGTATATCCCAGTTGTTTATAGAGCATTTTAACTGTATCCGTATCTTCTAACCTTTCTCCATAAGGAGGGTTTGTTACTATAAATCCATACTCTTCGTCACTAGAAAACTCAGTGGCATCACCATATTTAAATTCTATATAATCTGCCACACCTGCTATTTCTGCATTTTCTCTAGCTATTTCTAATGCTTCTTCATCTATATCATATCCGTAAATTTTAAACTCTATATCTTCATCTACCTTTGCATAAGCTTCTCTTCTTACATCCCACCAGATTTTTTTGTCCATAGTTCTCCAAGACTCAGAAATAAATTCTCTGTTAATTCCTGGAGCCATATTTATTCCCTTCATAGCTGCTTCTATTAAAAGTGTTCCAGAACCACACATTGGATCAACTAAGGTTCTTCCTGGTCTCCAAGGAACAAGTTCCATTATGGCTGCAGCTAAAGTTTCTCTAATTGGTGCTTTGTTAGCTCTTTCTCTATATCCTCTTTTGTGAAGAGCAGTTCCAGATGTATCTATTGTTAAAGTTACCTTGTCTTTATGTATAAATACATATATAGGGTATTTTTCTTTATCTTCTTTTAATAATCCTGTTTCTAAGTAGCTTTTCTTTAAACTTTCAACTACAGCTTTTTTAACTATAGATTGTATATCGGGAGTTGAATATAATTTTGATTTTATTGAAGATGCCTTTGATATTGGAAACTGCGCCCCAAAAGGTATATATTTTGCCCAGTTTATTCTCTTTGTTCCTTCAAATAACTCGTCAAAACTTCTAGCTTCAAATTCTGCCACCTTAAGATGAACTCTTTCAGCGCATCTTAAGTAAATATTTGATTTTGCTATACCTGTTTCATCAGTTTTATATGTAACCCTTCCATCTTCCGTTTTAATTATTTCAAATCCTAAGTTTTGTATTTCTCTACTTAACATTTTTTCCACACCAAAAAAACATGGTGCTACTAAAGTATATTCTTTTTTCATTTGTTCCTCCTGTTATTAGTTCATACTTCCCATTTTGTAACCATTTAAGTCTAAAGTAACGTATTTAAAACCTATTTCTTTAAATTTTAGATTTATTTTATTTATCATTTCATCATCATAAAACTTACAAATTTCTTTTTTGTCCACTTCTATTCTTGCCATGTTATCATGAACTCTTACCCTGTACTGACTGAAATTATTATCTTGTAAGAAATTTTCTCCTTCTTCAATCATTCTAAGTTTTTCTTTAGTTATTTTATCGCCTACTGGTATTCTAGTGGCTAAACAAGAAAAAGAAGGTTTTTTATATGTAGAAATATTTAATTCTTTTGATAATATTCTGATATCATCTTTTGTTAATCCAGCATTTTTTAGGGGACTTACAATATTCAGTTCTTCTAAAACCTTTAGTCCAGGCCTATAATCATCTAAGTCACTTAAATTAGTTCCATCAAGTATATATTTAATATTATGTTCACTTGCTATTTCTTTTATTTTACTAAATATAAATTTCTTACAATGATAACATCTAAGAGGTCCATTTTCTATAAACTCCTGCAAATATAAATTATCAATATTACATAGAATATGATTAACATCATATTCTTTTGCATAATTTTGAGCTTCTTCAATTTCTCTGCTTGAATGCATCATGGCACTAATAGTTATAGCTACAACATTTTCTTCTAGAGTGTCTTTTGCAACTTTTAATAAAAAATTACTATCTACTCCTCCTGAATATGCTATTGCTACCTTTTTCATTTCTTTCAAATCTTTGATTAATACATTTAATTTATTATTTAATATTTTATCCATTTATTCCCCACCCACTTAAAATAATTTATCTACTCTAGTATATATAAACATTTTTAATAAATCAAATTTAAAATAAGTAAGTCAAGTTTTTAATTTAATAAATAATTAATACTATAAGTTTTATTATTGTCTTTATATACTCTTGTAACTCTTCTATTAATCATACATAAAACTTCATAATTAATAGTATCATTTCTTTTCGCATTTTCTTCTACGCTAATCTCTCTTATATCATTGTCCATAATTATAACTTCATCACCTATTTCTATATTCATGGATAAAGGAGCTTTCACCATACATTGGTCCATACACACTCTCCCCACAACCTCCAATATTTCTCCTTTTATAAAAACTTTAGGATTATGTTGAATTCTATTAAATCCATCTGCGTATCCTATAGAGATTGTGACAATCTTACACTTTTCACTTGTTTTATAAACATGACCATAGCTAATACCCACATTTTCATCTAACACTTTTACATTGGTAACAGATGACTTTAGTTTCAAACAAGGCTTTAATCTTATTTCTTTATTAACTTCATCTGAAGGATAATATCCATATAATATGATACCTACTCTTACCATATTAAATAGATCTTCATTTAAATCTATGGTTGCTGCACTATTAGCCACATGTTTTATAGGTATATCTATATGTAGATTATTTAGCTTTTCAATTACTTTTTTATATTTATTTAATTGAATTAAAGTAGTTGTCTTATCTTCTTCATCTGCCTTTGCAAAATGAGTAAAGATCCCTTCTATATATATGTTTTCTAGCTTATTTATTTCTTCAATTGGTTCTATAGACTCCTCTGCTAAGAATCCAAGTCTACTCATTCCTGTATCAATCTTTATGTGTATTTTAGCTATTTTATTTGCTTGTTTAGCTATTTCATCTACCTTTTTAGCGTATTCCAAATTATATACTGTAATAGAAATTTCTTTCTCTATGGCATCTTTTATCATAGATATATCTGTATATCCTAAACATAAAATAGGTAATCTAATATTATTATTTCTAAGTTCTAATCCTTCTTCCACTCTAGCAACTGCAAAAAAATCTATATTCTTATCTTCTAAGTATTTTGAAATTTCAACTGCTCCACAGCCATAGGCATTGGCTTTTACCACACAACATACTTTTATTTTTTCTTTCAAACTATTTTTTATTTCATTTAAATTATCACCTATATTATTTAAGTTAATTTCAGCCCAAACTCCTGATTTGATTATCATCTTTACCTCCTCAAGTCTTTTTACATAATTTTATTATATAATCACAATTTTTTTTTTACAATAAATATAATATGTATGCACATTCTATAATAATATTTAAATCTATATTTAAATATTACCCAAGTACTTATTATTATATAAATACATAAAATAAATCCTTTTACAAATATTAAGTATAGCGAAAATAAAACACCCTCTTGTTATTACATTTTTTTACATAATAAAAAATTTATAGCCACTTAAAAAAATTTTTATTATATGTAAAAAAAAAGTATTGTTATCTTAGTTATAAAATTATATAATAAGAAAGTATTATTTACGGATAAGCTTTTCAAGAAAAAGCAAAAATAATCAACTTACTTAAAAATTAATATTGGAAAGGAAATCGTAATTATGAGTCAAAAATTACAAAAAAACTTAGGACTTGCTGCTGCATTATCTACAGTTATAGGTATGGTAATCGGTGGTGGAGTATTCTTTAAACCACAAGCGGTTTATACATTAACAGGAGGAGCACCAGGTCTTGGTATTTTAGCTTGGGTTATTGCTGGTATACTTACAATAACTGCTGGTTTAACTGCTGCAGAAGTTTCAGCTGCAATACCTAAAACTGGCGGTATGATGGTTTACATTGAAGAAATATACGGAAAAAAATTAGGAATGTTAACAGGTTGGATGCAATCAGTTTTATTCTTCCCTGCAACAATAGCTGCAATAGCTGTTATGTTTGGTAACCAAACTGTTTTATTACTTGGTTTAAACGAAAACCTTATTATACCAATAACTATTTGTACAGTATTATTCATAAGTGTTTTAAATACTTTTGGTTCTAAAACTTCAGGTATAATACAAACTGTAGCTACAGTTGCTAAATTAGTTCCACTAGTTATAATAATAGTATTTGGTTTCATTAAAGGAAGTGGAGCTAACCCAATAACTACTCCAATAGTTGCTGAAGGTTTATCTCCAATGTCTGTAATCGGACAAGTTTTAATAGCAATATTATTTGCTTATGATGGATGGATTAATGTTGGTGCCATAGCTGGTGAAATGAAAAATCCAGGAAAAGATTTACCAAAGGCAATAGTTGGTGGTTTATCAATAACTATGGCTGTTTATATAGCAATAAACTTAGCTTATTTATGGGTATTACCAGCTAACGAAATAGCTCAATTTGCTAACCCAGCTTCTGCTGTTGCAACTGTAATATTTGGTGATATGGGTGGTAAAGTTGTTACTGTAGGTATATTAATATCAGTATTCGGATGTATAAATGGTTATTTATTGACTGGACCAAGAGTTTTATATACTTTAGGACAACAAAAATCTATACCAGGATACAAAACAGTAGGTGCTTTAAATAGAAATGATGTTCCTGCTAATGCTACATTAATAATGGGTGTATTATCTTCATTATATGCATTATCTGGACAATTCAACTTATTAAGTGACTTATCAATGTTTGCTGTATGGTCATTCTACGTTTTAACTTTCATAGGTGTTATAATACTTAGAAAGAAACAACCAGACTTACACAGACCATACAAAGTTCCTATGTATCCAATAATACCATTAATAGCAATAGCTGGTGGATTATTCGTTGTATTAAATCAATTATTATTCGCTGGTATGACTAATACATTAGTATCTTTAGGTGGAGTTGTAGTTACTTTAATAGGTTTACCTCTTTACAGCATAGCTCAAAAGCAAGCTGCAAAAGAAGAAAACCATAATGACTTAGACAAAATAGCATAATAAAATCTAAGAGCTTCTTCATAATCTTTGGAGGAGCTTTTTTAGTATATAAATTTAAATTTTTGATAAATACATAAAAAATTTCCTTTTACAAATATTAATATATAATTCAAGGTTAGATTCCCTTGTAATTAATAATACTACAAATCGTCTTTATGTAGTTGAATTTATAATTTTTTATTTAGATAATTTTTTGAAAGGAAATTTAAATTATGAGTCAAAAATTACAAAAAAATTTAGGTCTTGCTGCCGCTTTATCTACTGTTGTAGGTATGGTTATTGGTGGTGGTGTATTTTTCAAACCTCAAGCAGTTTATACCTTAACTGGAGGAGCACCTGGACTTGGAATGATAGCCTGGGTTGTAGCTGGAGTTATAACAATAGCTGCTGGATTAACTGCAGCAGAAATTTCTGCTGCCATACCAAAAACTGGTGGTATGATGGTTTACATCGAAGAAATTTACGGTAAAAAATTTGGTGTTTTAACAGGATGGATGCAATCTGTTTTATTTTTTCCTGCAACTATTGCCGCTCTTGCAGTTATGTTTGGTAGCCAAAGTGCAGGTCTTATTGGAAACGAAAGTTTAGTAGTTCCCATAACTTTAGGCGTAATTTTGCTTATTAGTATTTTAAATACTCTAAGTTCTAAAACTACTGGCCTTATCCAAACGATTGCTACAATATGTAAATTAATCCCTCTTATATTAATAATTATTTTTGGTTTTATAAAGGGTGGTGGTGACAATCCTATAACTTCTCCTTTAGTAGGTCCTGGTGTGTCTACAGGCTCTGTTATAGGCCAATTATTAATTGCTATCTTATTTGCTTATGATGGATGGATTAATGTTGGTGCCATAGCTGGTGAAATGAAAAATCCAGGAAAAGATTTACCAAGGGCAATAGTTGGTGGTTTATCCTTTGTTATGGTTGTTTATATAGTAATAAACTTAGCTTACTTATGGGTATTACCAGCAAATGAATTAGCAAATTATGCTTCTCCAGCTTCTGCAGTAGCGGAAGTTATATTTGGACCTATGGGTGGTAAAATTATAACTGCAGGAATTCTTATTTCTGTATTTGGTTGTATTAACGGCTACTTATTAACTGGCCCTAGAATTCTTTATACTTTAGGTCAGCAAAAATCTATACCTGGATATAAATACTATGGTTCATTGAATAATAGTGGTGTCCCTGGAAATGCAACAATAGTAATAGGTGTCTTATCTGCCCTTTATGCACTTTCTGGACAGTTTAACTTATTAACTGATTTATCCATGTTTGCAATTTGGTCTTTCTATGTACTAACATTTATAGGTGTTATTTTACTTAGAAATAGACAACCAGAATTAAATAGGCCATATAAAGTTCCATTATATCCAGTTGTACCGCTAATAGCTATAGCTGGTGGATTATTTGTTGTAATTAATCAATTATTATTTGCAGGTATAGAAAATACTGTAATTTCTTTAGGCGGCGTCCTTATTACTTTAATCGGACTACCTCTTTACTCTATAGCACAAAAACAATCAGATGAAGATGATGATAATAAAGTTGCTTAAATTAATAATTTGTTATATAAAAAATAGCATGATAAATTTGTTAACAAGTTTATCATGCTATTTTCATATTAAATTATTTCTTTTTTTTCATATAAAAATCTAGTTATAAAGTATGATATAAGCAATATTACTATCGTTAACACTCCGCTAAGAAGATTAATATTCATTTCACTTAATTTATTTAATATATTCATAGCTGTTTCAATATCATTAATAACTAAAGACGGTATCATTACTATAACCATAAATATAAGTATTATTGCCATTCTACCTTTTTTCATTCCGAAATATAATAATACAGGAATTAAAATTGATATTAAAACCACCGCACTTATTATACCCATATATAAAATTATTTTATAATCAATTCCTGTTAAATCAACTAAATTCATTTTTTTAGATATAAAAAATATTAAAGAACATAATATACCTGCTCCAACAATAGTTATTATACCAAAAATATATCTAGATATAACATATTCATTTTTTGTTACTGGTAAGTGAGCAATCATGTGATCTATTCCATATGAATCTTCATACGCCATTGTTTGATATGCTATAACATAAGTTATCATTCCCACTAGCATTGATGAAAAACCAGGATTAACTAAAGATGCAACTCCAAAAACAACCATAATAAATAAGGCCATCTTCTTTATTGAAAGAAAATTATTAAAACTTAAATTTACTAAATTCATTATATTTCTCATTACTTATTCCCCCTTGTATAATAAGTTAATATATCTTCTAAATTAGGTTTATCATAAACTACTTCTTCGCCAAATAATTCATAAGCTTTTTCTTTATTTTTCACTAAGCCTTCAAATCCAAAGCTAGTCTTATTTACTGATATAAATACATTTTCTGTATCCTTTTGTAATAATTCATTTTTCCCTTTTACTATAACATGATTTTGTAAGATACTATCTTTGTCACCATCCAAGAAAATTTCACCTTTATAAATAAAAACTAAATAATCTCCTATTTTATCTAAATCACTAGTTATATGTGTTGAGAAAAATACTGTGGCATTGTCTTTTTCAATTCTTTCTTGTAACATTTCTAGCACTTCATTTCTTACTAAAGGGTCAAGATTTGCTGTAGGCTCATCCATTATTATTATTTTAGGATGATGAGACAGTGTCATTACTATTTCAAATTTCTTTTGTTGACCTTTAGATAATTCTTTGTAAACCTTGTTTTCATTTAATCTAAATTCTTCCATGTATCTTTTATAAAGTTTTTCATCCCAATTTTTATAAAACATACAAAGAGAACTTTTTATTCTACTTAACTTTGATTCTTGCAAATAACCATTAAATTCTCCTACTACTCCTAAGTACTCTTTTAATGATAACTCATCATTTTTATATTCTTTTCCAAACAATTTAATGCTTCCACTATCTTTACTTAACATATTTAATATTAATTTTATTGTAGTTGTTTTACCAGATCCATTTGGACCAATAAAGCCTGTTACAAAACCTTCTGGAATTTTCAAATCTTCTATTTTTAAAGAAAAACTATCAAAATCTTTTCTTAAATTTTTAATTTCAATTGCATTCATTTTTTAAACCTCCTCATAAATACTTTTAATAATTTCTATAAACTCACCTTGAGCTATTCCCATCTTCTTAGCTACTAGAATTATTTCCTCCAACTTGCTCTCCATTTCAAAGAGAGCTGCTTCTTTTAATCTTTCTGTACTTTGACTACATACATAGCTGCCCTTACCTGCAACAGTTATTATGTAGCCTTCCTTCTCCAACTCTTCATATGCCCTTTTCGTAGTTATTATGCTTACCTTAAGTTCTTTAGCTAAAGATCTTATTGATGGTAGTAATTCCTCACTAGATAAATCTCCACTTAAAATTTGTGATTTTATTTGATTTTGAATTTGTTCATAAAGAGGTACTGCCGAAGAGTTACTTATAATTATATTCAACTATTTTGCCTCCTTCCACATATCATTTATGTATATAAGTGTTTATAATCGTTTATAACTGTGTATATATATTATATACATATATTAACTCTTTTGTTATACCATGTCAAGTATCAACAAAAAAAGATGCAAACTTTTTATAGTCTGCATCTTTTTACTTATTGTTGTCCATATTCAACCTTTTTAAAATCACCCTTATTTATAACAACTTCATAACCAATTTTTTTCATATTTTCTTTCAATATATTTAGATTTTCTCCTGCATCATCATCATTAATTGCTTTATTATCATATAACATATATTTTTTTCTAACTGAAAGTGGAGATAAATTAGGCATAACTACATTCGCCCCAGCCATTACCCCTAATTGTTTACCTTCACCACTAACTGTTCCTAATGCTGTTGTAGCTGGCAAAAGTGCATTTGGTAGCATAATGCGGCATAAACTTAATAAAAATAAGGTTGTATCCACACTACCTGCTGGAAATTCTTTAAATGGTGTATCTTTATGAGGTATAAAAGGTCCTATACCTATCATTTCAGGTTCAAATTCACCTATAAATACCATATCTTTAGCTAAATGATTAATAGTTTGATATGGAGAACCTACCATTAATCCACATCCTGTTTGATATCCGATCTCTTTTAGTTCTTCTAAACATTTTATTCTATGCTCCCACGAAAGTTCCGATGTATGAAGCTTATTATAGTGCTCTTTATCTGCTGTTTCATGACGTAATAAATATCTATTTGCTCCAGCTTCAAAAAATTTTTCATATGAATCCTTACTTTTTTCTCCAATAGAAAGTGTTATAGCACAATCAGGATAATTTTCATGTATTTCTTTTATTATGTCCAACATGAGCTCATCATCATAAAACGGGTCTTCTCCTCCTTGTAAAACAAAGGTCCTATATCCATATTTATAACCTTCTTCACAACAAAGTAATATATCCTCTTTTGAAAGTCTATATCTAGAAGCACATTTATTACCTCTTCTTATGCCACAATAGTTACAATTATTTTTACAATGATTAGTAAATTCAATTATTCCACGAAAAAATATTTTATTGCCAAAGTTTTTATTCGATATCTCTCTCGCTAATTTTGCTGCATAATCTTTATCAGCTTCTGTATATGCACTAAGTAATTGTTCCCATTCATGAATATATAGTTTCTTTTCCCCATTTAATTTTTCTATTAAGTCTTTATTAGTCAACACCCTCTCCCCTTTCCACTTACAAATAATCTCCTTTGAAATTAATCAAAGGAGATTATTTGTTATAATAAATTTTCTTTATATTCATTTTCTTTAAAACCAATTAGAACCTTTTTGCTATCTACTAATAATGGTCTTTTTATCAATTTTCCATCACTAGACAATAACTCAAGCATTTCATCTTCACTTGCTGTTTTTAATACTTCTTTAAGACCTAGTTCTCTATATCTAACACCACTTGTATTGAAAAATTTTTTTAATTCATGTCCACTTTCTTCATAAATCTTTTTCATTTCTTCTTTTGTCGGTGGTGTATCAATTAAATCTATTTCTTCAAAATTTATATTATTATCTTTAAGCCATTTTTTAGCTTTGTTTGCTGTAGAGCATTTTTTGTATCCATAAAACTTCATATTTCAATTCCTTTCCATCACTCTTTATAAAAATTCACTTCGTTCATGTCGCCAACGAGATGCCTTCGCTCCGCTTCAGTCAACTCCGTTGCTCAAGAAATTCCATGGTACCAATTCCACTTCTCCATAAGATCTTTCTTTTAATCTATTGGAGTACTCACCTTTGTAGTTTATTAGATGTAATATAACTAATTCAACATATCTTATGGCAATTTGAATTATATTCCACATATCTTCCACATGAAGAGTTGCTCTATTTCTTTTTCTACTTGGATGAACTATTTTATTTCTAAAGTATATAATTAAATCTACACCATCTAAAAATTTATTTTGAATATATTCATCAAATAAATAAAGCTCTTCCTTTCCAATAGGAATTTTACAACTGTTTAGTAAGATTCTAATATTTGTTGATGATAAATTTTCATCAAATTCCTCATCACTTAAAATCTTTTGTTGCTCAACTAAAACCACATATGATAAAGTTTCAAGTGCAATTTGCATGGATATGATATTGTTTTCTATTGTAGTATTACCCAATGTTTCTATATACCAATCAATAACTTGTTTGATAGCATGACCATAGTATATATCATTTAATCTTTTGCACATTAAAGTCATATATTTTTCTATATTATGATTATTCGCTATGGTATCCTTCCAGTTAGGTACAAATCTAAAAGGACTTACTATGCACTCTCTACATAATCTAAATATGTTATTGTTTAGCTCATATCCTTTAACTATGCATATATCCACATATCTACCGCACATAAAACTAAGTGCCATAGATATATTATCCAACACATCGTTTATATTATTTGTCTTAAATAAACTTCCATCTTTCTTTTTCATTCTTCCGATATGAGTAATTATAGTACCAGATTTATCTTTTAGATTACGATTTAATTCCTTTGTAAAATCATACCTTTTATCAATGGTTATCTCTAAATCGCCTATATTAAATTCCATTCTCCCAGCAAATAATTTATCCTCGTGCATTATAAGCTTGCCTGAATATCTATCAAGATTTACTATGTAAAAATCTATACTATCAACAAAATAATTTTTAGACTTAATATACCCGTCATTAATATATCCTTCTAATATTAAATCATTTGATACTGTTACGGTTACATTGATTGGCTTATATCCATAAACCTCTAATATAGCATTATCATAATCTAGTGTTATATCTACATCATAATCTTTTCTTGATAAAACTTTTCCTTTAAAATTTATAGACATGGGAGTGGTCATTTTATAAAATACTTTTCCGTAGCATTTATATTTTTTGTTATATAAGTAAACACAAAATCTTCCTTCATGGATACTAATATCTTCGCTTACATCGTAATCCAAATAATCTAAAGATATAGCATCTTTAAGTGATTTCATAACTACTCCACCTTTTCTTATATATTGAATTTTATTATATCATAATAAATATATCCATTGTTGATAAAATTCTATTTTATATACAAGAACAGACTAGAAATAGCTCTAATCTGTTCTATATACTTAGCATTTAACTAAACATTCCTTTTTATTTTCATCATGTTCTTTAACTTTATAATCATTAATATTTATATAAGCCCTTTCACTATTGTTCATTGTCTTAAATGCCTTTGATAACATTAACTTTATTCTATTAATTTGATTTACTTCACTGGCGGATGGGTCATAATCTACAGGAATTATATTGGCATCTTTATATCTTCGTTTTAACTCCTTAATAGAACCCTTCCCAATTATATGATTTGGTAAACACCCAAAAGGTTGCATACAGATTACATTTTTCACCCCATCTTCAATTAGTTCTATCATTTCTCCTGTTAATAACCAACCTTCTCCTGTCTGATTTCCAATAGACACTACTTCAGAAGCCTTTTTAGCCAAGTCTCTAATATCATTTGGAGGAGAAAATCTTTTACTTTCTTTTAATGCTTTTATATAAGTTTTTTGATATAAATTTGCAATTCTTATAAACAATTTTGCACCTATAATTGATTTTTTGCTTCCTTCTAGATACTTACTCTTATAAAGGGTATTTATAGACCAAGCAGTAAAAAAGTTAATAAGTTCTGGCATTACTGCCTCTGCTCCTTCTTTTTCTAATATATCTACCACATTATTATTTGCTGTTGGATGAAACTTAACTAAAATTTCTCCAACTAACCCCACACGAGGCTTTACAATATCTAGTATTTCTAAATTATCAAAATCTTTGACTATATTTCTTATATTATTTTTAAACTCTGAGAAACTTCCATTTCTCACAGACTCCTTACATTTAATTACCCATTCATCATAAAGTTTGTTTGTACTACCTTTTATGGCTTCATAAGGTCTTACTCTATAAACCACCTTCATTAGTAAATCTCCATAGACGGCACTCATGATAGCCTTATGAAGTAGTTTTAATGATATATTGTCCTTAATTCCATTGTCTTCTATGTTGTTTACACTCAGTGATATTACTGGTATATCCTTAAAACCTGCCTCATATAGTCCTTTTCTTAAGAAACCAATATAGTTGGTAGCTCTACATCCTCCACCCGTTTGTGTAATAACTACAGAAGTATTTTTTAAATCGTATTCTCCTGATTTTAAAGCTTTTATTAACTGACCTATTACTATTATTGCTGGATAACATGCATCATTATGTACATATTTTAGTCCTTCTTCTATAACTTCTCTATTAGTATCTTGTAGTATTACAACATTCCAACCAGAAGAGTTAAAAGCTTCTTGTACAAACTGAAAATGTATTGGAGACATTTGTGGTGCAAGTAAAGTGTGCTTTATATTAAGTTTTGTATTTTTAACATAAGGAATTTTCTTAACTTCTATATTCTCTGCCTTTATGTTATTTTCTTCTCTTTCTTTCATGGCTGCTTTTAGTGATCTTAATCTTATTTTTGCTGCTCCCAAGTTATTTCCTTCATCTATCTTTATAACAGTGTAAATTTTTGATTTTTCACTTAAAATTTCTTCCACTTGTTCTGTAGTTACTGCATCTATACCACAGCCAAAAGAGTTTAACTGAACTAATTCTAGATTATCAAAATTTCTTACAAATGATGCTGCCTTATATAATCTAGAGTGGTATACCCATTGGTCAACTACACGAAGAGGTCTATCTAGATTAGCAAGGTGGCAAACACTATCTTCTGTAAGTACAGCCATGTCTAAGGAGTTGATTAACTCTGGTATTCCATGGTTGATTTCTGGATCTAGATGATAAGGTCTACCTGCCAAAATAATTCCTTTTAAGTTATTTTTATTTATATGTTTTAGTGCATCTTCTCCTGCTTTTCTTACTTCACTTTTAAAATTATTTTCTTCATTTGTAGCTTCATCTACGGCCTTAAATACCTCTGACTTTGTAATATCCTTAAAGTTTTCTTTAAGAACTTCATATAACCTACGTTTTAATCTTTCTTTATTATTTAAACTTAAAAAAGGATTAATATAATGAATATTTTTTGTTCTTAAATCTTCTAAATTATTTTTTATAACTTCAGAGTAAGATATTACTACAGGACAATTGTAGTTGTTATCTGCTGTTTCATCCTCTTTATATTCGTGAGTAACTGCCGGATAAAAAATAGTTTTTATTCCTCTATCAATTAAACTTTGAATGTGACCATGAACCATTTTTCCAGGATAGCATACTGTTTCAGAAGCTATGGAATCTATTCCTTTTTCATATAATTTTTTTGATGATCTTTCTGATAATAATACCCTAAATCCTAAAGACGTAAAAAATGTATACCAAAATGGGTAATCTTCATACATATTTAAAACTCTAGGTATTCCAATTTCTCCCCTCTTCGCTTCTTCTTTACTTAGAGGTTTATAATACTTGAATAATCTATCATACTTAAATTTGAATAAGTTAATAGGATTTTCTTTATGTTTTTTTATACTTTTATCTCCATTTAAAAAAGCTCCATTTTCACATCTATTTCCTGATATAAAAACTTCATCTTCAGAAAATTTATTTATTGTAAGCAAGCATTTATTTGAACAACCTTTACATCTTTTCACTGTAGTATCAAGTTTTATATTATTAAGTCCCTCTAAATTTAATAATTGACTTTCATAATTTTCCTTATAGTTAGCTTTTGCTATTAAAGCACAACCAAAAGCCCCCATTAAACCTGCAATATTAGGTCTAATAACTTCTCTTCCTGTTAATTTTTCAAAAGCTCTAAGTACTAAATCATTATAAAAAGTACCACCTTGCACAACTATATTATTTCCAAGTCTGCTAAAATCCCTTATCTTTATAACTTTAAATAAAGCATTTTTTATTACTGAATAAGAAAGTCCTGCAGATATATCAGCTAAGGTAGCTCCTTCTTTTTGTGCTTGTTTTACCTTTGAATTCATAAATACTGTACATCTAGAACCTAAGTCCACAGGATTTTTTGCGAATATTCCCACATGGGCAAATTCTTCTATAGTCATTGATAAGGATTTTGCAAAAGTCTCTAAAAATGACCCACATCCTGAAGAACAAGCTTCATTTAGTATTATGCTATCTATTACTCCATTTTTTATTTCAAGACATTTCATATCTTGACCACCAATATCTAAAATAAAATCTACATCATTATTAAAATATTTTGCTGCTTTATAATGAGCTATAGTTTCTATTTCTCCAAAATCAACTTTCAATGCTTTTTTAAGTAATGCTTCTCCATATCCTGTTACACAAGAAGAAAGTATTTTCATTCCTTTTGGCAAAACTTTATATATATCTTTTAAAACTCTTATGGAAGTCTCCAAAGGACTACCTTCATTACTACTGTAATAAGAATATACTAAATTTCCATGTTCATCTATTAATGTGGCCTTTGTGGTAGTTGAACCTGCATCTATTCCCAAATAAACATTTCCTTTTATTTTATTAATATCTACTTCTTCAACGGAATTTTTTTCATGTTCATGTACAAACACTTCGTATTCATTATAGTCTTTAAATAAACAATCTAGGCCCTTATTTCCCCCAATATCAATATTCTCAATTGCTTCTAATCTATTTAATAAATCATTTAGCATTAAAAACTCTTCATCTTTTGACAATAAACTTGCCCCCATAGCTATGTATAATTGGGCGTCTTCTGGAAAAATTATGTCTTCATCCTCAAGTTTTAATACATTTTGGAATGCCTTTCTAAGCTGAGATAAAAAATATAAAGGTCCTCCTAGAAAAGCAACTTTTCCTTCTATTTTTCTTCCACAAGATAATACACTTACTGTTTGAACTACAACGGCATTAAATATGCTCATAGCTATATCTGCTTTTTTTGCACCATCATTTATCAATGGTTGGATATCTGTTTTTGCAAAAACACCACATCTTGAAGCAATAGGGTATATAATATTATAATCCTTTGCCATTTCATTTAATCCCTCAGCATCTGTTTTTAAAAGTGTCGCCATCTGGTCTATAAAAGCACCAGTTCCGCCAGCACATATTCCATTCATTCTTTGGTCAATTCCACCACTTAAATATGTTATCTTTGCATCTTCTCCACCTAATTCTATTACAACATCTGCTTCTGGATGAAATGTTTCTATCGCTTTTGTTGATGAAATAACCTCTTGAATAAATTTTAAATTTAGATGATTGGATATATCTATTCCTCCAGATCCTGTCACCACTACTGATACACAAATATCTCCTAATTTCTCATAAATATTTCGTAGTATTTCTTTAACAGCTTTTTTAACATCTGAAAAATGTCTTCTATATTCCTTATAAATAGGTATATCATCATATAAAATTACAGTTTTTACTGTTGTTGATCCTACATCTATTCCCATATTGTATGTCTTCTTCATAACTATCCCCCCATGACATATAAATCCCGCTCATATTTCATGTATACTAAAATTTTTATTACGATTTCTATAGTATAAATTATAAGCCAAAACTGTACATATCTAATAATGTTAATTAAATTTTAATATAATATCAACATAATCTTTAAAATTCATTATATTAAATTATAAATATTTAATTTTTATTCATTAATACAGGCTTTAACCTTTATATACTTTATTTTATATATTTAAAATTCCACTTAAAAATACTTTTACCTTTATTCTACTACATTTTTTGTGCTTTTGAATTTATTTAAATATGTCTTACTAATTAATTATGATAAAAGAATAGATAAATATGAATATAATAAAAAAGAACAAAGATAATTTATTTTATCTTTGTTCTTTTTTACTACTTATATATTATTTATAACTTCATTGCGATTTTCTTCTTTGTTATTATTAAAAGTTTTCTTATAAAATACTGTAAATATGATTACTGTAATTATTATAGATATAATATCTGCAATTGGTTCTGCTAATAAGACAGCTGTTAGCCCATCTTCAATAAACATTGGTAAAATGAATATTAATGGAACTAATAGTACTATTTTTCTAAGCATGGCAATAATCAACGATGTCTTTGCTTGCCCTAAAGCTAAAAAAGTTTGCTGACAAGCTATTTGAGCTCCAAATAAGCACATTCCTCCAAAATAAATTCTCATAGCCCATGAAGTTATTTCAACAAGTTCTGGCTTATTATTAAATATGCTTACAAAAACTTCTGGGAAAATCATTATTGATAATACCATTAAAGCAGAATATGATAAACATATTACAAATAACAATTTAAAAGTCTTTTTAACCCTAGTCATTTCTCTTGCTCCAAAGTTATAACTCATTATAGGTTGTGCCCCTTGAGTAAGACCCATTAGAGGCATCATTATAACTTGCATAACACTACTCATTATTGTCATAGCCCCTACTGCTAAATCTCCTCCGTATTTTAATAATTGATTATTTAAACTTACTAGTACTAAAGATTCTGTAGCTTGCATTATAAACGGTGCTACTCCTAAAGCAACTATGGAAAGCGCTAATTTTTTATTAATCTTCAGATATCTCTTTCTAATTTTAAGAATACTTTTTTTACCAAATAAGAATTTTAATACAAAAATAGCAGATACTCCTTGTGCTATTATTGTAGCTAAAGCTGCTCCTTTAACCCCCATATTAAATCCAAATATTAATATTGGATCCAGCACCATATTTATAGCAGCTCCTATGATAACTGTAAACATACCTATTTTAGTAAATCCTTGAGTATTTATAAATAAATTCATTCCCAAGGATATCTGTACAAATATTGTACCTACTAGATATATAGATAAGTAATCTAAACCGTATCCTATAGTAGCATTACTAGCTCCAAATGCCCAAAGTATAGGTTCTTTGAATAAAAGAAATACTATTGTTAAAACAATACCTCCACATATAAGCATAGAAAAACAGTTGCTCATTATTTCTTCTGCTTTTTCATTATCTTGTTTACCCATTTCTATGGCAGTTAATGGTGCACCTCCTGCTGCAAATAGCATTGCAAAAGCTGATACTAATAGTATTATTGGCATGGCAACTCCAACTCCTGCCATAGCTAAATCTCCACTATCCATCTTACCTATAAATATTCTATCGATAATATTATACAATAGATTTACTAATTGACCTATTATAGTAGGAATAGCCAATGTAAAAAGTAATTTGCCAATGTTTCCTTTTCCTAAATCAATACTTTTATTACTCATAATATTACTCCTTATAAATTTATATATATTCTTTATTATATTGGTATAATATAGTATAGGGTAACCCAACAGTCAATAGGAGATTTAAAAATGATGAAAATGAATTTAAAAAAACTTACTACAGGAGAGTTTGCTAAACTCTGTAATGTCACAAAACATACATTGTATCATTACAACGATATTGGAATATTAAAACCTGATTCTTGTGATGAAAACGGATATAGAATGTATACTTATGATCAATTAAGTTTGTTTTACTTTATCTCTGTAATGAAAGATATGAATATGTCTTTAAATGATATCAGTTTATTTTTAAATAATAGAACCCCTAAAAAAGTTAAAAATTTATTTGAAAATAGAATTGATGAACTAGATGAAGAAATAAAGAGGATTAAAGAATTACAAAATATGCTTAAATCAAGAATAGAAAAAATTAATTATGCAACTTCCATAAATAGTGAGGAAATAAAAATTGAATATGAAAAAGAAGAAAAGCTCTTTCTGAGTAAATCTTTAAAAAATGATGCTAATGAGAACTTATTTTTTATGGTTAGAAAAAACTTTAATCAATTTATTAATAATTATAGCTTAGACGATCGTCTATCTACTTTAATAAGCATCGAAAAAACAGATAACAATTATAATTTTATACCAGAGAATTTTTTATTTAATTGTGAAACAGAAATACCTTCTTCCAAATTATTTATTAAAAAAGCTGGTAAGTATCTAATTGGATACCATAAAGGATCGTATAACAATATAGAATTAACTTACAATAAAATGATTTCATATATAAATAATAATGATTTAAAAATTGGAAATTATTCTTATGTGAAAAACTTATTGGATGCATTAACCACTCCTAGTGAAGATATGCACTTATTAAAGATATCCATAGAGTTGTCTAATTAATATTTTCTATTTATTAATAAAAAATTAAAGTAGTAATATATTTTCACATCAGGTGGTGCTTCTTCCTTGCTAAAATATCATACTTATGGTAATTTCAATAAAATGCTAGATTTAAATGAAATAGAAAGTGTTACTATTAGCAATGAAACCATCCACCTTGAAAAATAATAAATCAGAGAATTATTCTTATGTGAAAAAATTATTATAAATGTAAAAAGCCTGAGATTTTTCACAATCTAAGGCTTTTTACATAAGCTTATAAAATCCCTTGATCTTTATAACTTTGTAAACTTTTTATTATATAACTTAAAGTACAGAAATCTCTATCAACTTTTTCACTTAAAATTCCTAAACCTTCTATAAGTCTTTTTTCTCTGAATTTTTCTAAAAGTATCATTATACTTATTGTATTGATACCTCCATCTTTTGTATCAAGAGTTCTTGATTTTTTCACACAATTATTTTCCATAGCTTTTTCTATGGCATTTTTTAAATCATCACTTATTTCTAATCCTGGCATTTCATTGTATATTCTTGCTTCATCTTCTTTATAATTAAGATTTATTGCTTTACTTAAATCACAATTTACAAATATAACATTTTTAAAAGTTGCACCAGTAAAATCTACACTTTCCAACTTTGCACCTTCAAATATAGTATCTTCAAACTTAGCTTTTGCAAATCTACTTCCTTTTAAATTACTTCCTACAAACTCAGCATATTTAAAAGTACATCCGTAAAAGTTGCAAGATTTAAAATGAGCTCCTCTCAAACTTGTAAAGTTGAAGTTTGATTTTGAAAAATCGCAATTATAGCAATTACTTCTTTTTAAATCTTGATACATAAAATTCTTATTCATTTTAGATGTCTTGTTATACTTAAGTGCAGTATCTATCTTTTTATTATTATTCATAATACCTCCATAAAATTCACTTAATTCATGTAATCAACAATTTATCCTCATTATTATTTAGGATAAATCCTTACTAATAAAAAAGCTCTTATACCAAAAGATATAAGAGCTTTATATTTACATATTGGTTGCGGAGATAGGACTTGAACCTATGACCTTTGGGTTATGAGCCCAACGAGCTGCCAACTGCTCCACTCCGCGTCGTTATTACCTTCTCTAATATTAAGGATAGCATAATAGATACAATAAAATACGTATTATATGATAGGTGCTTATTTTAATAAATAAAAAGCTATTAAAAATAAATTTTTTTCAAAAAATCCTTGCATAATTTGTCGAATTTTGTTATTATAAATATACAGTTATTTCCCCAATAACTGATT
>NZ_JWHR01000163.1 GCF_000808015.1 Terrisporobacter othiniensis | reverse complement strand
GACTTGACCAAAATAAACCTAAAGGTTTATATCGCAACTAAATCTTTAATTATATGTTTATAAGGAAGATTTCAGTTGCTAAAAATAAATAATGGAAAACATTAAATGTTAGCAGTTTTGAAAGTACTAACAAAAGTTAATACTTTAATCAAAAGATTATGTGGTTATTATAGCAAAGAGGATACACCTGTTCCCATTCCGAACACAGAAGTTAAGCTCTTGAGCGGCAATGGTACTTGGGGGGCAACCCCCTGGGAGAGTAGCACGTAGCCACGTAATCTTTTTTTATACGTGTAAAACAATGTTTCATGAGGAACGAAAAGATGATAACAGAATGCAATTTATGGTAAAAAATGTAAATTAATAAATGAGTTGAATTCTAATAAAACTTATGATAATATTAATGTGTTATATGTTTAGGAGGTATCATGGAGAAATCGTTATACATGGAAGAAGCTTTAAAAGAAGCGTATAAGGCATATAATAAGGGAGAAACTCCGATAGGAGCCATTATAGTTAAAGATGATAAAATCATAGCTAGGGCACATAATCGTACAGAAGAGTTAAAAGATAGTACGGCTCATGCTGAAATGTTAGCTATAAAACAAGCATCTGAAATATTAGGAGGATGGCGACTTATAAATTGTGACTTGTATGTTACCATGGAACCGTGTATAATGTGTAGTGGAGCTATAGTTAATTCTCGAATAAAGAATATAGTTATTGGAGCTAAACATATAAAAAATTTAAAAATGGAAAAACAACACGAGTTTAAAATGGATTATTATAAAGATAATAATATTGAAGTAACCTTTGGTATACTCAAAGACGAGTGTTCGCATATTTTGCAAGAATTTTTCAAGACTCTTAGAAACAAAAACTAAGGAGAGATGGTCGAGGGGTCGAAGGCGCTCGCCTGGAAAGTGAGTATGCGGTAAAACGTATCGTGGGTTCAAATCCCACTCTCTCCGCCAACAAATAAATATGGTTGTAATTTTGCTGTACTAGATGGGGAGGTAGCGGTGCCCTGTAACCTGCAATCCGCTATAGCAGGATTGAATTCCATCTAGAGGTTTTTACTTTGTGGAGCTGCCCAGAATAAGTGGTGTTGATGCTTAGGTCCTGTGCAATGTAAGCTCATGAACTCCGTCAGATCCGGAAGGAAGCAGCGGTAAGTGATTCCTTGCATGTGACATAGGAGTGCCTAGGTTGAGCTAACTGTTTTGGTAACGTCTGTGAAGTATTAATCAATAGATGGTGTACAGCATTTATATATAAATATAATAATCCCTTTAATAGGGATTTTTTTGTACATAAAAACAATTAACAAATATTTTTATTTATTATAAAATATATGATATAAATGTATTTGAATTGGAAAAAATTATAGATAGATTTTTATAACAGTAAAAATAGTTTTGAAGGAGATGTAAATATGCATAAAGCGTTGTATAGAGTATATAGACCAAAAACATTTGAAGATGTAGTTGGGCAAGAACATATAGTAAAAACTTTGAAGAATCAAATAAAAAATAATAATATAGGTCATGCATATTTATTTTCTGGAACTAGAGGTACTGGTAAAACATCTACGGCTAAAATATTTGCTAGAGCAGTAAACTGTCTAAATCCTATTAATGAAGAACCATGTAATGAGTGTGAAATATGTGTAGACACATTAAATGATAACATCATGGATATAGTAGAAATAGATGCAGCATCAAATAATAGTGTAGATGATATAAGAGAGCTAAGGGAAAGTGTAAAATATACTCCTTCAAAAGCAAAATATAAAGTTTATATTATAGATGAGGTTCATATGTTATCTCAGGGAGCTTTTAATGCTTTATTAAAGACTCTAGAAGAACCACCATCATATGTAATCTTTATATTAGCGACAACAGAGCCACATAAAATACCAGCAACCATACTATCTAGATGCCAAAGGTTTGACTTTAAAAGAGTATCGTCAAAAGATATTGCAAATAGAATGGCATACATATGTGAAAAAGAAAATATACGAGCGGAGGAAAAGGCATTAAATTTAATAGCTAGAAATTCTCAAGGTGCCCTAAGAGATGCTTTAAGTATACTTGACCAATGTATGTCATTTGGGAATGAAAAAATAGAGTATAATGATGTAATAGAATTACTAGGTACTGTTAATATTGATGAACTATTTGAATTGTCTCAAGCTATTATAGGAGAAGACACTAAAAAATCACTTCAAATATTAAATGAATTTATTATTTGGGGAAAAGATATAAGAAATTTAATAAATGATTTGATAGATCATTTTAGGAATTTAATGGTTTGTAAAGTTTCTAGGGAACTTGATGAAATTATTTCATTACCTGAAGAAAGTATAGAAAGATTAAAGGAACAAGCTAAAACTATTAATATAAATGATTTGATAAGAATATTAAATATATTATCCGAAACACAAGATTCAATGAAATCATCTTCTAATACAAGGATATTAGCTGAAGTCACTATAATGAAAATAGCACAACCTATGTTTGATGAAAGTAAGGAAGCTTTAATTAAAAGAATTGAAAATTTAGAGCAAATAATAGAAAGTGGGAATATAAAAGTAGTAACAGTTCAAGGTGAATCTGGTGAAGGAATGAAATATGATGATGAACAAGTAAGCAATCAAGAAGAAAAACAAGATATTGTATATGAAGAAGTAAAAAGTGAAGATGTAAAGTTAGTAGAGTCATCATGGAAAAAAATAATTCAAAAAATAAAGGATGATAAGAAACCTAGTATATATGCGCTTTTAAAAGAAGTAAGTGGTTTTTATATAAAAGAAAACTCTTTATTTATAATATTTAATGATAATTTTTCTTTTGCTAGATCAAGACTTAGCTCAGAAGAAACAATAAAATATGTAGAACAAGTTATAAGAGAAGTACTAAATAGAAGTTTTCATCTTAAAATATATTTAAAGTCTGAAATTGCAAGTATGAATCTAGAAGAAACTAGTAGTAAGAGTGATGAAGGAGAAGAAATACTTAAGGGAATAGTAGAAGAAAGTATATTAGAAGTAAAAGACAGTATTGAAAAATAATATAATAAATGATAAAAATTATATTGTGATATAAACTAAAATTAGAAATTTAAGGAGGAAGTATATAAGATGGCTAAAAAAGGATTTGGTGGAATGCCAGGAAACATGAATAACATATTAAAACAAGCTCAAAAGATGCAAGAAAATATGCAAAAAATGCAAGAAGAGTTAGAAGCAAAGGAAGTTGAGGCTTCAGTAGGTGGAGGAGCTGTTACAGTTAAAGTTAATGGCAAAAAAGAAGTTATAGACATAGCTATAAAACCAGAAGTAGTAGATCCAGATGATATAGAAATGTTACAAGACTTAGTTTTAAGTGCAGTTAATGAAGCCTTAAGAAAAGTTGATGATATGCAACAAAGTCAAATGAGCAAGGTTACTGGAGGAATGAATATTCCAGGATTATTCTAGTAGGTGATAAATATGCAAACATATACAGAGCCTATTAATAGGCTTATAGAAGAGTTTTCTAAACTACCTGGTGTAGGAAGAAAAACAGCACAAAGATTAGCTTTTCATGTTATAAATATGAATAACAATGATGTAGAATCTTTATCAAAGGCTATATTAGATGCAAAAAGAGAAATAAAGTACTGTTCTGTTTGTTGCAATATAACAGATAAAGATCTGTGTGGCATGTGCTCTAATAAAAATAGAGACGCTAGTATTATATGCGTAGTGGAAGATCCTAGAGATGTTGTTGCTATGGAAAGAACAAAAGAGTTCAAAGGTCAATATCATGTACTTCATGGAGTTATATCTCCTATGGATGGTATAGGACCAGATATGATAAGGATCAGAGAATTAATTACTAGATTAGCTAACCAAGATGTAAAAGAAATAATAATGGCCACTAATCCAACTATAGAGGGTGAAGCCACGGCTATGTACATATCAAGACTTGTTAAGCCTATGGGAATAAAGGTTACAAGAATAGCTCATGGTCTACCAGTAGGTGGAGATTTAGAATATGCTGATGAAGTTACTATTTCAAAGGCATTAGAAGGTAGAAGAGAAATATAAAACCAAGGTATATCCTTGGTTTTTATTTATATTAGAAAATAGATATTCACAAAAATAACTTATTGACAAATGAAGTTTGTATTATATAATTATAGTAATTATTAAATAATTTTATAGGGGTGTAGTATGAAAACGACTATGAACTTAGAAGAACATAATGCAATGAAGGAAAAGCGAGAAAAAAAAATTAAATCTAAAAATAAAGTTAAAAGCGTAGATAAGGATTCGTTGGGAAGTAAAAAAAGTAAAAAAGCTATTAATAAGAATTGCAACAGTGGTGTGTTTAGGAATAACTATAAAAACTACCAATATGATTATGAAGAAGATTTTTACGAGCCATATTAAGTAAATAAAAGCGTATGAAAATTTAAATTTTCATACGCTTATTTTAATCTCGAGATAATATGTCAAAAGCTAATTTAGCAATGTCTTGTGAAGCATTAAGTTTTTTTATAGCTCTTATATTTTTTTTTGTCATTTCAATTCTATCAGGGTTATCGATAAGAACCTTCAAAAGAATACTTAAAGTGTATTTTTTTGATGTTCTCAATGAAGCTCCGCAGTTCGAAAGAAAATCTAAATTCTCTTCTTCTTGACCAGGAATAAAATATGGAATAATCATAGGTACTTCTTTTAATAAAGATTCAGTAGTGGTAAGACCTCCTGGTTTAGAGACTAATATATCTACAGATGCCAATAAATCGTTCATTTTGTCTGTGAATCCAAGTACACATATTTTTTTATCAAGAGTATCTTCATTAGCGGCTAAGGTTTTTTCTAATTTTTCTTTTAATGATTTATTTCTTCCTGTTATAACAATAATTTGAAAATCTCTATCTATAGACATTAATTCGGAAAGGGTGTCTTTTATACTACCTGCACCAAAACTGCCACCCATTAAAAGTACTGTGAATTTATCTGGATTCAGATCAAGTTCAGATAATACTGACTCTCTATCTCTATGAGATAAGAATGATTTTTCAACTGGTATACCGTATGGTTTAATTTTATCTTTATCAATACCATCTTCTATTAATAACTCTTTTACATACTCATGTCCTGCGATATAATAATCAATTTCATTTTGTATATAGGCAGAGTGAGTAGTATAATCAGTTAAAACCGTTATAAGAGGAGGAATAGTTAAATCCTTATAATACTTATGAAGACTCTCTGTAAAGGTACCTGCCTCTGTGCTATTATAAAGCTGTGAATGCTTTTTTAAAGTACTAAGTGCTATCATAGGAAACGGATGAGTACCTATAATCAAATCTGGTTTTTTATTATCTACTAATTTTTTTAACTTTCTAGATATTAAAGAAGTAAGCGGATTATCTTTAAATTCATTTTTAGATACTAGACTAGTCTCAGTTAATTTATAAACACCGCCCCATGCTTTAGGTGTATATTTAGCTGATTTTTCATATCCTCTAGAAATTAATTTATCCATAGTTCCATTTACTATTTTTAAACTATCTATAATTTCACAATCAATAGTTATACCATTAATTGTTTTGTTTGTTAATTCTTCTTTTATAGCCCTGGCTGCTCTATTATGACCTCCTCCAGTAGAAGCTGACATTATTAAAACTTTCTTCTGCATGATAAAATCCTCCTATTAATTTTAGAGTCGTATTGCATTATTAAAAAAAATTATGTAATATAAAAAGTAATTTATTATATAAATAATAAAGTTAATAATAATCTAATACAATATTGACAAAAAAACAAGGTAATAAACATTTTAAGGAGCTAATAAATGAAAAAAGTAGAGATTTATACGAGTGACACATGTATCCAATGTAAAAAAGCAAAAGAGTATCTTCAAAATAATAATGTAGAATTTATAGAGTACAATATATCTTCTAATCAAGAATATAAACGTGAATTAATAAAAAAAGGATATTTATCTGTACCCGTTATAGTGGTAGATGGGCAAGATATATTAGGGTTTGATTTAAATAGAATTAAGCAATTAACAGGTATCTAGAGATATATAATGGGTAAATAAAAAATAAAAGTATAAAAAAGCCAAAAGAGTAAAGAATAAAAGTAGTAAAAAGTTAAAAAAAGTTTAAAAAAAGTATTGACGATTAATTGATATGATGATATAGTATTACTTGTCCTTGAGACAGGGACAAAACGTCAACGAAAAACTTCTTGAAAAAGTGGTTGACAAAGAAAAACAGCTTTGGTAAAATAAAGAAGCTGAAACAAGCAAAGAACTTTGAAAATTAAACAGTAGGTTAACAATAAATTAATTCTTTATGAATTAAACTGAAACAACAAACCAAGCCAGATATTCAGATAATGATTAGTCTGAGCAATGGACAACTTTTTTATGAGAGTTTGATCCTGGCTCAGGATGAACGCTGGCGGCGTGCCTAACACATGCAAGTCGAGCGATTCTCTTCGGAGAAGAGCGGCGGACGGGTGAGTAACGCGTGGGTAACCTGCCTCATACACATGGATAACATACCGAAAGGTATGCTAATACAGGATAACATAAGAGATTCGCATGTTTCTCTTATCAAAGCTCCGGCG
>NZ_JWHR01000162.1 GCF_000808015.1 Terrisporobacter othiniensis | reverse complement strand
ATCATATAGATTTTAAATTTTATATAATCTTCTTTTATTTATATATTTTAACTTAAAATATTTGTAAAAAAAGAACAAGTTAACATATGTCAACTTGTTCTTTTTATTAATAAACTATTTTTCAACAGCATACATTTTCTTTAATTGAGCTTGTATATCTTTATTTTCTAAATACTCTTCTAAAGTAGTTTTTCTATCCATTATTCCACCAGGAGTAATTTCTATTATTCTATTAGCAAGAGTTTGTATCATCTCGTGGTCATGAGAACTAAATAACATAACTCCAGAGAATTTTTCTAAACCTTTATTTACAGAAGTTATAGATTCTAAGTCTAAGTGGTTAGTTGGATCATCTAAAACTAGTACGTTTGAGTTTGAAAGCATAAGTTTAGATAGCATGCATCTAACTTTTTCTCCTCCTGATAAAACGTGAGCTTGTTTTAGAGCTTCTTCACCACTAAATAACATTCTACCTAAGAATCCTCTTATGAATGATTCAGATTTTTCTTCTGAGAATTGTCTTAACCAGTCAACTAATGAGTATTCGCATCCTTCAAAGAATTCATTGTGGTTCTTTGGAAGATAAGATTGAGAAGTAGTTACACCCCATTTGAATGTACCAGAATCTGCAGTGTCTTCTCCCATTAATATATTAAATAAAGTAGTTATAGCTATTTCATCTCCCATGAAAGCAACTTTATCTTCTTTATCAAGTCTGAAACTTACATTATCAAGAACTTTAACACCATCAACAGTTTTAGTTAATCCTTCAACTTCAAGAACCTCGTTTCCTATTTCTCTTTCTGGAGTAAATCCAACATATGGATATCTTCTTCTTGATGGTTGTATGTCTTCAACTTGTAATTTATCTAATTGTTTCTTTCTTGATGTAGCTTGCTTTGCTTTAGAAGCATTTGAGCTAAATCTTGCAATGAACTCTTTTAATTGAGCTATTTTTTCTTCAGTCTTTTTATTTTGGTCTTTTTGTAATTGTAATGCTAATTGACTTGATTCATACCAGAAGTCGTAGTTACCTACGTACATTTGTATTTTACCAAAGTCAACGTCAACTATATTTGTACATATTTGGTTTAAGAAGTGTCTATCATGTGATACAACTATAACGATAGAATCTTCTAAGTCCATTATAAAGTTGTTTAACCAATTTATAGATTGGAAGTCTAAGTGGTTAGTAGGCTCATCTAGTAATAGTATTTCTGGCTTACCAAATAAAGCTTTAGCTAATAATACCTTAACTTTTTCTCCACCTTCTAATTCTTTTAATTGTTTGTAATGTAAGTCTTTATCTATTCCAAGACCCATTAATATTTTTTCTGCATTAGTTTCTGCATCCCATCCATCAAGTTCAGCAAACTCTCCTTCAAGTTCTGCAGCTTTTATACCATCTTCTTCAGAGAAATCTTCTTTCATGTATAAAGCATCTTTCTCTTTCATTATTTGGTATAATCTTTCATGTCCCATTATAACAACGTCTAAAACAGTTTCTTCGTCGTATCTGAAGTGGTCCTGTCTTAAAACAGACATTCTTTCTTTTTCTGTTATACTAACAGATCCTGTATTTGGTTCTATATCACCAGCTAATATTTTAAGGAATGTAGTTTTCCCTGCACCATTAGCCCCTATTATTCCGTAACAATTTCCTTTAGTAAATTTTAAATTAACATCTTTATATAATTCTTTATCTCCGAATCTAAGTCCAACGTTAGTAACTTGTAACATATATATCAATCCTTTCTCTTAATGTCATTTATAAAACACAACATTTTAATCTTATAATAAATATTCACTTTAGTCAATAAGACAGTAACTATAATATACAATATTTTTTAACTATTAATAATTATACTAATATAGTTATCATAATATTTTATAAAAACAAATATTTTTCTTAACATTGTATAAAATATAAAAAATGCAAACAAATTTATTTGCTTGCAATTTTTTACATTAATTTTTAAACATTCAATATTATTTACTTATTAAACATATTTTAATTTTTTCATTATCATCATCAGTTGCATTATATGAAAACATCATATCATAAGTGTCACCTAAAATTTCATTTATCTTCATATTAACTTCATTTATAAATATCAATTCGTTTTCAATTAAATTTCTAGACATTTCATAAAATACTAAAGCTTTCTTTTTTACCTCTTCCCCTACAGTTGTATAAGTTTCTTCTGTAAGTGTTTCAGCTATTTCATCAATACTTACCTCTTTTTCAAACTCTTCTATAGAGTAAGATATGGCAGAATCCTTTGCAAAAATTTCTTTTAAGTCAGAATAGTCTATGGCTAAAAATAAATTTTCATCAACAGATTCTACAACTATATTTATTAAGTCTTGTACTTTTTCACTATTGTATTTATTTATTTTTATTTCTTTATCTAGACCCATATCATCTTTATTTTCTTTTAATGAACAGTCTAGCCCTATACATATTACTCTTCTCTCATTTGCCATAAATGAGATAGCTTTTACTATATCTTTTACTTTTGCTTCTTCACTACTATAAGATATAAATAAAATTTCAATACCATCTAATAATGATCTTACATATTCTTTATCCACATCTTGATTTAAATTTATTTCTTCAAAATTAAAGTTTTTCTCTAATTTATTTTTAAATGATTTTAAAGTTTTAATTCCCTCACTACCTACTCCTATAAACTTAGAATATTTCTCCTCCATAAATTGCCTCCTTGCAAAATTAATTATTTAAAAATTTTTTTATTCTACTGCCATATTTATTATTAACCATTTTAAATATAGGTAAACCTACAATAGTTATAACTACAAATTCTCCTAAAGCTACTTCAAAAGCTGATAGCGCAAAAGGTAGTCCAACAAACTTATATAACATCCATCCTATTATCAAAGCATTTATTATAGTTGGCCATATTGATGCTATTAATAAAGTGTATTTGTTTTTGCCAAAAAGTTTAGGTGTTAAATATACTAAAACACTACTAATTAATGTTGCTAATGTCCCAAATATTATGTCTGGAACTCCATAAGGACCTATTACATTTGCTAAGAAACAACCTAATGTTAATGCTACTATGTATTCTTTACTTAGTAAAGGTAAAAACATCAATATTTCTGAAACTCTAAATTGAATAGGTCCATAACTTATAAATCCTAATGCTAATGTTACTACACAATATATAGCTGCTATTATTCCAACTATAGCTACTTCCCTTGTTTTCTTAGTCATTTTATCCTCCAAAACATGATTTCATATTTATTTAATTATTATGCGACATGAACGATTATATTATAAATCAATAAATATCTCAATAAGATAATTTATAAGATTTAATATTTATTTCATTAATTAATCATATACATATATAAGTAATTTTACTTTTTAAGCAAGGTCGTTGCCTAAAGTGTAGTACCCACACAGTGACTTAAAGTGTTTAGCCGAAGCGTCGCTCAAGCAAAGCAAATTTTTTGATTCTTTTTATTGTTAAATTTAGATAGTAACAAAAGATTACTGTTAAACATGAGGTGATAATATGATAAAAAAACATAAAAAATTATTTAATATTGAAATAGAGCCTATTACTAGTATATTACTTATTTTAGCAACTATTATTGCACTGTATATATGTAATAGTCCCTACAAATACTTATATGATAATTTTTTTTATAACACTTATATAGTGAATGACTTTAGTTTACATAGCTTTGTAAATGATTTTCTTATGTCTATATTTTTTTTATTGGCAGGATTAGAAATAAAAGAAGAGGTTTTATTTGGAAGCTTATCATCTTTTAAAAAAGCATCTTTTCCTGTAATTGCATCCATTGGTGGTGTCATAATGCCCGCTATAATTTTTACATATTTTAATTTAAATACAAAATATATTAGTGGGATTTGTATACCTATATCTACAGATATCGCCTTTTCTATGGGTATTTATTTTTTATTTAGTAAATACTTAAATCCTTCAATAAAGATGTTTTTATTATCTTTAGCCGTAGTAGATGATTTAGTATCCATATTGCTAATAGGTACTGTTTATTCCTCAAAAATTAATTTATCTTTTTTTATTTTAGCTCTTGTTTGTCTTTTTATAATTTGTATTGGAAATAAAATATTTAAAATCGAAAGTGTACTTTACTATCTTATATTAGGAGTATGTTTATGGTACTTTATTCATCTTAGCGGAATTCATTCAACTTTAAGTGGAATACTTTTAGCAATAGGTATACCAACAACATCTTACAAAAGGAAATATTCAACGTCTCACTATATAATAAAATATTTTAAAATTTTTAATAGCCTTATTATTATTCCGTTGTTTGCTTTTTCTAATACAGGAGTAAGTATTGATTCTAATTTGAATCTGGCTAAATATCCCACAATATTTTTAGGTATATATCTTGGACTTTTAATCGGAAAACCATTAGGAATAATGTTGTTTACATATATGAGTAATTTAATAGGATTATCAAAAAAACCTAAGGAACTAAATTGGACCTGCGTATTTATTGTTTCTCTAATATCTAGTATCGGTTTTACCATGTCTATATTTGTATCAGAAGTTGCTTTTATGGGTAATACAGAGCTTATAGGCATAGCTAGGATATGTATCTTGATTAGTAGCTTAACATCCATAATACTTTCATCCTTATGCATAAAAACATTTAAGGAATTACATATTATATAGATTAAAATAAAAAATAGCTATTCACATATTAAAGCGATAGCTACTTTTTATTTTAATCTATTTTTTCTTCTAGCTTATTTTCTTCTTTATTAATAATAGAAGGACTTAAGCTATTTAATTTGTTTATTATGTATCCTATTGCCCAAACTACTATTGCATAAAATACATAAGGAATTGATGCACTTACATAGTAGCTTATTACATCTGCTAACTGATCTTTTATAACTATGCTACCAGCTGTCGCAAGACTAGAAATATAAGTGTATGAAGTATATATTGTAAATATAGAATAAATCGCTATAATTGCAGCAACCACATATAACAATATTGGTAAAATAGCTTTCTTATTAATTTTTTTCATTTTAATACCTCCTTTCAAATAATTTTTCCATGAGAAAATATTATCAAATTTGTATGAATTACATATGAATTAATTATGTACTTTATATGTATTAATTATACTTTCCATCATAATAAGAAAAAGATACTTAAAAAGTATCTTTTTCTTATTTATATATCTAACTTACATATATTTTCTTTCATTATTTCTATTGAATTATCTAACTTAGATTTTTCTTCTTTTTCTAAAGGAAGCTCTATTACTTCTCTAACTCCATTTTCATTTACTATACTTGGAACTGCAATAAATACATCATTATGTCCGTATTTATCATCCAAATATGATGACACTGTTAATATGCTATTTTCATTTTCTAGTATGGCTTTTGTAATTCTAGCTAATGCCATTCCTATTCCATAATAAGTTGATTTTTTACAATCTATTATTTTGTAGGCAATATTTCTTACTTCATCTTCTATTAGTTCTAGGTCTTCAAATTTAACTTTTGCATCTTTTTTAGAAGCTACTTGATATATTGGTTGAACTCCCATTAAAGCATAACTCCATGCAACAAATTGAGAATCACCATGTTCTCCCATAACATAAGCATGTATAGATTTCGGTGTAACTCCAAGCCTTTCACCTAATCCAAATCTAAGTCTAGCTGTATCAAGTGTAGTTCCAGATCCCATTACTTTTGTTTTATCATATCCTGATGCTTTCCAAACAACATAAGTCATAATATCTACTGGATTTGATGCAACTATAATTATTCCATTAAAGCTAGTCTTTTTTATTTCTCCAACTATTGATTTCATTATTTTAGTATTTTTATGTAACAAGTCAAGTCTTGTTTCTCCTGGAACTTGAGTGGCTCCTGCTGTTATGCAAATTATGTTTGCATCACTACAGTCACTATAATCACCTGAATAAATCTTCATTTTTCTAGGTGCATAACTAAGTCCATGATTTAAATCTAAGGCTTCACCCACAGTCCTATTTTTATCTATATCGATTAATACAAGTTCTTCACATGTTCCTTGGTTTACCATTGAGTATGCATAGCTCATCCCTACCATACCAGCTCCAACTATAACCACTTTATTTTTTTTCATATTATCCTCCTGAAGTCTGTTATTTTTTTGTCAAATATATTATATTATATATATTTATTATTGTGAACATTAATATCTAATTATTATATATTATTTATTCATTATACTTATTTAATTCATATAAAATTTCACTATTCAAAGGTTTCATAATCTCCCTACAATAAAAAATTTACTTGGCTCAAGCCACTGAGTGAGCGCTACACTTCATTTCATTAAGATTGAGAATAATATCACGTACCTTAACGAGTTTTAAACAAATTTAAAAGCACTATAATATCCTTATATAAAAAAAGAACACTTATATAAGTGTTCTTTTACTATTTAATATGCTAATATTTCACATCCATCTTCAGTTACAAGTATCATATTTTCCCATTGTGCAGAAAGTTTTCCATCATCAGTATAAGATGTCCAACCATTATCTGCATCTATATATAGTTCATGGTGCCCTTCATTTATCATTGGCTCTATAGTAAATATCATTCCTGGAACCATAAGCATTCCTTCTTCTCTTGTACCATAGTGGAATACAAATGGGTCTTCATGGAAGTCTAATCCTATACCATGTCCTCCAAATTCTCTAACTACAGAGTATCCATTAGATTTTGCAAGTTGCTCTATTGTGTATCCAACATTACCAAGTCTAGTCCATGGTTTAACAGCTTCTATACCTTTTATCATACATTCTTTGGTAACTTCAACTAATTTCTTAGCATTATCAGATACTTCACCTATCATATACATTCTAGATGCATCTGAATAATATCCGTCTAATATGGTAGAAACATCAACATTTACTATATCCCCATCTTTTAAAACATATCCATCTGGTATACCATGACATATTTGATCATTTACTGATGTACAACAACTTTTAGGAAATCCACTGTATCCTAGTGGTGCTGGTACAGCTCCTTGTGAAATTGTATAGTCATGAACTATTTTATCAATTTCTTCAGTAGTCATACCTGCTTTTATCTCTTTTCCAACTAAGTCTAATATTTCATTATTTATTTTAGCACTTGCTTTTATTTTTTCTATTTGTTCTTGATTTTTTATTAAACTTCTATGTGGTACTTCATAACCTTTTGATTTAAATTCTTTTAATTTTTCATCAAATTTCATATGGCATTTTTTATATTTTTCGCCACTTCCACACCAACATTTGTCATTTCTTCCTATAATCATTTATACTCTCACTTCCTTAATAAATATCTATAAAATTCTTGTTTTTTCTATAGGCTTTCTTAATATATAATTTTCTTCTAGCTTTATTGTAACCTTCATTTTGACTATTTGTCTTGCATGAGGTGCTGATTCAATCGGATTTCCATCTTCATCATACATTTCTTCTATTGTCGTAAACATTGTATCTTTGTAAGGTCCTATAACTTCAATTTTATCTCCTACATACATTTTATTTCTTTGCTCAACTATATATAATCCAGTTTCTTCTTCATAACCTTTGACTAATCCTATAAAATCATAATTTCTTATATAAGAAGCTGATTTATAATTATTAGAATTTTCATCAGGTCTATTTAAGAAAAATCCTGTAGAGTAATCTCTATGACTTCCTTTTTTCAGCTCTTCCAACCAAATAGGATTAAACTTCCAATTTTTAGGATCTTTGTAGTATTCATCTATAGCCATTCTATAAGCTCTTACTGTAGTTGCTACATAATAAGCTGTTTTCATTCTTCCTTCTATTTTTAAAGAAGTAATTCCACTGTCAAAAATTTGTGGTATATACTCTATCATGCATAAATCTTTAGTATTAAAGAAGAATTCTGGATCTATATCATCTACTACAGGAGTATACTCACCATTATTTTCTTCCATTAAAGTGTACTTCCATCTACAAGATTGAGCACATGAACCTTTGTTTGCATCTCTTCCTGTCGTATAATTACTTATTGTACATTTCCCTGAATAAGACATACACATTGCTCCGTGTACAAATGCCTCTATATCCATATCCTGTGGAATATGTTCTCTTATTTCTTTCGTTTCTTCAAAAGATAGCTCTCTTGCTGTTACTATTCTTTGAGCTCCTTGGTTATACCAGAAGTTTGCAGCAGTATAGTTTGTTGTACTTGCTTGAGTACTTATATGAATTTCCATGTTAGGTATAGTTTCTCTTACTATTTTAAACACGCCTGGATCTGATACTATTACAGCATCTACTCCAATCTCATCTAACTCTAATAAATAATTTCTAAGTAATTCTAAATCTTCACTTCTAGGTATTATATTGCAAGTAACAAAAACTTTCTTGTTTCTTTCGTGGGCGAAGTTTACACCCTCTATCATATTTTCCTTAGTAAAATTCTTGGCTGCTGATCTCATCCCAAAAATTTCTCCACCTATATAAACTGCATCTGCTCCATATTCAAATGCTATTTTTAATTTTTCTAAATCACCAGCGGGGGCTAATAATTCTACTTTTCTCATTTTATCTCCTTCATATTTCATATATTTCTAGTAATATATACAATTAATATATTTTTATTATCTAATTAAGATATTATAAATATGTTCTGTTTGAACTTTTTCATACTTATTATACCACAATATCTTACATATAAATTAAAATTACCCTTAGAAATATAATTTTAAGCAGATTAATCTAATATATAATAATATTATTAAGTTTATCCCATGTAAAAAATTCGCTTTCTTCATATCACCAACGAGATGTCTTCATTACCACTTTAAGCCACTGTGTGGGCGATATGAAATTTTATGTAACTCCGTTGATCAAAAACTAACTTTTTTACATCTCAATATTGGTTGGCATTATTTAGTTTCATGAGTTTCTCACAGTTTTGAAAGAAATATAATTTCCTTACATGTAAAAAGAGTAATAATATAAATATTACTACCCTTTTTCATTTTAAGTCTCATTTGTACATTCTAAAATCTTAACTTTATTATCTTCGTGATTATATTTCTCTTCATTGTTAACTAAAGGAACTATTTCCTTCTTGTACACATATTTAAACCCTATGACACTTAAAAAAACAGAAGCTAGCTCTGCAATAGGAAAGGCCCACCATACTAGGTTTAAATTATTAGTTCTAGATAATAAGTATGCTGCAGGAAGTAATACAACTAACTGTCTCCCTATTGATACAATTAAACTCATAACTCCATTACCAAGTGCTTGAAACATAGAACTTACAACTATGCAATATCCTGCAAATAAAAAGCTAATACTAATTATTCTAAGAGCTGGTGTTCCAATACTTATCATTTCTTCAGACGCACTAAATAACCCTAATAACTGTTTTGGTAAAAGCTGAAATATAACTAAACCAATAATCATTATACCTATTGCATAAATAATACTAATCTTTACAGTTTCCATTAATCTATCTTTGTGCTTTGCACCATAATTATAAGAAATAATTGGCACCATACCATTATTTATACCAAATACAGGCATGAATATAAAACTTTGTAATTTAAAATACACCCCGAACACAGCAGTTGCAGTAGATGTAAACACAAGTAATATTTTATTTATTCCAAAAGTCATAATTGAACCTATAGATGCCATTATGATAGACGGAATACCTACTGAATATATATCTCTTATAGTTTTTAAACTAGGTTTAAATCCTTTTATTTTCACTTTTATTTCCTTATTCTTTGTACTATTTAAATAAATACCCAACATCATCCCACTACTTTGACCTATGACAGTTGCAATAGCAGCTCCAGATATGCCCAATTTAGGAAAGCCCAATAATCCAAAAATTAATATTGGATCTAATATTATGTTTATAACTGCGCCAGTTATTTGTGTAATCATAGAATAAAATGTTTTTCCTGTTGACTGCATTAATTTTTCAAATACTATTTGACCGTACATACCAAAAGAACAAGTAGTAACTATAATTAAATAGAAATATCCACCATCTACAATATCCTTAATATCTGTTTGCCATTGAAAAAACTTTTTGCTAAATAATATACCTATTAGTAAAAATAATAAATAACTCATGACAGCTAAAAAAACACCATTGCTTGCAGCTCTATTAGCTTCTTCGAACTTTTTTTCACCTAAAGATCTTGAAAGTAGTGCATTTATACCTACTCCTGTACCTACTCCAACAGCAATCATAAAATTTTGTACTGGAAAAGCTAGAGAAACAGCGGTAAGTGCATTTTCACTAATTTTTGATACAAATATACTATCAACAACATTATATAGTGCTTGAACTAACATGGATATCATCATCGGTAGCGACATGCTTATTAGTAGTTTATTTATAGGCATTGTTCCCATTTTATTTTCTTTAACTATATTTTCCCCAGACATAATCTATAATCTCCCCCTTTCATAGTTATAATAGTTGCCAAGACAACTATTATTCAATAAATAATGGGTATTTTAACTATATAAAAGTTAGTAATACCCACTAATTTAAGTGTATACATAGTAATTTATCTTGTCAATATACACCAAATATATATGTATAAATTATAATTAATATTTATATTAATTATAATAATAAAAAAAGAAGTTAGTTTTTAGGCTAACTTCTTTTTTAATATTATAAATAAATAAGTTTTAGAACAAATAAAATTGCAAGAACTATCATTATAGCAGATATTTTCTTTCTTTCTTCTTTTGGAGCAATTAAGTTGTACAATAAGTTAATAACAACATATGATAATACTCCAAGAGTTAAACCATCACCTATTGAATAAGTAAATGCCATAGCACCTATTGCTATAAATGCTGGAACACCTTCTGTTATATCTGCAAAATCTATGTCTTTAACTGCACTAAGCATTAAATATCCCACATATATTAAAGCTGGTGAAGTAGCACATGATGGTATGGCAATAAATATTGGTGAAAAAAACATAGCTATTATAAATAATACACCTACTGTTATGGCTGTATATCCTGTTCGACCACCTTCAACCACACCTGTTGAACTTTCAACATAAGTAGTTACTGTTGATACTCCAAGACCTGCACCTATTGTAGTTGCAAAAGCATCTGCAAGTAAAGCTCTACCAACATGAGGTACGTTTCCATCTTCATCTATCATATTTGCTTTAGATGCAACACCAACTATTGTTCCCACTGTATCAAAGAAGTCAACAAATAAGAAAGTACAAAGTACCAATATGAAATTAGTTAAATTTGCAGGATTAGTTGCATAACTAAAATCTAATTTTCCTGCTATCGGTGCTAAACTCTCATATTTAAATACGCCATTTGGTAAAAATATTTTAAGCTCTGCTGCAGCTGTTGGATTATATAATGCATATCCCCAAGCAATTAATGAACAAACTACTATACCAATTAGTATTGAACCTTTAATATTTCTTTTTGATAAAACTGCTATGACAACAATTCCAACACAGCTAATTATAACTGCTGGACTAAAATGTCCCATGGCAATTAATGTAGATTCATTAGATACTACAAGTCCACAGTTAATACATCCTATAATTGCAATAAATAAACCTATTCCCCCGGATACTGCTAACTTCATATTTACTGGAATTGCATTTACAACTGCTTCACGTACTTTACATAATGATAAAATTATAAAAATAATACCTTCCACGAATACTGCAGTTAAAGCAACTTCCCAAGATACTCCCATTCCTAATACTACTGTGTAAGCAAAATAAGCATTAAGTCCCATTCCTGATGCTAAAGCAAAAGGTAAATTTGCAATAATACCCATTAAAAAACATCCTATTGCTGCTGCTAAACATGTACCTGTTACCAATGCTCCTGCCGGCATACCAGCCTCTGATAATATACTCGGGTTAACAGCTATAATATAAGCCATTGTTAAGAAAGTCGTAACCCCTGCCATTATCTCCTTTTTCATATTTACTCCCTGATTTTCGAGTATAGGGAATAATTTTGTCATAGTACTAGATTCCTGATTTGCAACTTGCATTAATCAATACACCTCCGTAATTTAATAAATTAACTTCATTTTTAAACTCTGATATTTTTATGAAATTGATTTAGTAGGTAAATGGTATTTTATTTTCCATAAAATACCATTTTACAAGTATAATTCTAGAATATCTACATCATAATGTCAATCTATCACGAATATATTTTATTCCAATTAGATAATAATTCGTAATTATATTAAATTATTATGATATTACAATAAAAAAAATAGCTTATTTTTCAATAAGCTATTTCAAGTCTAGTTTTTATGTCTTACTCTAAGTACAATATTCATTTTATCTGCTAAATCCTGTGATTCTTTAATTTCTTCATCACTAATCTCATCAACTACAGAAAAATTTACTTCTTCAATATATTTTTTACAATCATTAGCAAAATCAAGTAATGCATCAAAAGATTTTTCACCAAATTTAGGTTTTGTAACTTCATTATATCTAGTTTTATTTGGTGCATTTAAACTTATAGAAACTGAATCTATATTATCTTTTAAAAGCACTGCCGTTTTCTTATTATGAATTAAATCAGAAAGGCCATTAGTATTTATTCTTATTTTTATATCTGAGATACTTCTAATATATTTAGATACTTCTATAACTTCATTTAATCTTACTAATGGTTCACCATAGCCACAAAATACAATTTCATCATAATTTGCTAAATCAAATTTTTTAAATTCATTTTTTACTTCATCTACCGTAGGCTCATGGTCTAACCATAGACTATCACTATTTCCCACATGATCCGTTTCTTTTCTTATACAAAAAACACAAGCACATGGACATTGATTTGTTATATTAACATAAAGGCTTTCTTTGTAATCATATAAAATTGTCATTATTTAATTCCCCCATTTGTATATTTATTTAATCATTTCTTTTATTTTTAATTTATCAAATACTAAACCTATAACTATAAATACGATAAAACTTCCTATTGGTTGGATAAGTCCTACTAATGTTAGAACAAATGCACTTACAAAGCTTCCATACATGATACCCTCTGCTATCATATATAAAACTGTTCCAACTATTCCTGCTATAATACTAGCACACACATTTCTTGTATTAATTATTTTCTTACTTTTATTAGTAAAAAATAAAACAAGTATTGGCTTTATAATTATGGTTGCTAAGGCCCAATTTGCAGCACCCGTAAGTATATCTGCCATACCTGCTCCTATTGCTGCTGCAAAAGCTGCATATGGTGTAGGTAAAAGTACTGCAGCTAAATATATAAAAGCATCACCTATATGAACAAATCCACCATTTCCTCCAATAGGTATATGGAGAAAATACGCAATTGTAATACATATAATAGCGGCAAATAAGGCAGCAGATACTAATAATCTAGTTTTAGATGATACATTTGTTTTTTGTTTTTTTGCATTTTCCATTATCTCTCCTCCAAATTTTATATTATATTAAGTTAATTATAATACACTTTTATATATTTATTATAAATATACACATTATTCCCATATTGTATCAATACAATTTTTCATAATATGAAATCATTGCAAATAAAAAATTCGCTCCGCTCATATCGCCAACGGCTTCGCCCGTTGTTTAAGTAACAAAATTGGAAATTAAAAGACCTGCTATAAAGCAGGTCTTTTAATTATCTATCTTCTTTTTTCATTTGTTTTTTCATTTCTTTTGCAAACTTAGTTTCTTCATACTTATCTTTCATGTCTTCTGCTATTTCTCCAGCATCTACTGCCATTCCTTTTACATCATTTTTTAAATCTTTTGCTGTATGTTTTACTGCATGACCTATTTTTTCAGCCATATGTCCAATTCCATCAGCTGCATGTTTAACACCATTACCTACTTTATCTACGCCTTTTACAACATCATCTTTTATATTTTCCATATCTTTTTTTATATCCATATTTATGCCTCCTATTTATTTCTTAGTTTTATCTTTCCTTAATTTATGAAAATTATTTATCTAAAAATAAATAGTAAACAAAACAGAATTCTTTTTACTTTCCATCTTGTAGTAAAGGTTATGACTTTTTAGTGTTTTACTTACTATATAAAGACCTAGTCCACTGCCACCCGTCTTTCTATTTCTGGATTTTTCTACCCTAAAGAAAGGGTTAAACACGTCACTTAAATACTTATTCTCAATTGTAATCCCAGTGTTTTCTATTTCAAATACTACTGTTTTGCTTGCTTTTGATTTATAAGCTTTAATAATTATTTTTTCGCCTTTTGGAGAATATTTAATTGCATTGTTAATTAAATTATTTAAAACTTTTATAATTTTTTCTCTATCTGCTTTTATATACAATTTATTTTCAACTTTATAAATAAGCTTTAAGTTTTTATCATCTATTAAGTAGCTTTGTCTATTTACCAATTCTTTAAGCATTTCACTTAAGTTAATAGCTTCAATTTTTAAGTCCTTTTCAAGTAACTCATTCTTTGATATTTCCATCATTTCATCTACTAATACTTTAAGCTCTTGAGTACTATCATAAGATTTTCTTAAGTAAGTTTCTCGATCCTTATATTTCCCCACATTATATATCATTCCCTCTAATTGACCGCTAATTATGGTTATTGGAGTTTTTAGTTCATGAGAAATAGTTGCTATAAATTCTTTCCTGTTCTTTTCTTCTTCTCTTTCTTTGTTAATAATCTCAATTAATGGCTTTGTTATAGTTTTAGAATAAATATAAGCCCCAAACAGAGCTATTAAAAAAGCTGAAATTATTATAAATGGAAGAATACTTCTAAGTACTGTGTTTGCCTCATCAATTGGTTGAAGTGGCATAACAATTTCTAAATGATAGAAGTCAGGGCTATCTTTTAACTTTATAGTAGCTCTTATTGTATATTCCTTTACCTGATTTGACATAGGAATATCTCCTGCATACTTATTAGTAATATGTTGTTCATTTTTCCCAAAAATAATAAATCCTTTATCATCTGTTAATATCATAGCAACATTTTGTTTTTTACCTAAAAAATAAAGTCTTCGTTGTAATTCATCTATATCATAAAACTTAGAATCTTCCACTATGGAATTTACACTATTTTTTAAAAGCTCAATCTTGTACTGGTGATAATATGCTGGCATAAAAAAGTATAAAGTTAAATAAATTATAAAGGCCAAAAATAAAAGAAGGGCCGATGTAATAGTAAATAACTTATATTTAATATTTAAATTATTCCAAAACTTCAATATCTTTTTCAAGAGTATAACCTATCCCTTTTACAGTTTTTATATATGGTAAGCATATTTTTTTTCTAAGGTTTTTAATATGAGCATCAACTATTCTTGTATCACCATAATAATCGTACCCCCAAATACTATCCAACAAACTTTCTCTTGTTATTACTTGAGGATATTTTTCTATCAATGTTTTTAATATGTTAAATTCTTTTAAAGTTAATTCTATATTTTTATCTTCCAATTGTACAGAATAAGTATTTAAATCTAATTTTATTTTTTCAAAACTTAAGTAATCATTACTTAGATTACCTTTACCTCTTCTAAGTACTGCTTTTACCCTTTGCATTAAGAGATTAAATGAAAATGGTTTTGTTATATAATCATCACACTCTAATTCAAATCCTTTTAGTTGGTCATTTTCTTCATCCAATGCAGTTAAAAATATAATTGGCACATTTGAACTTTTTCTAATCATTTTACACACAGAATACCCATCTAAATTTGGCATCATTATATCTAATAAAACTAAATCATACTCCTTTTTTTTAAATAATTGTATTCCTTCTAAACCATCACTGGCAAAGTCAACATCATAACCTTCAGCCTTTAAAAACTCTACTATTAACTCTTGTATATTAACATCATCTTCCATAACTAAAATAGATGTATTCATTTCATCACTCCTATAATTTTATATACCTATACTTTAATTTCTTGTTAAAAAATAAAAAATTCGCTTCTCTTGAGTCACGTGCCAGCTAAACACTTCATGTCGCCAACAGCTTCGCCCGTTTCTCAAGTAACAAAGTTGCTTTACTTAAGCAACTACGTATGCAAATCATTTTCATTTAAATAGATTTGAATTTTATAATTTATCCATAAGTCAGATAAAGTACAAATTCATTTAATGTAAAAATATTTGTACTTTTATATTATAATACATATATGAATTTATAATGAAATTTTTATCTAATATAGACATGTTTTATTTTACATTATTTCATACTAGCTATTTTTAATACTTTTACTTATTAAATCAAATTTATTATCAACCTTAAAAAACTTTGAAGGATCTTTATAAATTAATAAAATAGTATTAAGCTTTAAATATTAAATATTTGTATAATTTTTACAAAATCTTATAATTAATAATA
>NZ_JWHR01000161.1 GCF_000808015.1 Terrisporobacter othiniensis | reverse complement strand
GTCAGAGGTGGAAGTGTGGTAACATATGTAGCTTACTGATACTAATAGGTCGAGGACTTGACCAAAATAAACCTAAAGGTTTATATCGCCAACTAAATCTTTAATTATATGTTTATAAGGAAGATTTCAGTTGCTAAAAATAAATAATGGAAAACATTAAATGTTAGCAGTTTTGAAAGTACTAACAAAAGTTAATACTTTATATAAAGATTATGTGGTTATTATAGCAAAGAGGATACACCTGTTCCCATTCCGAACACAGAAGTTAAGCTCTTGAGCGGCAATGGTACTTGGGGGGCGACCCCCTGGGAGAGTAGCACGTAGCCACGTTATGTTCCAAGGTAGCTCAACGGTGGAGCACTCGGCTGTTAACCGATAGGCTGAGGGTTCGAGTCCCTCCCTTGGAGCCAAGAAAGTGCCGAAGTGGCGGAACTGGCAGACGCACAGGACTTAAAATCCTGCGAAACTTATACTTTCGTACCGGTTCGATTCCGGTCTTCGGCACCAAATTAATATCGCGGAGTGGAGCAGTTGGCAGCTCGTCGGGCTCATAACCCGAAGGTCACAGGTTCGAGTCCTGTCTCCGCAACCATTTAAATACTATGGCTCATTGGTCAAGCGGTTAAGACACCGCCCTTTCACGGCGGTAACAGGGGTTCGATTCCCCTATGAGTCACCATGCGGGTGTAGCTCAATGGTAGAGTTCCGGCCTTCCAAGCCGGCTGTGAGGGTTCGATCCCCTTCACCCGCTCCATTTATTTATCCCGGGACCATAGCTCAGCTGGGAGAGCACCTGCCTTACAAGCAGGGGGTCACAGGTTCGAGCCCTGTTGGTCCCACCATTTAACAAATTTTTTACGCGGGAATAGTTCAGTGGTAGAGCGCAACCTTGCCAAGGTTGAAGTCGCGAGTTCGAATCTCGTTTCCCGCTCCAATAAATATGGGTGCATAGCTCAGCTGGATAGAGCAACGCCCTTCTAAGGCGTGTGTCCGGGGTTCGAATCCCTGTGCGCTCACCAATTAAAGTTTCACATTAGTGAAACTTTTTTTTTATAAAAATTTAAAAAAATGAAATAAATATATAAAATTAGCCTTATAATAAAAAATATAAATATAATATATTGAATTATTAAAGAAGATAGTTTGTATATAGTTGTATTATTATAGTATAATACATAGTGTAAAAGGTTAAGAAACTATTGAACAGGAGGATAAAATATGTCCGATATAAATTCTTTTTTAAATGGTTTTATTGATATAATATTAAGAATGAGTATATATGATATTGTAGATATATTAATTGTAGCTTACATATTCTATAAAATTTTTATGTTTATAAAAGATACGAGAGCGGAACAAGTTTTTAAAGGAATAGTAGTTTTACTATTAGCTACTCAGCTAAGCTCTGTATTTAAATTACATACACTTTACTGGATACTAGTAAATGCACTTAATGTTGGTGTTATAGCTGTTTGTATAATATTCCAACCTGAACTTAGAGCAGGCTTTGAACATTTAGGAAGAGCAAATTTCAATTTACTTGGGAAGAGTGGAGAAAATGCTGAAAGCAAAAAATTAGATAAAACAATAGATGAAATTGTAGAAACATTATATTCTTTATCAAGACAAAAAATAGGAGCTCTTATTATATTAGAAAGAGAAACAAAAATATCAGATATAATAGGGACTGGAACTATAATTGATGGTGATGTTTCAAGACAATTATTAATAAATATATTTATTCCAAATACACCTCTACATGATGGTGCAGTGGTAATTAGAGATAACAAAGTAAAAGCAGCAGCGTGTTTCTTACCTTTAAGCCAAAGTAAAGATTTGACAAAGGACTTAGGAACTAGGCATAGGGCTGGTGTAGGAATAAGTGAAGTTTCTGATTGTATTACTTTAATAGTATCTGAAGAAACAGGTGAAGTTTCTATAGCTAAGTCAGGAAAATTATATAGGGATATTGCAAAAGAAAGAATGGCAAATATTTTAAAGAAAAATTTAAATAAAACAACAACAGAAGATAAAAGTTTCTTTAAAGGTGGGATATTTAAATGAAAAATAATTTAAAAAGAAATACCAGGATAAAACTAATATCTCTACTTAGTGCTATGGTATTGTGGATGTATGTCATGGCGATAGTGGATCCCGAAGATACAAAACTTTTTGAAAATATACCTGTTACTGTAACAAATACAGAAGAGCTACAAGATGATGACTTAGTGGTATATCCAGAATCAGAATTAGTGGCTGATATTTATATAACAGGGAAACTATCTGATTTACAAAAATTAAGCGAAGATGATATACATATATATGGATCTATAAACAATCCAATAGAAGGAAAAAATTATCTTTATTTAAAAGTTAATACAACAAAACAAGTATCATATGAATTTAAATCAGATTTTATAGTTGTTAAATTAGAAAAGCTTATGCATCAAGAAAGAAATATTAGTCCCGAAATAATTGGAGATTATAAGGATGATGTGGACACTGTAACATTGCAACAAAGTTCAGTAAATATATCAGGACCAAGGGTTTTAATAGAACAAGTAGACTACATAAAGGCTACTGTACATGTAGATAGTAAGGATAAGGATAAATTAACTCAAAGGGTAAAATTAATACCTGTAGATATAGAAGGAAAAGAAGTTAATGGAGTTAATTTAGATGTGAAAACTATGAATGCTGAGGTTACTTTTTTAGCAGAAAAGCAAGTTCCTATAAATATACAGTTAAAAGATGAAAATGCAGATATAAAGGCATATGAAGTGACACCACAAGTAATAACTATAAAAGGTAAAAATGAAGTATTAGATAAAATTAATTATATTAATACTCAAAAAATAGACTCAACTTCTATAGGTGTATCTAAAAAAGTAAATTTAATTATTCCAGAAGGTGTAACTACAGATGAAACCACTTCAGTAGTTAAACCAAAGGATAAGGAAAGTTTAATTCAAAGATTAGTATATAGTAATTCTGATATAGAACTTAGAAATAATACACAGGAAATAAAGATATCTGACTTGAATATACCTGATAGTATAAATGTAGAGGTTCAATTGGATGATACTAATATAAAATTATCTAAATCAGATATAAATTTATATATAGATTTAGATAATGGATATGATGAAACAAAAGAATATATAATTAAGTATGATTCAGAGGTATCTTTTAAAAATGTAAAGATAATACCTAGTACCGTTGGAAAATAAAATATTTATATAAAAATAAGTGTAATCTGATTAATGTTTTGTATACAAATTATCAGATTACACTTTTTAATTTGTTAAGAATTTATCGAACTTTAGTTAATATAATATAGTTTAAAGCAGAAAAGTGTTAAAAAAACAAAGTTAGAATTTTCAGAAAATTTTAATTTTTTGTCAAAAAAAGTAGGTGTAAAAAAATATTTATACGATGGAAATGGCTTATTTACTCATTGAATTTGAATATAAATCAATAAAAACAATGATAATTAAAAAATTTATTTAAAATTTCATTTTAATATTATACAATCATAAATAATATTATGCTAGAATATAAGTATAAAGAAAAAAATGTAAAAACTTAAAAATTAAAGTTTACATATTTTAAACGTAAAGTCCAATTTAATCTTAATGTAACATAAAAATTATACTTAAGGTTAAAACAAATCAATTAGTCAGACATTAAAATTAGTAAAATCGAAAGTGCATCAATTCAAACCAAGTTTAAAACAACTAAATATACAAAATTTAGGAGGATAAAATGAGGAACATAGAAGATATCATTAAATTTGCAAAAGAAAGAGGTCCAAAAACTGTATCAGTAGCTTGTTGCCAAGACAAAGAGGTACTTATAGCAGTTGAAAATGCAAGAAAAGAAAATATAGTAGAGGCAATTTTAGTTGGAGATATTGAAAAAACTAAAGAAATTGCAGATGAATTGGGTATAAACCTAGAAAATTATAAATTAATAGACATTAAGGACTTATCAGAAGCTTGCCTAAAAGCAGTAGAGTTAGTATCTAGTGGAAAAGCTCATATGGTTATGAAGGGTTTAGTAGATACTTCAATTATATTAAAAGCTGTGCTTAATAAAGAGGTGGGTCTAAGAACAGGAAACATATTAAGTCATGTGGCAGTATTTGATATAGAGGGATATGATAGATTATTCTTTATAACTGATTCAGCTATGAACTTAGCACCAGACGTAAATGCAAAAAAACAAATAATTGAAAATGCATGCTCAGTTGCGAGATCATTAGATATAGATGAACCTAAAGTGGCATTGATTTGCGCTAAGGAAAAGGTTAACCCTAAAATGAAAGATACTGTAGAAGCAAAAGAATTAGAAGATATGTATCTTCGTGGAGAAATAAAAGGATGTATGGTTGGGGGACCTTTTGCCTTAGATAATGCTATTAGTGAAGAAGCTGCTAGACATAAAGGTATGGACCATCCAATAGCAGGTAAAGCTGATGTATTAGTAGTGCCAGATATAGAAGCAGGGAATGTATTATATAAATCTATAGCATTTTTTGCAAAATGTGAAAATGCAGGTTTAATAGTAGGAGCAAAAGCACCTATTATATTAACATCTAGAGCTGATAGTGATAAAACTAAATTAAATTCAATAGCGCTAGGGGTTCTAGCAAGTACAAAAAAATAATATAAAAATAAAGGAAGGTTATTAGAGTGGGAGATTATAAAATTTTAACAATAAATCCAGGATCAACATCGACTAAGATTGCTGTATTTGAAAATGAAGAATTATTATATGAAAAAACACTAAGACATTCTTCAGAAGAAATAGGGAAATATGAAAAGGTAGCAGATCAATTTGAGTTTCGTAAAGGTGTTATAGAAGAATCTTTAAAAGAAGCAGATTTGAAAGTAGAAGATTTAGATGCAATAGTTGGTAGGGGAGGACTTTTAAAACCTATACAGGGTGGAACTTACAAAGTAAGTGATGTAATGGTGAAAGATTTAAAAGTTGGAATACTAGGAGAACATGCATCTAATTTAGGAGGAATAATTGCAAAGGAAATGGCTGATGAAGTTTCTATACCATCTTTTATAGTAGATCCAGTTGTTGTTGATGAAATGGAAGATGTAGCAAGAATATCTGGGGTGCCAGAAATTCCAAGAATAAGTATCTTCCATGCTTTAAATCAAAAAGCAATAGGAAGAAGGGCAGCTAAAGACATGAATAAAAATTATGAAGACTGTAATTTATTGATTGTTCACATGGGTGGAGGAGTTACAGTTGGTGCTCATAAGAAAGGTAAAGTAATTGACAATACTAATGGTCTTGATGGGGAAGGACCATTCTCACCAGAAAGAAGTGGAGGACTTCCAGTTGGTGGTTTAATGAAATTATGTTATGGAGATCAATTAAGCAAGGCTGAGATAGGAAAACGTATAAAAGGTAATGGTGGAGTAGTTGCTTATTTAGGAACTAATGATATTAGAGATGTTGAAGATATGATTTCTAAAGGTGACGAAAAAGCTGCTTTAATATATGATGCTATGGTTTATCAAATATGCAAGGAAATAGGAGCATACGCTACAGTTCTTAAAGGAGAAGTTGATGCAATAATTTTAACTGGAGGAATTGCTTATTCTCAAACAATAAGAGAAAAGATAGAAGATAGAGTTAAATTTATTGCACCTGTTAAAGCTTATCCAGGAGAAGATGAAATGATAGCCCTTGCACAAGGTGGACTTAGAGTATTAAATGGTGAAGAAACAGCATTAGATTATGAAAAAGAAGCTTTAGCTTATTAATATATATACTGAAAATAGGTGAATTTTTATGATAAAAGACGATAAAAGAGTTAGACTTTTCATAGGACATTATGGAAGTGGGAAAAGTGAAGTTTCTATTAACTATGTAACTAGACTTAGGGAGGTAGTTGATGGAGAAGTTGCACTAGCTGATATAGATGTAGTAAATGTATATTTTAGGACAAGAGAAAAGAAAGATTTAATGAGACAGTTAGGGATAACGCCTATTGACAGTTCTATTCAAACAACTACGCTTGATGTTCCCGCTGTTTCAGCAGAAGTAATGAGACCACTACATGATGATAAGGTTAACTATGTACTAGATGTAGGTGGAGACAATGTAGGTGGAAGAGTAGTTGGTAGATTTGCTGAACATTTCAAATCAGACAACTATGATATGTTTTTTGTAATAAATGCTAACAGGGAGAAAACTCAAACTGCTAACGAAGTTCTTGGATACATAGATGCAATAGAAGCATCTTCTAAGCTTAAGGTAACAGGTCTTGTAAATAATACACATCTTTTAAGAGAAACAACTGTTGAAGATGTGTTAAAGGGACAAGAGGTTGCAAGAGAGGTTTCTAAAATAAAAAATATACCAATTAAGTATGTTTGTTGTATAGAAAATCTTGTAGATAAATTGCCAAAAGATTTAGAGGGAGACATATTACCTATAAAAATGTATCTAAGAGAAGAGTGGATGTAGTTTTGAGCTCAATATAAGAAATAATTAAGGGAGGCTTAACAATGGCTAAAGGGAAAGTAATTTTCAACGAAGAACGTTGCAAAAGTTGTGGACTATGTATAGAAGCATGTCCAAAAGGAATACTTGCAATTGACACAGAGGTTATAAATGCAAAAGGTTATAACCCAGCTAAGATAGTTGACGAAGAAAAATGCATTGGATGTGCAAGTTGTGCATTAATGTGTCCAGACGTAGTTATTACAGTAGAAAGAGATTAATTATTTTTTAAAAATAAGGGGGATTAATAATGGCTAAAATTCTTATGAAAGGTAACGAAGCATTTGGTAAAGCAGCTATAGAAGCTGGATGCCACTACTTCTTTGGTTACCCAATAACTCCACAAAGTGAGTTACCAGAATATTTATCAAGAGAACTACCTAAGGTTGGAGGAGCTTTTGTACAAGCAGAATCTGAAGTTGCAGCTATAAATATGGTTTATGGTGCAGGAGGAACTGGTACAAGAGTTATGACATCTTCATCTTCACCAGGGGTAGCATTAAAACAAGAAGGAATAACATACTGTGCAGGTGCAGAAGTACCTTGCGTAGTTTTAAATATAATGAGAGGTGGTCCAGGACTTGGAACTATACAACCATCTCAAGCAGACTACTACATGTCAACAAAAGGTGGAGGAAATGGAGATTATAGAACTCCTGTTTTTGCTCCAGCATCTGTTCAAGAAGCTGTTGATATGATAATAGAAGCTTTTGATGTAGCTGACGTATATAGAACTCCAGTTATGGTTGTTGCAGATGGTATGATAGGTCAAATGATGGAACCAGTTGATTTTGACAAAGAAAGAAAAACAAGAGAGTTACCAGAAAAAACTTGGGCTGCAAATGGAACTAAAGGTGAAAGAAAACCAAATGTAATAAACTCTTTATACTTACAATCAGAAGAACTAGAACAACATAACTTAAAATTAGAAAAGAAATATCAAGCAATAGAAGAAAATGAAGTTCAATATGAAATGTATAATACAGAAGATGCTGAATTAGTTTTCGTTGCTTATGGAACTGTTTCTAGAATAGTTAAAACAACAGTAGATCAAATGAGAGAAGAAGGTCACAAAGTAGGTTTAATAAGACCTAAAACATTATGGCCATTCCCTAACAAAGCATTTAAGGAAATACCAAATGCTAAGAATTTATTAGTTGTTGAAATGAGTTTAGGTCAAATGATAGATGACGTTAAATTAGCTTGCGAATGTAAATTACCAGTAGACTTCTATGGAAGATCAGGTGGTATGATACCATCTCCAGCTGAAATAGCTAATAAAGCTAAAGAAATAATAGGGGGTGCTAAATAATGGCTGTAGTATTTAAGAGAACAGAAGGATTACAAGATGTTACTACTCACTACTGTCCAGGATGTACTCATGGTATAATCCATAGATTAGTAGCAGAAGTATTAGAAGAGATGGGATTGCTTGGAGATGCTATAGGTGTAGTTCCTGTAGGATGTTCAGTTTTAGCATATAAATATTTCAATGTGGATACTCAAGAAGCTGCTCATGGTAGAGCACCAGCTGTAGCTACAGGTATAAAAAGAACTAATCCTGATAAGTTTGTATTTACTTATCAAGGTGATGGAGACTTATCATCAATAGGTATGGCAGAAATAGTTCATGCTGCAGGTAGAGGTGAAAAAATAAGTACTATATTCGTAAACAACGGAATTTACGGAATGACTGGTGGACAAATGGCTCCAACTACATTAATAGGTCAAAAGGCTACAACAGCTCAAAGCGGTAGAAATCCAGAAGTTAATGGTTTCCCAATAAGAGTTAGTGAAATGTTAGCAACATTAACTGGTGCAGTATTTGTAGAAAGAGTTTCTGTTGATACACCAGCTAATGTAAGAAAAGCTAAAAAAGCTATAAAAAAAGCTTTCCAAGTTCAACAAGCAGGGTTAGGATTTGGTATAGTTGAAGTATTATCTACTTGCCCAACTAACTGGGGACTTGCTCCAAATGATGCATTACAATGGTTAAGAGATAATATGATGTCTTATTATGAACTAGGAAATAAAAAAGATATAGAAGTTGAAGTTGAGGAGGCGAAATAATATGGCAACATCAAGAGTAATATGTGCAGGATTTGGTGGTCAAGGTGTTATGTCTATGGGCCAATTATTAACATATGCAGGAATGCTTGAAGGTAAAGAAGTTGCATGGTTACCTTCTTATGGACCAGAAATGCGTGGGGGTACTGCAAACTGTGCAGTAACTGTATCTGATAAGCCAGTTGGATCACCAGTTATAACAGATGATGCTACTTGCGCTGTTATAATGAACAAACCTTCTATGAAATTTGTTGATGATGTAGTTCCAGGAGGACATATATTAGTTAATAGTTCATTAATAGATATGAAAGTTGAAAGAGATGATGTTAATGTAACTTATATACCAGCTAATGAATTAGCAGCTGAAATAGGAATGCCTAAAGTTGCTAATATGATAATGCTAGGAGCTTGTTTAAAAGTTACAGAATCAGTTGATATAGAATCAGTTCTTCAAGCTTTCTTAAAAGTTTTCGGAGAAAGAAAGTCTAAATTCATACCTATGAATAGAGAAGCTTTACAAAAAGGTATGGATGCAGTAGCAACTGTAGAAGCTTAATTTAAAAAATAAAAATTTTATATTATACTAAAAAGGCAATAGAAATAATTCTATTGTCTTTTTTTCGTTTAAGTATTAAAATAATCCTATGGTTATAATTAAAGACTAATATTTAAAACATAAATTGAATAAAATAATTTTATGGATATAGATATTCTCGTCATGGAAGGAGTTTTTCAATGAGAAAATATTTTGGAACAGATGGAGTTAGAGGTGTTGCTAATACAGAACTTACTTGTGACTTAGCATATAAATTGGGAAGAGCTGGAGGATATGTCCTAGCTCAAGGAGATCACAGAGTAAAAGTTGTAGTAGGAAAAGATACAAGAATGTCAGGGGACATGCTAGAATCAGCTTTAATAGCTGGATTAATGTCAGTAGGATGTGATATAATTCCTGTGGGAATCATACCAACACCTGCAGTTGCATATCTAACAAGAAAATATAATGCAGACTGTGGAGTTGTTATATCAGCATCACATAATCCCATGGAAGATAATGGGATAAAGTTCTTTAATAAAGATGGATACAAGTTAGATGATGAAATAGAATTAGAAATAGAAAAATATATTGAAGATATAGAAAAGGTAGATTGCAATCCAGTTGGAGAAAATGTAGGAGTTATAAATCATGATCACAATGCATTAAGAGATTATGTAGACTATTTAAAATCTATAATAAATGTAGATTTAACTGGAATGAAAGTAGTTCTAGATTGCGCTAATGGAGCATCTTATGAAGTTGCACCAATAGTATTCAAAGAATTAGGTGCTAATGTTATAGATATAAATACTTCACCAAATGGAAAGAATATAAATGATAGATGTGGATCTACACATCCAGAAATGTTACAAAAATCTGTAGTTGAAAACAAGGCAGATTTAGGATTAGCATATGATGGAGATGCAGATAGATTAATTGCTGTTGATGAAAATGGAAACATTGTAGACGGTGACCATATAATGATATTAAGTGCAGCATATCTTAAGAAGAAAAAACAATTGTCAAATGATACATTAGTAATAACTGTAATGACTAATATAGGATTAAACGTTGCAGCAAGAGAATATGGAATAAATTTAGAAACTACAGACGTGGGAGATAGATATGTTATAGAAGCTATGAAGAAAGGAAACTTTAACCTAGGTGGAGAACAATCAGGACATATGATATTCCTAGATTACAACACTACAGGTGATGGAGTTTTAAGTTCATTAATGTTATCTAAGATAATAAAAGAAGAAAAGAAACCTTTATCAGAATTAGCTTCAATAATGAGTGTTTACCCACAAGTATTAGTGAATGTAGAAGTTAAAAACGAAGTGAAAAATAAATTCATGGAAGTTGAAGAAATAAAAAATGAAATAGCAAGAATAGAAGGATTAATGGAAGGTTCAGGAAGGGTTTTAATAAGACCATCTGGAACACAACCATTAGTTAGAGTTATGCTAGAGGGTAAAGAGGAAGGTCAAATAAATGAGTTAGCTAACAACTTGGCTAATCTTATAAAAGAAAAATTATCGTAAACTACAAGTAAATACTAAGAAATATACTTAGTATTTACTTTTAAGCGCCAGAACTTAACAATAACAGAATTTTATTAGTAGTATTGGGGGTTAAGTTGACGAGGACAGAGTTAATCGATTTTTCGGCGGATGCTCTGCGGTGTGTTTACCATCGTTAAGGTTTTCTCAAATCACGGAAGTGATTCTGTGGACAAAGGAAAACTCAAGTAAGCTTTTTCATGACCTAACTCTAAAAATATATTTAAAATAATATTTTTAGGAGGACACATAATATGTGTGGAATAGTTGGATATTTAGGAAAAAGACAGGCAACTGAAGTTTTAGTAGAAGGTCTGTCAAAATTAGAGTACAGAGGGTACGACTCTGCAGGTGTTGCTGTAAACACAGGTAACAAATTAGAAATAAGAAAGTTTAAAGGTAGATTAGCTATATTAGCTGAAGATCTACAAAAAAATCCTATTGATGGACATTTAGGAATAGGGCATACAAGATGGGCTACTCATGGCGAACCATCAGATGTAAACTCACATCCTCATTTCAATATGGATAGAACTATAGCTGTAGTTCACAATGGTATAATAGAAAACTATCTTGAATTAAGGGCAGAATTAGAAGCTGAAGGAGTTGTATTCTTATCTCAAACAGATACAGAAATAGCAGCTCATATGGTAAGTAAATACTACGAAGGAAATCTTTTAGAAGCTGTTTATAAAGCAACTGCGAGATTTAGAGGAGCTTATGCATTAGGTGTAGTATGCGCTGACAATGCAAATGAATTAGTTGCAGTAAGAAAAGATAGTCCATTAGTTGTAGGTTTAGGTGAAGATGAAAACATGGTAGCATCTGATATACCTGCAATATTAAAATATACAAGAAATGTTTACTTCTTAGAAAATGGTGAATTCGTTCATATAGAAGGAAATAAAGTAACTGTTTTAAATGAAAACAAAGAAGTAGTAGAAAAAGAAGTAAGTGAAATAACTTGGGATGTGGAAGCCGCATCAAAAGGTGGATTCGATAGCTTCATGGCAAAAGAAATATACGAACAACCAAAAGGTGTTGAAGATACGCTGCTTAGAAGATTAGATGAAAATGGAAGAATAAAGTTAGACGATATAAAAATAACTAAAGAAGATTTAGATAAAATAAACAAAGTTTATATAGTGGCTTGTGGTACTGCTTATCATGCAGGACTTGTTGGGAAATATGCTATAGAAAAATTTGCTAAAATACCAGTTATAGCTGATATAGCTTCTGAATTTAGATATAGCGATCCATTTGTAGATGAAAATACTTTAATAATAATAGTAAGTCAATCAGGAGAAACTGCTGATACTTTAGCGGCACTTAGAGATGCTAAGTCAAAAGGTGCTAGAGTATTATCAATAACTAATGTTGTTGGTTCATCAATAGCAAGAGAATCTGATGATATATTCTACACATGGGCAGGTCCAGAAATAGCAGTTGCATCTACAAAAGCTTATACAACTCAATTAATGGCATTCTATATGATAGCTTTAAACTTAGCTATGACAAAAGGAACTATAACTGAAGAAGAATACTTCAATATGATAGGTCAATTAAAGGAGATGCCAGCTAAAGTTGAAAAAGTATTAGAATGTGATAAATTAGTAGAAGAAATAGCTACTGAAATAAAAGACAAGAATGATATGTTCTATTTAGGTAGAGGTCTTGATTATGCATTAGCTATGGAAGGTTCTTTAAAAATAAAAGAAATATCTTATATGCATGCTGAAGCATTTGCTGCTGGAGAATTAAAACACGGAACAATAGCTTTAATAGAAGAAGGAACTCCTGTTTTAGTTATAGCGACTCAAGAACAATTATTTGAAAAAATGCTTTCAAATATGCAAGAAGTTAAAGCTAGAGGTGCAAAAGTAATAGCAATAGCTAAAGAACACAATAAAGAAGTTGAAAAATCAGCAGATAGAGTAATATATATACCAGAAGTTGAAGATATGTTTGCAAGTATAACTGCTGTTGTACCAATGCAATTATTATCTTATCATGTAGCTAAGATGAGAGGTTGTGACATTGATAAGCCTAGAAACTTAGCTAAGTCAGTTACAGTTGAATAATAGGAAACAATTAGATAATAAATAATATAGAAGGTTATATACTAAAAGTATATAACCTTTTTATTCTTAAACAATTACTTAATATATTTAAAAATATTTATTTTTAAGTATATTAAATCGTATATCCTTTTTAATAATGTCAATAATTTAAATAAAAGTTAAATAACTTATTAAGGGGGATTTACTATGAAAGTTATAAAAATTGTTACAACTTTCTTACTATTATTCATCATAGGAATATTTACATCTTATGCAAGTGTAAAATATAATAACTGGACTGATAATTTTATTAAAACATTTGAGCAAACGAATGCGAATTTTAAATTCTACAATATAAAAATCAACTGTGTAGTATCAGAAACAACTGATAAAAACCAAATAGAAAATATGTGCATAAATATTGTAAATTCTTTAGATTTAAAGACAAATAAAATAAAATGGGAAGAAGAAAATGACAATGAGCTTAAAATTTATGCTCAAGCGCAAGACGATTCTTGTAGCGTATCATTTACAGCAATCAAAAAAAATAATAAAGAATACTATATAATTGTTGACATATTAAACAATAAGGTATATAAAAATATAGTAGATATTTATCAAACTTTAAATGATGTAATTAATAAGTACTCAAATGATGTAGATATTTACCTTTGTATTGCTGGAGAATATACAAAAAATTTACAATTATATAAATCTAATGATATTTTAGAAAATATATTGTATAATATGAATGCAAAGGAAATAGATAAAATAGAAGATGACAATTTGATTTCTGTTACAGCATACAGCAACTTGTTAACAGAAAACGATTTAGATTATTTAGACAATAAGATCAATTTAAATATAGGAATTAGGTATAGCGAAAATGAAGATAAAACTTTAATCTACATGGCTACACCAATAATAAAATTAGATTATTAAGTTTAGTGAGGAGAGACAAATAATGGCTAAAATAATAGTAAAAAAGAGTAATCCACTTAAAGGTAGTGTTAGAATAGATGGTGCAAAAAATGCTGTATTACCAATAATAGCAGCAACTTTATTAGCGAAAGGAAAATCAGTGCTTAGAGAAGTCCCAAATTTAAAGGATGTACATGTTATATCTGACTTATTAAGACACTTAGGTGCTGAGGTTGAATATAAGGGAACAACATTAACAGTTGATGCAACAAATTTGACAACTTATGATGCTCCATATGAACTAGTTAGAAAGATGAGAGCTTCTTTCTTAGTAATGGGACCATTGCTAGCAAGATTCAATCAAACTAGAATATCTATGCCAGGAGGATGTGCTATAGGTACTAGACCAATAGATTTACATCTAAAAGGGTTTAAAGCTCTAGGTGCAGAGGTAGTGATGGATCATGGGTTCGTAGAAGCTAAAACAGATAGATTAACTGGTAGTAAGTTATATCTAGATTTCCCATCAGTAGGAGCTACTGAAAATATAATGATGGCTGCAGTATTAGCAGAAGGAACTACTATAATAGAAAATGCAGCAGAAGAGCCAGAAATAGTTGACTTAGCAAACTTCTTAAATGAAATGGGAGCAGATGTCAGAGGAGCAGGAACAAACACTATAAGAATAAAAGGTGTAAAAGAATTAAAAGCTACAGAACATGATGTAATACCTGATAGAATAGAAGCTGCTACATTCATGGTAGCTGCAGCTATGACAAAAGGTGATATAACTGTTGAGAATATAATTCTTGAGCATTTAAAGCCTGTAACAGCAAAATTAAGAGAAGCTGGTTGTGAAATTATAGAAATGGATAATTCTATAAGGGTAATTGGACCAGAAAAATTAAAAGCTATAGATATAAAAACTTTACCACATCCAGGGTTCCCAACAGATGTGCAAGCACAATTTATGGCTATGCTTACAGTTGCAAAAGGGACTGGAGTAGTTATAGAAACAGTATTTGAAAATAGATTTATGCATGTTGCTGAATTCAATAGAATGGGAGCAAACATTAAAATAGAAGGTAGAACAGCTGTTGTAGAGGGTGTAGAAGAATTAAATGGAGCTAAAGTAAATGCTACTGATTTAAGGGCTGGAGCTGCTTTAATACTTTGCGGTCTTATAGCAGAAGGTGAAACTGAAATAGGAGAAATATATCATATTCAAAGAGGATATGTAGATATTGATAAAAAAATAACTGCATTAGGCGGTAACATAGAAATAGTTGAATAACAATTAGTAATAAAAACATAGGTTTTTTCATATATTTAAGAAGCTTAAATCTTAGGAGGAAGATATATGAAAAAACCTTTTATTTTTGTTTTATTACTATCTTTTTCATTAGTTATAGTGTCGGTAGTTGGAAGTTTGATATTTTATGATGACAATCCAAGTAGCGCAGTTGTAAAAAAGAAAGTTACTAAAGAAATTACTTATGAAAAAATTGATAAAGATTCGCCTATTATTAATGTCTATAATGTCAGTAAAAACAAAATAGAGAAGATAGATATTGAAGAATACCTATATGGAGTATTATCTAGTGAAATGCCATCAACTTTTGATGAAGAAGCTTTAAAAGCGCAAGCCATAGCTGCTAGAACTTATGTTATATACAAGATGGAAAATAACATCACATCTGGCCATAAAAATTCAGCAGTTTGTACTAATTCAGCTCACTGTCAAGCTTATACATCATATGATGATTTAAAAAAAATTAAGGGTGAAGACTGGATAAAAAGTGATTATGTTAAAGTAAAAAAGGCGGTAGATGATACGAAAGGTCAAATTGTGAGTTATGAAGAAAAGGCAATTTTACCTTTATATTTTTCAACTTCTTCAGGTAAAACTGAAAATAGTAAAGATGTTTTCTCTACTCAATATCCATACTTAGTATCAGTAGACAGTCCATATGAAGAAAACTCACCTAAATATTCAACTACTTATTCAATAAAAAAGAGTAAATTTATTAAGTATATAAAAAATATATATCCGCAAATTAATATATCTTTAGATAAACTAGATAAAGAAGTAAGCATAGTAGATAGAACAGATGGTGGATGCGTAAAAATAATTGAAGTTGGAAATGTCAAAATAAGTGGAACTGACATGAGGAAGATATTGAATCTGAATTCTGCTAATTTTACTATTAATTATAATAATGATGAAATGAACTTCACTGTGAAAGGATATGGACATGGTGTAGGAATGAGTCAATGGGGCGCTGAGGGGATGGCAAAAAAAGGATACAAATACTATGACATATTATTTCATTACTTCAAAGGTACTGATATAAAAGATATGTATTAATATACAAAAAATGTAAAAAATGTTGTATAAATATTAATTATTAGTTAATAATCTGAATATGTATTAATATATTTGGAGGTACAACATGAAAAAGAAATTATTAGAAAAGGATGGTTTTTATTTATCCTTATTTATATGTATCTGTATCATAGCAATTGGAGGAATTTGGTTTACTAACAAAAACGTAGATAACTTATTATCGAAGAATACTCAAACCAATAGCCAAGATGAAATACATTTAACAGAAGATGAAAAAAATGATGTTCTTCCAACTACTACAGATTCTGATCAAAATTTAGCAAAAGCAAAAGAAGCTGAACATAATAAAATAAGCTACTTAGGAAATCAAGTAATACGAAATTACTCAGAAAAAGAACCCAGCTATTCAGAAACTTTAGAAGTTTGGGAAATACATAAAGCAATAGACGTAGAAGCAAATGAAAATCAAGAAGTTAAATCACTAACTCCAGGTACAGTATTAGATGTATATGATGATGATGAATATGGAATGTCTGTAAAAGTTAAATCTGATAAAGATACTGTATTTGTATATTCTAGTTTAAGTAAGAATATTACAGTGAACAAAGGCGATGAAATAAAAGAAGGTCAATGTATAGGATATGCAGGAAATACTAGTGATGTAGAATGTTTAAGTGGGGTACATGTACACTTAGCAGCATATAAAAATAATACAGCTATTAATCCAATGAGTTTATTAGAATAAAGTTTAACAGGTTCAATCATATTTGATTGGACCTGTTATATTTTTTACCATTTTTTCATATATATCAATAAGGATATTGATGTTAGGGGGGAAGGGAGTGAGATCCTATATAGAGGAAAGGGCAGTTATTGTAGCAAAATATATATTAGAAAAAAATACTACGGTAAGACAAACAGCTAAAACTTTTGGAGTAAGTAAAAGTACTATTCATAAGGATGTAACAGAACGATTAGAAGAAATCAATCCTTCTCTAGCTTTAGAGGTTAAGAGAGTTTTAGAAAAGAATAAATCAGAAAGACACATTCGAGGTGGAATGGCAACAAAACTTAAATATGAAAAAGAAAAAAAAGTGTAGGTATATCCTGCACTTTTTTGAGTTATAAAATTACAAATATAGTAATACACAAATTTACCATATGATATTTCATTTGGTGGTTATATTTCAGATTTTATGATAAAAAACGACATGAAATGCAAAAAAATAAGCAATAAAAATAAATAATAATATAAAATAAAAATTATCATAATATAATAAAAATGTAGCATAAAACCTACACTTTTTCCTTGACTTATATTATTTTTTTGTATATCTTGTAACATAGAGGTCTTTAATAGAAAGCAAATTAACTTTATATATAAATAATAAGAGGAGTGAGAATATGGCTGGAGCAGATATAGGAATAGATTTAGGGACGGCAAATGTCTTAGTATATGTAGATGGTAAGGGTATCGTATTAGAAGAACCATCAGTAGTTGCGATTGAAAAAAACACAAATACAGTTTTAGCAGTTGGAAATGAAGCGAGAAAAATGATAGGTAGAACACCTGCAAATATAGTGGCAATAAAACCATTAAAAGATGGTGTTATTTCAGATTATGAAGCAACTGAAAAAATGTTAAAATACTTTACAGAAAAGATAGTAGAGAAAAAAGGATTTAGAAGGCTTGTAATGCCAAGAATAATGGTGTGTGTACCAACAGGTGTTACAGAAGTTGAAAAAAGGGCAGTAGAAGAAGCAACTAGAGAAGCTGGGGCAAGAGAAGTTTATATAATAGAAGAACCAATAGCAGCAGCGATTGGTGCTGGTATGGATATATCTCTACCAAATGGGAATATGGTAATAGATATAGGTGGAGGAACTACGGATATAGCTGTTATATCTCTTGGGGGAGCAGTAGTTAGTGACTCAATTAAAGTAGGTGGAGATAAGTTTGATGCTGCCATAGTAGCTTATATTAAGAAAAAGCATAATCTTCTTATAGGTGAAAGAAGCGCAGAAAAGCTGAAAATGGAAATTGGGACAGCTATGAAAGATAGTGAAGAAAAGCTTATGAAAATAAGTGGTAGAAATATAATAAAAGGACTTCCAGAAACTATAGAAGTAAGCTCAGAAGAAATAGCAGAAGCTTTAGAAGAATGTATAAAGCAAATAGTTGCTACAACTAGAGTAGTATTAGAAAAAATACCACCAGAATTGGCAGCTGACATAAGTACATCTGGGATAGTAATGACAGGTGGAGGAGCATTATTAAAGAATTTAGATAAGAGAATTGAAGAAGCAACAGGAATTAATGTAATAGTTGCTGACGATCCATTATCTTGTGTTGCAAGAGGAACTGGTTCATCATTAAGTACATTAGATTTATTAGAAACAGGTGGAACATTTAAAAGAAGAAATAAAAAATAATATAAAAGGGCTGTCATAATAATTTTAATTAGTATGTACGGCCCTTTTTAACTTGTAAGAATTTTATATTTTATATGAAATATGGATAAAACATAAAATCCAACTACTTAATGGAGCAACTAACCAGATTTATAGTCCGTTGCCACATTAACAAAGCGAATTTTCAGATAAGTACATAGATGATTATGTTTAAGTTGAGAGTAATATTGATAAAGCAATAGTTTCAGCCAATTCGAGAATAAAATGTAGTCGAACATTATTAAATGAAAATCTATTATTTTCATCTACTTTATCTACAATACCTACAATTGAATGAGATCCAATTTGCGGGAGTTTTTTACCTACGCCTTTACCTGGAAGAATGGGTCCTTTTCTAATTTGGATATTTCCTATATTATTTATAGAACCTAAGCAGGCATCAATAGCTAAGAATTCACTGTTAGGATGTTTTTCTTTTACTTGATCAATAGATTCATATATGTTCAAGGCATGAATAGGATTATCTAGGGTACCGTAAACGGGGTATTTAAAGTCGCTATTTTTAAGCATAGTACCGACTAAAGGACCTAAAGCATCTCCTATAGCACGATCCGTTCCTATACAAATAACAACGGTATTTTCATTAATTATATCTTTGAGTATTAAGCTTAATATTTCTATAACATTTTCTTTTTTATAGTTCACTTTGGCTAAATACATAGGAACTTACCTCCCTTCAAAAATATATGAACTACCTAATAAAAAAATACATAACTTTAATAAACATAAAGACACTTATATATTAATCATATGATGCAAGGTGTAATAGTGTTCATAAAATAAATAAATTCTTGACACTATATCAAAAAAAGGTTATCATATAGTTGTTAAAAGTAATATTAAAATATGTGTAATCGTGATTACACCTTATCAAGAGAGGCGGAGGGACAGGCCCTATGAAGCCCAGCAACCACTTCCAATATTTGGGGGACGGTGCTAAATCCTACTTAACGGAAACGTTAGAGAGATGAGGTTAGTTAATTAGAATTTTTATGTGATAATTAACCTCTTCTGTCAAAGAAGAGGTTTTATTTTTACCCAAATTGACAAAAATACATAATAAAAAGGAGGAAGTACAATGTCAAGACATTTATTTACATCGGAGTCAGTAACTGAAGGCCATCCAGATAAAATGTGTGACCAAATTTCAGATGCAATATTAGATGCTTTATTAGAGAAGGACCCTTTATCAAGAGTAGCTTGTGAAACAACTACAACTACAGGATTAGTATTAGTAGCAGGTGAAATATCTACAAAAGCTTATGTAGATATACAAAAAATAGTTAGGGATACAATAAAAGAAATAGGATATACAAGAGCTAAGTATGGATTTGATAGTCAAACTTGTGCAGTTATAACTGCTATAGACGAGCAATCATCAGATATAGCTATGGGAGTTGATGAAGCTTTAGAAAGTAGGAGTGGAGAACAAACTGAAGAAGAAATAGAAGCTATAGGAGCAGGAGATCAAGGTATAATGTTTGGATTTGCATGTAATGAAACTCCAGAATTAATGCCATTACCTATATCTTTAGCACATAAATTATCTAGAAGATTAACAGAAATAAGAAAAAATGAAACAGTAGATTATTTAAGACCAGACGGTAAAACTCAAGTTACAGTAGAGTACGATGGAAATAAGCCAGTAAGAGTACATACTATACTAATATCTACTCAACATAGTGAACATGTGGATAACGAAACTATAAGAAAAGATTTAATAGAGTTAGTAATAAAAGAAGTTATACCAGCAGATTTACTAGATGATGAAACTAAAATATACATAAATCCAACAGGAAGATTTGTTATAGGTGGACCACAAGGAGATACTGGTTTAACAGGAAGAAAAATAATAATAGATACTTATGGAGGATATGCTAGACACGGTGGTGGAGCATTCTCAGGAAAAGATGCAACTAAGGTTGATAGATCGGCTGCTTATGCTGCAAGATACGTTGCTAAAAATATAGTAGCTGCAGGACTTGCAGATAAGTGTGAAATAGAACTAGCTTATGCTATAGGTGTTGCTAAGCCATTATCTATATTTGTTGACACATTTGGAACAGGAAAAGTGTCAGAAGCTGAGTTAGTTGAATTAATTAATAAGAACTTTGACTTAAGACCAGGTGCTATAATAAGAGACTTAGACTTAAGAAAACCTATATACAGACAAACAGCTGCTTATGGACACTTTGGAAGAACTGACATTGATTTACCATGGGAAAGAACTGACAAAGCTGAAACATTAAGAAAACAATCTTCAGTAAAATAATTTTAATAATTAATATAAATAATAAAGAGTTGTAGAATATACGGCTCTTTATTTTTTTTACATTAAGTGATAACATAAAATATACTTATAATACTAATAATTATAAGTATGAGTTAATAAATGATTTTAGGAGAATTAAAATGGAAAAATTACAAGGAATGGTTAGTGATATAGTCTTTAAAAATGAAGAGAATGGTTACACTATAGCATCTTTAGCTAATGAAAATGATGAAATAACTATTGTAGGCTGTATGCCAACTTTATCTGTAGGAGAAAGTATAGAAGTTGAAGGAAAATGGATTAATCATAAAATTTATGGTTCTCAATTTGAGGTACAAAGCTTTATGCCTGTTACACCGTCTTCTTTAGAAGGTATTTATGTTTATTTATCTTCAGGTATGATTCATGGAATAGGCGAAAAAATGGCTAAAAGGATAATAGATAAATTTGGTGTAGATACTTTAAATATTATTCAAAATACTCCAGAAAGATTAACTGAAGTAGAAGGAATAGGTATGAAAAAAGTCAAGCAAATCCAAGAGGGCTATGAAGAAAATAGAGAGCTTAGAAATATAATAATACAACTATCTCCTTATGGAATAACTCCTAATTATTGTTTAAGAATATATAAAAAATACAAAGATAAGTCTTTAGAAGTGATAAATAAAAATCCATACAGATTAGCAGAAGAAGTAAGAGGTATAGGATTTAGAATAGCTGATGATATAGCTAGCAAGATTGGTATAGATAAATATTCTCCAGATAGAATTATGCAAGGTATTTTATTTACACTAAATCAAAGTCTAGGGAGTGGTCATACATACTTGCCTAAAAGGGTATTGATTGAACAATCAGTTAAAATTTTAGGTGTAGAGCCCACATTTGTAGAAAATGGAATCATAGATTTGGCATACAATCAAAAATTACATTTAGAAAATAGAGATGGAGAAATTTTAGTATATTTAATGATGTATTATATATGTGAAAATGGTGTGTGTAAGGAAATTGTAAAGTTATCTCAACATGAAACTAAAGATTTACATATTAATATAGATGAAGAAATAAAAATTGTTGAAAAAGAAGATGAAATAAGTTTAGCCAATAATCAAATCTTAGCAGTAAAAGAAGCTATAAATAATGGAGTAACAATTATTACAGGTGGTCCTGGTACAGGAAAAACTACAACTATAAATACTATAATAAAAATATTTGAAAATAACGATCAAAAGGTAGTTTTATGTGCTCCAACAGGTAGGGCAGCTAAAAGAATGAGTGAAACCTCAAATAAAGAAGCTAAGACTATTCATAGGCTTCTAGAAATGGGATTTTCCACAGATGGTGATGAATTAACATTCTTTAAAGATGAAGAAGACCCCATAGAGGCAGATGTAATAATATTAGACGAGGCATCTATGGTTGATATTATATTAATGTATAATCTGCTAAAAGCAATAAAACTAGGAACAAGGTTACTTTTAGTTGGAGATAGTGATCAGTTACCGTCAGTAGGAGCAGGAAATGTTCTAAAAGATATAATCGATTCTGGTGTAATAAAGACAGTGCGATTAGATGAAATATTCAGGCAAGCAAGAGAAAGTATGATAGTAGTAAATGCCCATAAGATAAATAATGGAGAACCATTATTTTTAAATGTTAAAAATAAAGATTTCTTCTTCTTGAGAAAAAATACAAACGAAGAAATTTTAAATGAAATAATAGGCCTTGTTAGCGAAAGGCTACCTAAGTTTTATAACTTTGATAAATTAAAAGATATACAAGTGTTAACATCCATGAGAAAAGGTGACCTAGGTGTAACAAATCTAAATATAGAATTACAAAAATACCTTAACCCTCCTAATAAATATAAACAAGAAGAAGAGTTTGCTAAGAGAACTTTTAGAGTAGGGGACAAAGTAATGCAAATTAGAAATAACTACACGAAAAAATGGGAAACAGAAGACAAAAGTGATAATGGTGAAGGTATATACAATGGAGATATTGGATATATATTTCATATAGATAAAGATAAGAAGACTGTTTTTGTACTTTTTGATAAGGTGAAAATTGCTTCTTATAAATATGATGAACTAGATGAACTTGATCATAGTTTTTGTACTACAATTCACAAAAGTCAAGGGAGTGAATTCCCTGTAGTAGTTATACCTATAGTTTGGGCTCCTCCTATGCTACTAAGTCGTAATTTACTCTATACTGCAGTAACAAGGGCAAAAAAACTTGTTGTATTAGTTGGTGATGTTAAGTATTTAGAACAAATGATCAAAAATAATAGAATAAATGACAGATACTCTAATTTATCATATAAATTAAATAAATTTATAAAAGAAGGGTTGTTAAGTAGATAATAATGAGATTTATATCAAAGTTAATTCCAAATAATATAAGAGAAACTATAAAGGTTCTAATAAATTATGTTTATCCTAGAAATATAACTTGCATAATTTGTGATAATCCCATAAAACTAACTAACTCTTATTCTCTTTGCAGAAGTTGTTTTAAGGAGCTAAATTTTATTTTTGATGGATGTAATAAATGTGGCAAACCTATAGTAAATAGAAATTTGGAAAGAGAAAGCTTAATTGAGTGTAACTATTGTTATAATAAAACTTTTTACTTTGATAAAGTAATCTCTTGTATAGAATATGATGATATAAGTAAAAAATTAATTTTAGATTTTAAATATAAAAGTAAAACTTATTTGTGCAAATATATAGCGTGCCTAATGGAAGAAAAGTTTTTGCTAGAAGGTATAGAAGCTGACTATATATTATTTGTTCCTTTACATAAAAAAAGACTAAAAAAAAGGGGATTTAATCAAGCAGAAAAAATAGCTAATAAATTAGGCGATTTACTAGATATACCTATATTGGATTGTATTAGCAGAGTAAAAAATACAAAAAAGCTATACAAGCTAAATAAAGAAGATAGAGAAAAAGAATTGAAAAATGGATTTAAGATAAAAGAGAATATTAATCTTATAGAAAATAAAAATGTAATATTAATTGATGATATTTTTACTACAGGATCAACAGCAAATGAAATATCAAAAGTATTGAAAATGAACTCTGTAAATAGTATATGTATATTTACATTACTAACAACTTGTGTAGATGTATATATAAAGGAATAAAATTCTATTGACAGAATTGTTTTAAGCCGTTAAAATAGTAATATGTTTCAGGTCTGTGGTTGCAAGTCCAAGCCAGACGCAGGCTAAAGGATCCACGTAAGTTAACACTAAAAATTGGGTTAATGATCATGGTGCGTCTTAGATGTAAGACCTACCGGTATTAAAATCGAGATGGTTAGTAGTGAGGCAAACCCGAGCGAAAGCTGCAGTAGGCGAGTGTGGGGTCAAAGACCAGGTCAGCTGAAACAAAAAGTACCTGATAGGTACTTTTTTTTATAAAAAAAGAAAACGATTTCTAAAAAATATTGATAGATATCAATAAAATTGCATAATATAGAAATATATATCTATATTAAGAAAAATTTCTCAAGATTATATAAACAAGAATGAAATAATAATTATACTAGATGGATCAAGTAATTAACAATATATAATTATTATATGTGGATAAATATAAAGTATTAAAATTAGATAATATACACGGTCATGAAAGTTATCAACAAAGTTATCAACATTATCCACAAAGGGTGTTAATTAATAATCCACATTATTCTAAAAGTAAATAAAAAAATACATAAAACTATTTTTTACGACAGTATATAAAAAAATAAAAAGTTAACAATAAAAAAAAAGGAGAAAGATAATTAATGTAGAATATATTATTAAAGCATAAATACTAATACACAAAGTAAAGTATAAAATTACACATGCTTTACATAAGTGAAGGGAGATGTTCTTATGAAAGTAATAATATCAGGAAAAAAATTAGAGCTTACAGATGGAATCAAAACTGCAATAGAAGACAAGTTAGGTAAGTTAGAACGTTATCTTAATCCAGAAACTGAAGTAAAAGTAACTGTAAGTGCAAAAAAAGCAACTCAAAAAATAGAAGTAACAATTATCCCTATAAGTGGACCGATAATTAGAGCAGAAGATAGTGAAGAAAATTTATATGCTGCTATTGATGTTGTTTATGATAAGCTTAAAAAGCAAATAAGAAGATATAAAAATAAACTACAAGATAAACATCAATCTAAGGGTGAAAGTATTAGATTCCAAATGGATGAAGGAATAGAAGAATATGATGATGAAAGCTTAGATATAGTAATAGAAAGACGTAAAAAGTTTGATATGAAGCCAATGAGTCCAGAAGAGGCAGTATTACAAATGGAATTAATAGAGCATGGATTCTATATGTTTAGAAATATAGATAGTGATGAAATATCTATAGTATATAAACGTGAAGATGGTGGATATGGATTAATAGAGCATGAATAAGATAATTAATTATTAAAAATATTCAAGGCTATCGATAATTTTATCGATAGCCTTTTTAAGTGCTAAGAAATTATATATTTAAGTTTTGAAAAATAAATAAAGGTTTATACTATTAATATGCAGATTATTGAGTAAATAACTATATTTTGTTATTATATAAAATGTAATATGAAAAATTTAACAAATATGAAGGTCTATAATATAGGGGAAGAAAAGGAGCTGATATTTTGACAGAAATATTACTTATTATAGTAATAGTGCTTTTAATCATAAATATCTTCGTATGTACAAGAGCTAAGGATATAAATATAGACAAACTTAGTGAAGATATGGAAAAGAAGTTCGATAGTATGGAAAAATCATTTAGACAAGAATTTTATACAAATAGAGAAGAATCAAGAAGGAATGAACAAGAAAATAGACAAGAAATGAAAGTTTCTATAGATAGTTTGACATCATCTATATCAAGACATATTATGAATCTATCTACACTTCAGCAAAATCAATTTGATATAAATTCTAAGAGTTTAGAGAATACATTGAATTCTTTTAATGAAAATATGATGAAGAGTTTGGACAATCTTGCTCAGTTACAAAATGAAAAGTTAAGCCAATTAACCAAGGTCACAGAAGAAAAATTTACAGGATTAACTAAATCAACAGAAAATAATCTGGAAAAGATGAGAATAACAGTAGATGAAAAGTTACAAAGTACTTTAGAAAAAAGACTAGGTGAATCATTTAAGATGGTTAATGATAGATTGGAACAAGTCTATAAAGGATTAGGAGAAATGCAAACTTTAGCAACAGGAGTTGGAGATTTAAAAAAAGTACTTTCTAATGTTAAAACAAGAGGTGTTTTGGGAGAAATTCAGTTAGAACGCATATTAGAACAATTCTTAGCGCCAGAACAATATGCCCAAAATATTATTACGAAAAAAGGGTCCAGAGAAACTGTAGAATTTGCAATAAAGCTTCCAGGTAAAGATGAAATAAAGGATACTATATATTTACCTCTAGATGCAAAGTTTCCTTTGGATATATATAATAAATTAATAGATGCTTATGACGAAGGAAGTCAAAAATCAATAGATAGTGCATCGAAGGAATTAGAAAGATTTATCAAAAAATCAGCTAAAGACATTAGAGATAAGTACATAGATCCACCAAATACAACAGATTTTGGAATTTTATTTTTACCAACAGAAGGTTTATATGCAGAAGTTATTAAACGTCAGCAGTTGGTAGAAGATTTACAAAGAGATTTTAAAATTAATATAACAGGACCAACAACTTTAATAGCCCTTTTAAATAGTTTACAAATGGGATTCAAGACTTTAGCAATAGAAAGACATTCTAGTGAAGTATGGAAAGTTTTAGGCGCGGTTAAAACCGAGTTTTCTAAATTTGAAACAGTATTAAATGCTGCACAAAGTAAATTAAACCAAGCTAGTTCAGAAATAGATAAATTAGTAGGAACTAGAACTAGACAGATTAATAGAAAGCTAGAAAGTGTTGAAAAACTAAGCCATGACCAGGCTTATGAATATATAGCACCATCAAAAGATGATGAATTTTAAATAAATATTTAAGAGTGGTTAAAACTATAATAATAAAGTATGATTATACATAATTAAGTTAATATTTAATATTAAATCATGACTTTTTATGTTAAAATGTATAATAGTATAATAATACAATGAGGAGAGATGCATAGAATGGGTTTTTTAGATAGTTTATTTAACATGGCTGATAAAAAAGAATTAAAAAATTTCCAAAAGATTGCTGAAAAAATCGATGAGATGGAATCAAGGTTCGAGTCTATGAGAGACAAAGAACTTAAAAATATGACAAATGAATTTAAAGAAAGATTATCAAATGGTGAAACACTAGACGATATATTACCAGAAGCTTTTGCAGTAGTAAGAGAAGCATCTAAAAGAGTTTTAGGACTTAGACAATATGATGTTCAGCTTATAGGTGGTATGGTACTTCATCAAGGGAGAATAGCGGAAATGAAAACTGGTGAAGGTAAAACTTTAGTTGCTGCAGCACCAGTGTATTTAAATGCCCTTGAAGGTAAAGGTGTGCACGTTGTTACAGTAAATGACTACTTAGCAAAACGTGATAAAGAAGATATGGGTAAAGTTTATGAATTTTTAGGGCTTAGCGTAGGTGTTATAGTTCATGGACAAACTCCAGAAGTAAGAAGAGAACAATATAATTGTGATATTACATACGGAACTAATAATGAGTACGGATTCGATTATTTAAAGGATAACATGGTTATTCATAAAGAACAAAGAGTTCAAAGAGAATTAAACTATGCAATAGTGGATGAGGTTGACTCTATATTAATAGATGAAGCTAGAACTCCTCTTATAATATCTGGACCTGGGGATAAATCTACACATTTATATACAGATGCAAATACATTTGTATTAACATTAAAAGCTCCAAGTAAAACAGAACAAGAAAAAACTAAAGAAGAAAAAGAATCACATTTCTCAGACGGAGATTATGATATAGATGAAAAACAAAAAGCTGCATCTTTAACTGAATCAGGTATAAAGAAAGCAGAAATTTACTTTAATGTTGAAAATATAACTGATATAGAGCATACGGAACTATATCACCATATAACTCAAGCATTAAAAGCACATGCCATAATGAAAAAAGACGTAGATTATGTAGTTAAAGATGGCGAAATTATAATAGTTGATGAATTTACTGGACGTTTAATGTTTGGTAGAAGATATTCAGAAGGTTTACATCAAGCAATAGAAGCTAAAGAAGGATTACATGTGCAAAGAGAATCTAAAACTCTTGCAACTATAACATTCCAAAACTTCTTTAGAATGTATAAGAAACTTTCTGGTATGACTGGTACAGCAAAAACAGAAGAAGAAGAATTTAAATCAATATACAAAATGGATGTTGTTGTAATTCCTACAAATAAGCCAGTGCAAAGAGAAGATTTACCAGATGTAGTTTACAAAAACGAAAATGGTAAATTTAATGCAATAGCAGATGAAATATTAGAGAGAAATAAAAAACAACAACCAGTACTAGTTGGTACAGTATCAATAGATAAATCAGAAAAATTAGCTCAAATTCTTAAGAAAAGAGGAATAAAGCACGAGGTATTAAATGCTAAAAACCATGAAAAAGAAGCTGAAATAGTTGCTCAAGCTGGTAGACTAGGTGCTGTAACTATAGCGACTAACATGGCTGGTCGTGGAACTGACATTATGTTAGGTGGTAACCCTCTATTCTTAACTAAAAAAGAACTAAAGAGACAAGGATTTACTGAATCTGCGATAAAAAGAGTAGATACTCATATAGAAGAAAGTGAATTAGCAGAAAATGAAGAATTAGCAAAAGCTAAGCATACATTTGATGATTTATATGAAAAATATAAAGAACAAGCTAAAAAAGAGCAAGAAGCAGTTAGAGAAGCTGGTGGTTTAGCAATCATAGGTACAGAAAGACACGAATCTAGAAGAATAGATAACCAGTTAAGAGGACGTTCTGGACGTCAAGGTGATCCAGGTAGTTCAAGATTCTATATTGGATTAGACGATGAACTTATGAGATTATTTGGAAGTGAAAGAATACAAGGTGTAGTAGAAAAAATTGGATTAGAAGAAGATATGCCAGTTGAACATAAAATGCTAACTAGATCTATAGAAAATGCTCAAAAGAAAGTTGAAGGAAGAAACTTCGGTATAAGAAAGCACGTACTACAATATGACGATGTTATGAATAAACAAAGACAAGTTATATATGATGAAAGAGGAAGAGTTTTAGAGGGCGAAGATATAAATGAGCAAGTTCAAGGTATGATAAAAGAAATTATTAACTCTTCAGTTACTGCTTATGTAGGAGACAAGGGTATAGAATTAGAAAACTTAAAATCATATCTATATGGATTATTTATGCCAACGGATAGTTTAGAAGTAGAAGGGCTAGAAGAATTAAATACACAAGAACTAAGCGATAAAATTTATGAAATAGCTCATGATATATATAGAGAAAAAGAAGAGCTAATAGGTTCTGAAAGAATGAGAGAAGTAGAAAGAATTATACTTCTTCAATGTGTTGATAATCACTGGATAGATCATATAGATGCAATGGATCAATTACGTCAAGGTATAGGTCTTCGTGCTTTAGGACAACAAGATCCAGTTATAGCATACAAAATGGAAGGTTTTGATATGTTTGATGATATGGTTAAGCATATTCAAGAAGATACAGTAAGATATTTATTCAATATAACTATAGAGCAACAACCAAAAGAAAGAAAATCAGTTGTAGATGTTGATAAATTAGCATCACCAAGCGATTTAGCTGATAAATCTCCTGTAGTTAAAGAAAAAACTGTAGGAAGAAATGAACCTTGCCCTTGTGGAAGTGGTAAAAAGTTCAAACATTGTTGCGGAAAATAGTATGGAGGGTTCCAATGCTAAATGAACAAGAATATAGACAAGAATTACAACAAATGTCTTCAAATTTAAAAGATTTGAGGGTTTCTCTTTGACATAGATGGTTTGAATAAAGAAGTTGAGTCGTTAGAGAATGAAATATCAAAGCAAGAGTTTTGGAATGATAATGAAAGAGCTCAGAAAATATTACAAAAAAATAAATCTTTAAAAGATACTATAGAAGAATATGAAAGTTTACAAAATGGACTGGAAGAAATAGAGATATTGCTAGAGATGGCAATGGAAGAGGATGATGATTCTATTGAAAAAGAAATAGAATCATCTATCCAAAGTATTCAAAATGAATTAGATAAGGTAAGAATAAAGACTCTTTTAAATGGAGAATATGATTCAAATAATGCCATATTATCTATTAATGCAGGTACTGGTGGGTTAGATGCTCAAGATTGTGCACAAATTCTTCTTAGAATGTACACAAGATATGCAAATAACAAAGGATTTAAAGTTAAAACTTTAGATTACTTACCAGATACTGAGGCGGGAATTAAAAGTGTAACCTTATTGATAGAAGGTTTAAATGCTTATGGATATTTAAAAAGTGAAAAAGGTGTTCACAGAATTGTAAGGATATCGCCTTATGATACATCTGGAAAAAGACATACATCTTTTGTTTCAGTGGATATTACTCCAGAATTGGATGATGATATTGATATTGAATTAAATCCATCAGATTTAAAAATTGATACTTATAGAGCTTCTGGTGCCGGAGGTCAGCATGTAAATACTACAGATTCTGCAGTTAGGATAACTCATATACCTACAGGAGTAATTGTTCAGTGTCAAAATGAAAGATCTCAGCTAATGAACAGAGAGACAGCTATGAAAATGCTAAAAGGGAAATTAATTCACCTTAAAGAATTAGAACAAAAAGAAAGAATAGAAGATATACAAGGTAAATATTCTCAAATTACTTGGGGAAGCCAAATAAGATCCTATGTTTTTCAACCCTATAAATTAGTAAAAGATCACAGAACAAACTGCGAAGTGGGCAATGTGGATAGTGTACTAGATGGAAATATAGATTTATTTATAAATGAGTATTTAAAAATGAACAAAATTAATAAATAATTAAAACATAGGGCTTGAGAATGATAATATTCTTAAGCCTTATTTTTAGAAAGAAGGTTCAAATTGAATATTAATCAAATTTTAAAATCAGAGTTTAATCTAAGAGATGAACAGATTGAAAATACTATTAAACTTATAGATGAAGGAAATACAATACCTTTCATTGCTAGGTACAGAAAAGAGATAACAGGAGAAATGAGTGATGTTATCTTAAGACAGTTTAACGATAGATTAACTTATTTAAGAAATTTACAATCTAGAAAAGAAGATGTAAAAAGAATCATAGAAGAACAAGGAAAACTTACAGAAGAAATCCTAAAAAGCTTAGTAAAAGCGAATACTTTACAAGAGGTTGAAGATATATATGCTCCTTTTAAACAAAAAAAGAGAACAAGAGCAACAATAGCTAAGGAAAAAGGATTAGAAGACTTGGCTTTATTAATTTTAGAAAAAAATATAGTTGATATAGATTATGAGGCTGAAAAGTTTATAGATGAAGACAAAAAAGTTTTATCTGTAGAAGATGCACTTAAAGGTGCTAACGATATAATTGCAGAAATAATTTCTGATAATGCAGAAATAAGAAAGTATATAAGAGAAAATGCTTTAAAATATGGGGTTATAGTAACAAAAAATGCTAAGGATGAAAAATCTGTTTATGATATGTATTATGACTTTAGTGAGAGAGTAAGTAATATGGCCTCTCACAGGGTTCTAGCAATAAACAGAGGAGAAAAAGAAGAGTTCTTAAAAGTTAAGCTAGAAATAGATAATGAGAGAATTTTAAAATATATAGAAAACCAATATGTTAATAAAAATAACTTTAAGAATAAAGAAAAATTAGTTGCAGCCATAGAAGATGCTTATAAAAGATTAATTTTCCCATCCATAGAAAGAGAAGTTAGAAATCATTTAACTGAGTTAGCTCAAGAAAGAGCAATCAATGTATTTGGAGAAAATATAAAAAATCTTTTATTACAGCCACCTTTAAAAGGAAAGGTAGTTATGGGATTTGATCCTGGCTATGTAAATGGATGTAAGATAGCTGTAGTTGATGCAAGTGGAAAATTCTTAGATGAAGCTATAGTATATCCACACAAACCACAGGGTAAAGTAGAGCAAACTAAGAAAACATTAAAAAGATTAATAGAAACACATAAAATAGATGTTATAGCGATAGGAAATGGTACTGCTTCTAGAGAATCAGAAGGTCTAATATCTGATTTAATAAAAGAGTTAGGTGTAGATACTCAATATATTATAGTAAATGAAGCTGGAGCATCGATTTATTCTGCATCTGAACTTGCTGCTGAAGAACATCCGGATATAAATGTTTCCATAAGGGGAGCTATATCTATAGGTAGAAGACTTCAAGATCCTCTTGCAGAACTTGTTAAAATAGATCCAGAAAGCATTGGTGTTGGTCAATATCAGCATGATTTAAATAAAAAAAGACTAAAAGAAGTTTTAGACGGCGTAGTAGAAGATTCTGTAAATAAGGTAGGTCTAGACTTAAATACAGCTTCATACTCACTTTTAGAACATATAGCTGGAATAAGCAAAGCTGTAGCAAAAAATATAATTACTTATAGAGAAGAAAATGGTTCTTTTAAATCAAGAACAGAACTTAAAAAGGTAAAGAGATTAGGACCTTCAGCATTTGTTCAATGTGCTGGATTTATGAGAATAGAAGACGGTAAAAATCCATTGGATAATACAGGTGTCCATCCTGAAAGCTATGATACTTGCAAAAAAATGTTAGATATATTGGGATATTCTTTGGATGATGTAAAAAATAAAAATATATCTGATATAGAAGAAAGAGTAGAAAAAATAGGTTTAAAACAATTAAGTGAAAATCTAGGTACTGGAGAAGTTACTTTAAGAGATATCATTTTAGAAATTAAGAAACCAGGTAGAGACCCTAGAGAAGAAGATGGAATGAAACCTATACTTAGAACGGATGTATTAAAAATAGAAGATATAAAAGAAGGTATGATATTAAAAGGTACAGTTAGAAATGTTGTAGATTTTGGTGTTTTTGTTGACATAGGGATAAAAAATGATGGTTTGGTTCATAAATCACAAATGAGTAATAAATTTGTAAAAGACCCAATGGAAATTTGCTCTGTTGGAGATATAGTAGATGTTAAAGTAATTGGAATAGATTTAGATAAACAAAGAGTTGCTTTATCTATGAAGCTTTAATAATGGAGGAGAATAAGTGATATTCATAAAAAATGGAACAATAAATACAGTAACTAAAGGAATAATAAATAGTAATATTCTTATTGATAATAAAAAAATAGTAGAAATAGGAAATGAGATAGTAGCGCCTTTAGATGCTCAAATAATAGATGCTAAAGGATGCTTAGTATTCCCAGGATTTATAGATGCACATACTCATTTAGGACTTTGGGAAGATGGTATGGGGGCTGAAGGAGCTGATGGTAATGAAGAAACAGACCCTGTGACTCCTCATCTAAATCCTATTGATGGAATAAATCCAATGGATAGAAACTTTACAGAAGCAGTTCAAGGTGGAATAACAGCGGTTTGTACAACTCCTGGTAGTGCTAATGTAATGGGTGGACAATGCATAGCTATAAAAACTTTTGGTAGAATTATTGATAAAATGGTAATAAAAAATCCTGTAGCAGCTAAAATTGCTTTTGGAGAAAATCCAAAGAGTGTTTATGGTAGTGACGATAAAACTCCACAAACAAGAATGGCTATAGCGGCTTTAATTAGAGAAAATTTAAAAAAGGCAGAAGAGTATCTAGAAGAAGTTGAAAGATGCGAGTTGGAAGAAGATGATGAAAGTAAGCCAGAGTATGATATTAAATACGAAAGCTTAATACCTGTACTAAAAAGGCAAATTCCTCTTAAAGCTCATGCTCATAGATCCGATGATATGTTTACAGCAATAAGAATTGCGAAAGAGTTCAATTTAAGGTTGACTTTAGATCATTGTACAGAAGGGCATTTAGTATCAGAAGAATTGGTTGAGGAAGGATATCCAGTAATAGTAGGACCTTCACTTTCAGAAAGATCTAAAATAGAGCTACGTAACTTAACTTTTGAAACAGCAGGAATTCTTTCAAATGCAGGTTTAGAAGTTTGTTTGATGACAGATCATCCAGTTGTCCCTATACAATATCTTCCTATATGTGCAGGGATAGCAATAAAGCATGGAATGAAAGCAGAAAAAGCGTTGGAAGCTATAACAATAAATCCAGCGAGAGTGCTTGGAATAGATAATAAGGTTGGATCTATTGAAGTTGGAAAAGATGCAGATATAGTTATTTGGGACAATAATCCGTTTGAAATAAATAGTAATGTATTATACACAATAATAGATGGAAAAATAGTTTATAAGAAAAATAAATAAACTTAAGTCATACTTTGGATTTTGATGTCTAAAATATTATGTTGACATAATGAATTCATTTAATTATTATAATAATATAAGTGAGAAATTAAAAAAACAGAAGATCTTCGGGGCAGGGTGAAATTCCCTACCGGCGGTTATAGCCCGCGAGCTACTTAGGTAGCATGATTTGGTGAGATTCCAAAGCCGACAGTACAGTCTGGATGAGAGAAGAGAATTATGATATATACCATAATCCATTTTGAATATTCATAAGACTCGAAGGTTTTAATTCTTCGAGTTTTTTTAATTTCAAGAAAATATTTAAAATTGGAGGTTATATTATGCAAAATGCAGCTAGAAAACCAGGGTTATCATCTACTAAAACTATAGCAAAGGTTGGTATTTTATCAGCAATAGCTTATGTTCTTATGTTTATATCAGTACCCTTGCCCATATTCCCATCATTTCTAAAAATAGATGTATCGGATATACCAGCAATATTTGGTGGGATGTCTTTAGGTCCAATGGCAGGACTTGTAATAGTTGTAGTTAAAAATTTTCTTCAAGGAATAACAGCTAGTACTACTGGAGGAGTGGGAGAATTTGCAAATGTAGTAATAGGTGGATCTTATGTATTAATGATATGTCTATTTTATAGAAAATTTAAAAGTACAAAAGGTGTATTATTCGGAGGATTAATAGGTATAATAGCAATGACTATTGTGGGATGTATAGTGAACTATTATATAATGATGCCTTTATATGCAACAGTATATGGTATGCCATTAGAACAAATAGTACAAATGGGTACAGTAATAAATCCAAGAGTCACAGATTTATTTACTTTTGTAATATGGATGATTGCACCATTTAATATAGTAAAAGCTGGTCTAATGACAATAGTTACATTGCTGCTGTTTAAGAAAATGGAAAAATTACTTAGTAAATAATTAATTTTATAAAATAAAGAAGAGCTTATAAAGCTCTTTTTTTAATGTAAAAAAAGTAGAATATAGATAACCCCTTTATTATAAGGGAAGGTTATTATATAATAATATCTAGTTGTATAGGAAAGAAATGACTTAAATAATAGATAATTTGACAATAATAATTAATAAGATAAAATTTAAAGATACATAAATAAAGGATTTTAATGGTGATATAAATGAAAAAGATTTATTTAGATAGAGAAGATAAGACTAGAGCGATTGGAGAAAAGTTAGGTAAACTACTTTTTCCAGGTGCTATAATTTGTTTAATAGGAGATTTAGGAGCGGGAAAAACTACAATGACACAAAGTTTAGCTAAATCTTTAGAAGTAGAGGATTACATTACAAGTCCAACTTTTACTATAGTAAATGAGTATGAAGGTCGTATGCCTTTATATCATTTTGATGTGTACAGAATTGGATGCAGTGAAGAAATGTACGATATTGGATTTGATGAGTATATAGATTCAGAAGGTGTATGCATAATAGAATGGGCAAATATAATTGAAGATATACTACCAGAAGATTACTTAAAAATAGAGTTAAATTATAAAGAAAATGGAAGAGAAATGGTATTAACACCATTTGGCAAAAAATACGAAGAAATAGTTGAGGAGTTGACTAAATAATGAAAATATTAGGAATAGATACTTCTACTATGGCTGCAAATGTAGCAGTTTTAGAAGATGATAAATTAATTTGTGAATATACTATAAATACTAAAAAAACTCATTCACAAAAACTAATGCCTATGATAGAAAATATGTTGAAACTTAGTGATATAGAAGTAAGGGATATAGATGCTATAGCTATATGCGTTGGACCAGGTTCTTTCACGGGACTTAGGATAGGAATGGCTACGGCAAAAGCCATGGCTCATGTAAATAATATTCCTTTAATAGGTGTAAATTCTTTAGAAATACTAGGAGCTAATATGGACCTTTGTAATAAAAAGATATGTTCTATATTAGATGCACAGAGAAATCAAGTTTATACTTGTAAATACATAGTTGAAGGAAATAAAATCAAAGCATTAGAGGAAATAAACATTATCCCAATTGATGATTTGTTAGAAGAATTATCTAGTACAAATGAAGAATGGGTATTAGTAGGTGAAGCTGTATATAAATATAAAGAAAAAATACAGGCTATATCAAATATCACTATACCATGTCCATCAAATAACATAACGAAGGCAAGTAGTTTATGTGTTGTAGCAAGAGATAAATTTGAACAAAATATAGAAGTACATAATTGTTATGATATAAATCCAATGTATATAAGAAAATCTCAAGCAGAAGAACAATACGAAGAGAAGCAAAAGAGGTTAAGAGATGGAAAATAATATAATAATAAGATCTATGACAAAGGACGATGTGGACTCAGTTTACATAGTTGAAGAAAATTGTTTTACAGATCCTTGGTCAAAGGAATCAATTAGAAAAGAGTTAAAAAATGATTTAGCTAGGTATTTAGTAGCTGAATTGGACAATAAAATTGTAGGATATGTGGGCGTTTGGTTTGTAGTAGATGAAGGTCATATTACAAATGTGGCAGTACATAGTGACTATAGAGGAAAGAAAATCGGAGATAAGCTTGTAAAAGAAATGGTAAAACTATGTGAAGAAAGTAAATTAGTAGCTATGACTTTAGAAGTAAGATCATCTAATACAGTAGCCCAAAATTTATACAGAAAGTATGGATTTAAAATGGGTGGCATAAGAAAAGAATATTATAGTGATAATAAAGAAGATGCCATCATTATGTGGAACCAATTAAATGAGGTGTAAAAATGAAGGATATAATAACGTTATCGATGGAAAGTAGTTGTGATGAAACAGCAGTTGCAATCTTAAAAAATGGTAGAGAAGTATTAGCAAATATAGTATCTACTCAAATTGAATTACATAAAAAATTTGGAGGCGTTGTACCAGAGGTAGCTTCTAGAAAACATATAGAAAATATAGATGCAGTATTTCAAGAAGCGATAGATACAGCAAACATTAAATTAGAAGATATAGATCACATATCTGTTACGTATGGACCTGGACTTGTGGGAGCATTACTAGTTGGACTTTCTTATGCAAAAGCATTAGCATTTTCGCTAAATAAACCACTTGTAGGAGTTAATCATATGCAAGGTCATATATGTGCAAACTATATTGAACATAAAGACTTAAAGCCACCATTTATAACTTTAGTTGTATCTGGAGGGCATACTCATTTAGTACAAGTTAAAGATTATAATGATTATGAAATTCTAGGAAGAACAAGAGATGATGCATCAGGGGAAGCTTTTGATAAAATAGCAAGGGCTATGAATTTAGGATACCCAGGTGGACCAATAATAGATAAGTTATCCCAAATAGGAAATAAAAATGCTATAGATTTCCCAAGAGCTTATATAGATGATTCGTATGACTTCAGTTTTAGTGGACTAAAATCGGCAGTACTAAATTATTTAAATGGTCAAAAAATGAAAAATAAAGAAATAGTAGTAGAGGATGTGGCAGCATCTTTCCAAGAAGCTGTTGTAGAAGTACTTGCTACAAAAGCAATAAAAGCTGCTTTAGAAAAAAATTATAAAATAATTGCCTTGTCAGGTGGAGTTGCAGCTAACTCAGCACTTAGAGAAAAAATATCTGAAATGGCAAAAGAGCATAATATAGAAATTAAATATCCATCATTATCGTTATGTACAGATAACGCAGCCATGATAGGTTGTGCAGGATATTATAATTATATAAATGGCAAAAGAGATGATATGTCTTTAAATGCTGTACCAAATTTAAAAATTGACACAATTTAATTTTAGGAGGAAATTTATTATGAGTATTCAAAGATTTGAAGGTAATGGAAGAATGAGCAATGTTGTTATAAACAATGGAGTAATGTATTTATCAGGACAAGTATGTGCAGAGGGAGATATAAAAGAACAAACTGCTGGAGTTTTAGCTAAAATAGAAGACCTATTAAATAAATATGGTTCTGACAAAGAAAATATATTATCAATAACTATATACTTAAAAGATATAATAAAAGATTTCGCTGATATGAACTCTGTTTATGATGCATGGACAGTAGATGGGCATGAGCCAGCTAGAGCTTGTGTAGAAGCTAAAATGGCTAGAGAACAATTATTAGTAGAAATGTCAGTTGTTGCAGCTGTAAAATAGAAAAAGTCCCAAAAGGGACTTTTTTTATACTAACTCTTCCCAAGCTTCATAAAGGGAAGATAGCTTTTCTTCGAAATTAGTTTTTTCTAAGCTAACTTCTTTAGATTTAGACGGATTAGAATAGACCTCTTCTTGACATAAAAGATGATCTAATTCTTCTATTTTTGCTTCAGTTTCTTCTATTTCTTGCTCGATGTTTTTAATTTTATATCTATTTTTCTTTTCTTTTTCTCTTTGTTCTTTTTCTTTTCTTTTTTCATCTTTTAACTGAGTTTTAGTTTTTTCTTCAACTTCTACAATGGCAGACATTTCTTCAGTTTCTCTTTTTTTATTAATATAATAATCATAGTTTCCAAGATACTCTGTTATACCATCTTCACCTAAAACTAGTATTTTATTTACAACAGTATTCAAGAAATATCTATCATGAGAGATAGTAAATATAGTACCAGTATAGCTTTCTAGAGATTCCTCTAAAACTTCTTTAGAATCTATATCTAAATGGTTAGTAGGTTCATCTAATAGTAAGAAGTTTGCCTTAGATAATATTAACTTAAGGATGGCAATTCTAGCTCTCTCTCCACCACTTAAAGTAGAAATCTTTTTAAACACTTCTTCGTCTTCAAATAATAAAGAACCTAACATATTTCTTATTTCTGTTTGAGTTAATTTTTCATTACTATCCCAAATTTCATCTATAATAGTATTATCTAGATTTAGAGTTTTTTGTTCCTGATGGAAGTAAGAAACATTAACATTAGTTCCAAGCTTGAAATCACCACAAATAGGCGTAAGTTCTTTCATTATTATTTTAAATAATGTGGATTTTCCTATACCATTAGGACCTATAAGAGCAACTTTTTCGCCTCTATATATATCAAAATTTACACCTTTAAATAAAACTCTTTCATCATAAGCCATAGATAAATCTTCCACATGAAGAACATCATTACCACTAGATACAGCAGGGTTAAAGTGAATCTTGGCTTTTTTTCTATATGCCTCAGGCTTATCTAAAACATCTACTTTATCTAAAGCTTTTTCTTTACTACGAGCTCTTTTTAAATGTTTTTCCCTTCCATAGGCTTTTAACCGATCTATAGATTCTTCTTGTTTCTTTATATCTTTTTGTTGGTCTTCATATTTTTTTAACTCAAGTTCTTTTTCAACTTTAGATAATTCTATAAATTTAGAGTAATTACCATTGTAAGTTTTTAATTTTTTGTTATGAATCTCAAATACTCTATCAACAACTTGGTCTAAGAAATATCTATCATGGGATATTAGCATAACAGTTCCTTTATATTGTTTAAGGAATAACTCAAGCCATTCTATGGCTTCTGAATCTAAGTGGTTGGTAGGTTCATCCAATAGTAATAGAGTTGGTTTTTTAAGAAGTAGCTTTCCTAAAAGTACCCTAGTTTTTTCACCACCAGACAAAATATTTATGGGTTTGTCCATATCTTCATCCTTAAAACCTAACCCTTTAAGAACACCTTTCGCTTCTGATTTATATCCGTAACCATTTTTAGAAGCAAAATCCTCTAGAGTATGAGAATAATCATTCATAAGTTTTTCTAAAATAGGAGAGTTATCTTTGCTACCTTCTTCAGCAATTTTATGCTCCAACTCTCTTAAATAATTCTCCATATCTATTAATGGTTTGAAAACCTCTAAGACTTCTTCTAATATAGTATTATTAGAAAGGAAGTTAGTATTTTGTTGTAAATATCCGATCTCGCAATCTTTAGAAGTATATATATCCCCATCATCGTATCCATATTCCCCAGATATTATTTTCATCAATGTAGTTTTACCAGTACCATTTATACCGATAATACCAATTTTATCTCCTTCATTTACTGTAAAGCATATATTTTCTAAAATAGAATCTATTCCAAAACTCTTATATAAGTTATTACACGATAAAACAATCATAAATTTATACCTCCTTGAACTATCTAAAATTATAATGTTTTGATATAATATAATCAAGAGTGTTATACTATTAACAAGAATAAAAATAACTAAATAATTATACTGGGGGTGGACTAATGGCTAATAAAAATATTTCAATGGCCGTTATCAGAAGATTGCCTAAATATTATAGATATTTAGGAGACTTATTAAGTAAGGATATACAAAGAATCTCTTCTAAAGAGTTAAGTGATATAATTGGATTCACTGCCTCACAAATTAGACAAGATTTAAATAACTTTGGAGGATTTGGTCAACAAGGATACGGGTATAACATTGAAGACTTGCACAAAGAAATAGGAAAGATATTAGGTTTAGATACGTCATATAGTGCAGTGCTTATAGGTGCGGGAAACTTAGGTCAAGCTATAGCTAACTATTCAGGATTTAAAAATGCAGGATTCGAAATAAAAGCATTATTTGATGCTAATCCTAAAGTAATTGGATTAAAAATAAGAGATTTTGAAATATTAGATTCGGATTTTATAGAAGAATATATAAAGTCAAATAATATAGATATCGGAATTTTATGTGTTCCTAAAAATGGAGCTCAGCAATTAGCTGATAGATTAGTTAATGCAGGAGTAAAGGGGATTTGGAATTTTGCCCCAATTGATTTAAATGTTTCTAAAGAAGTAATAGTAGAGAATGTTAACTTAACTGAGAGTTTATTTACACTTTCATATTTAATGAAAGAAGACGAGCTATAAGAAAAATAATGATTTATAATTAAAAAAGCTATTCAAATTATTAAATAATTTGAATAGCTTTTTTATTAGTCTTGTTGTGGAGCTTCCACTGGACAAACACTATTACATGTACCACATTCGATACACTCATCTGCATTTATTACGTATATATCATCTCCAGCAGATATGCATTCTACTGGACATTCATCTGCACAAGCACCACAGCTTATGCAAGCGTCACCTATTTTGTAAGCCATTTATAGGTCCTCCTTGTTATGTAAAATTATAATGCAATACTATTATAACAAAGTTTACTAAAAAAGTGCAATGCTTAAAAATATATAAAAAAAACTATTCAAGACAATTTATTATCTTGAATAGTTTTTATGTAGATGCTACTCAGATACTATAGCGTCGTTTGGACATGCATCAGCACAAGAACCACAATCTAAGCATTCATCTGCATTTATTGAATATTTATCGTCCCCAGATATTATAGCATCATTTGGACACTCGTCAGCGCAAGATCCACAAGCTATACAATCATCAGTTATTTTATAAGCCATCGTAATACCCCTCCTTTACTATCTTATAATTAAGTTCATTATAGCAAAATTTACCAAATATAACAATAAAAACTTAGACTTGTCAGATTAGAATGGAAGGAAAGGAAATACCTTATTAAGCATGTTAAATAGATAATAAATAAAAATGAAATCTTAAAAATAACTTATTCAAAAAGTTATAAATTATATAAAAATTTAATTAAATTATAATTTAAATATATTTTTTTATAATTTAATTAAAAATTTTTTAAAAATTTTTATCGTTATAAAATATAAAATACTAGGTGGTTTGTGAAGAATAATAAATAAATATACTGATTATTTATAAAATGCTATATTATTTATACATAAATTCGACAAAAAATAAAAAATATGTATTATGAAATTTATTACTATATATAATTCAAATAATCTGAATATTGAAAAACTATAAGGAGTATGAATATATAGAAATTGAATAAAAATTAACTAAGTATTTGTTAGAATTGAGATCATAATTAAACTTAATAATATAGGCTTAAATAGGGGGTGAGTATTGGATTTAAAGTAAAATAAAAAAATATACTGGATAAGGTTTTCCTAATGAAGTTCATATATTATAAATAAATTATATATAACTACATAAAAATTTTGCTATGAATGAGTAAGAATTAACAATCTTATTCTTAATAATATAATAAATAAATATATTTAAAATAATAGTTATTATAGTTTTCAGCTTTAAAATAGTAAAAACAATATGGATAAGTGCAACAACAATTAAACAAAAATTAAATTATAAATTAAAGAAAAATTCAATTGCGCACAAAGATTTTACTATGCTACAATTCAAGTGAGAGTAGGGTGAATGTAAAATTCTACCAATTAAATAACAAACATAAATTAAAAATAAATTTACTTATTAATAAGGGGGCTTTACAAAATGTCTAATTACGTACAAGAGTGTATCGAACTTTGTAAGAAAAATAATCCAGGTGAAGTAGAATTCCACCAAACAGTTGAAGAAGTTTTATCTTCATTAGTACCAGTAATGGAAAAGCATCCAGAATATGAAAAAGCAGCAATATTAGAAAGATTAACAGAACCAGAAAGAGGGATAACTTTCAGAGTTGTTTGGACAGATGATAATGGTAATGTACAAGTAAATAAAGGATACAGATACCAATTTAATAGTGCAATAGGGCCATATAAAGGTGGTTTAAGATTTGCACCAAACGTTTACCCAGGAATAATAAAATTCTTAGGATTTGAACAAATATTCAAAAACAGCTTAACTGGTCTTCCAATAGGTGGAGGTAAAGGTGGAGCTGACTTTGATCCTAATGGTAAATCAGATGCTGAAATAATGAGATTCTGTCAAGCTTTCATGACTGAATTATATAGACATATAGGACCAGAAACTGACGTTCCAGCTGGAGACTTAGGTGTTGGTGCTAGAGAAGTTGGATATATGTTTGGACAATATAAGAGATTAGTAAATAGATTTGAAGGTGTTTTAACTGGTAAAGGACTTTCTTATGGTGGATTACAAGGAAGAACTGAAGCTACTGGATATGGAATAGTATTCTTTGCTAACGCTATGTTAGAAGCAAATGGAGAAAAATTAGCTGGTAAGGAAGTAGCTATATCAGGATTTGGTAATGTTGCTTGGGGTACTGCTCAAAAATTAAATGAATTAGGCGCTAAATTAGTTACAATATCTGGACCAGATGGATATATATATGATCCAGATGGAATAAGTGGAGAAAAAGTTGCATATATGCTTGAATTAAGAAACTCAGGTAAAAACGTATGTGCTCCATATGCTGATAAATTCCCAGGATCTAAATTTGTAGCTGGTAAAAAACCATGGGAAGTAAAAGCTGATTTATATATTCCATGTGCTACTCAAAATGAAATATTAATCGATGATGCAAAAAATATAGTTGCTAATGGATGTAAATTCGTATGTGAAGGATCAAACATGTCTTCAACTAACGAAGCTATAAAATATTTACAAGATAACGGAATAATAGTAGGACCTTCTAAAGCTGCTAATGCTGGTGGAGTTGCTTGCTCTTGTATAGAAATGGGTCAAAACTCTGGTAAAACTGTATTCACTCCAGAACAAGTATATGCTCAATTAGAAAATATCATGGTTGGAATACATGATGCTTGTGCTAATGCTTCTCAAACTTATGGATTTGGATATAACTTAGTTGCTGGAGCAAATATAGCAGGATTCTTAAAAGTTGCTGATGCTATGATGGCTCAAGGTTTAGTATAAAAATTTTATTGACAAAATAAGCATTTTCTTAAGGTAAGTATAAATTTTAATATAAAAATAAAAACAGAAGATAGAAATATCTTCTGTTTTTTAATTACTAAAAATGTTGACATGAAAATATAAAAGTGATAATCTACTAGAGATATGAAATACTTTTAAATTTAGTCCAGAGAGGCTAAAAAAGGAGGAAAATATGTTAAAATCAAGGAATTTAATCCAACCAGAAGACTTTTCTGTTAAAGAAATAGATGAAATTTTAAATTTAGCTGAGGATATTATGCAAAGTCCATCAGCATATTCTCGTGTTTGTGAAGGTAAATTAATGGCGACTTTATTTTATGAGCCATCAACAAGAACAAGATTAAGCTTTGAAGCAGCTATGAAACGTTTAGGAGGAGAAATAATAGGTTTCTCTGAACCAAACTCTTCATCAGTATCAAAAGGAGAATCATTAGGAGATACAATGAGAGTTGTATCTGGATATGTAGATCTTATTGTTATGAGACATCCTGTAGCTGGGGCGGCTGAAGAAGCAACTAAATACACGAGTGTACCATTCATTAATGCAGGAGACGGCGGAAATCAACACCCGACTCAAACCCTTACTGATTTACTCACAATAAAATCCCTAAAAGGAACTTTAAGTAATCACACAATAGGACTTTGTGGAGATTTAAAATATGGAAGAACGGTTCATTCATTAGTAAAAGCAATGACAAGATATGAAGATAATAGATTTGTGTTTATATCACCAGAAGAACTAAGTATGCCAGAATATATAAAAGAAAAAATTAAAAGCTATTCATATTGTGAAACTTCACATTTAGACGAATCTTTAAAAAAACTAGATTTACTTTATATGACTAGAATTCAAAGAGAAAGATTTGCAGATAGTGATGAGTATGAAAGATTAAAAGATAGCTATATATTAGATAAAGAGAAAATGGATAATGCAAAAGAAGATATGCTAGTTATGCATCCATTACCAAGAGTTAATGAAATATCTATAGATGTAGATGATGATGAAAGAGCAGTTTACTTTAAACAAGCTACTTATGGTATGTATGTACGAATGGCTTTAATTATTAAGCTTTTAGGCGTAGATATAAAGAATTAATAATTAGTAATATTGGAAAAGTAAATTTTGAGCAACGGAGTTACCTGAAGTGATTTCGTTGGCGACATGAAGCGTAGCGACAACACAGTGGCTTAAGCGAAGTGAATTTTATGGAGGATTTAAAATGTATAAAGTAATTAGAAATGAGTATATTGGGGAAGAAATGTACTTAATGGAAGTAGCAGGAAGTTTCAAAGGTGAAATGGGTCAATTCTACATGTTAAGAGCTTGGGATAATTATCCTTTATTATCAAGACCTATAAGCATTCATGATATAAATGAAAATAGTATAAGTTTCTTATATAAAGTTGTAGGAGAAGGAACAAAAATACTGAGTAAATTAAAAGTAGAAGATACTATTAAATTAGAAGGACCTTATGGACATGGTTACGAAAAGGTAGAAGGAAAAGTAGCGTTAGTAGGAGGAGGAATAGGTATTGCACCACTTTATTTAGTTGCAAAGAATATTCCAAACTGTGATGCTTACTTAGGTTTTAGAAATGAACCTATTTTAATAGACAAATATAATGAAGTTTGTAATGAGATAAATGTTGCTGTAGGTAATACATTTGTTACAGATATTTTAGATATAGAAAAATATGATTATATATTAACTTGTGGACCAACACCAATGATGGAAAAGCTAGTTAAAATGACAGAAGGAACAAATACAAAATTATTTGTTTCATTAGAAAATCATATGGCATGTGGCGTAGGTGCATGTCTAGTATGTACTTGTAAAACTAAATTTGGAAACAAGAAAACTTGTAAAGATGGCCCAGTATTCAGAGGAGAGGACGTGATTTTTAATGGCTAATTTAAATGTGAAATTTAAGGATCTTAATTTTAAAAATCCAGTAATAATGGCATCTGGAACTTTTGGATTTGGGAAAGAATACAACGAAATTTATGATATAGAAAAATTAGGTGGAATAAGTTCTAAAGGACTTACATTAAATCAAAAAGATGGAAACAATGGAATGAGAGTTTTTGAAACTCCATCTGGAATGATGAATAGTGTAGGTTTAGAAAATCCAGGGGTACAAGGATTTATAGATAAAGAGCTACCATTCTTTTCTGATTTAGATTTAGTAAGAATAGTTAACCTTGGTGGAGGAACATTAGATGACTACATAAAAGGTGCTGAATTACTAAGGGGAAAAGATGTGGATGTGATAGAGCTAAATATATCTTGTCCAAATGTAAAAGCTGGAGGAATGGCTTTTGGAATAAAAAATGAAGTTGCAAGAGAAATAGTAAGAGAAGTTAGAAAAGTTGTTGATAAACCTCTTGTAATAAAGTTATCACCAAATGCTGAAGATATAGTAGGTATGGCGAGAGTTTGTGAAGAAGAAGGAGCTGATGGAGTTTCTTTAGTAAACACATTTAAAGCTTTAGCAATAGATATAAACAGAAGAAAACCTGTATTTGAAAATGTATATGCAGGATTATCTGGACCAGCAATAAAACCAATAGCCCTTAGAATGGTTAATGAAGTTTCTAAAAACATAGAAATACCAGTATGGGGAATGGGTGGAATAACAACTGCCAATGATGCCATAGAATTTATAATGGCAGGTTCTTCTTGTATTCAAGTAGGAACAGCAAACTTTGTAAATCCCAAAATAGGACTTGAGATAATAGATGGAATAGAAAAGTTTATGAAACAAGAAGGAATTAAAACTCTTGATGAAATAAGAGGAATTATATAAATATAAGTAGTGATTTATTAAAAAACAAAGTTAAAAATAACTAATAAATATTAGTGAAAAAATAATTTACAATAAATATTAAACAATCGGAGGAGTAAACAAATGAGTAAAGTAGATGTAGTTGAAATATTAAAGAAAAGTGATGCATTATTAGAAGGACATTTCTTATTATCATCAGGAAAGCATAGTAATAGATATGTACAATGTGCAAAGGTATTAAGATTCCCAGAATATGCAGAGCAAGTATTAAGCACAGTTGTTGAGCAGATAAAAGATTTAGGAATAGATTTAGTAGTAGGACCAGCAATGGGTGGAGTAATAGTTTCTTACGAATTAGGAAGACAATTAGGAAAAGAATCAGTATTCACTGAGAGAAAAGACGGAGTAATGCAACTTAGAAGAGGATTTGAAGTTAAACCAGGAGCTAAAATAATAATAGCAGAGGATGTTGTTACAACTGGTAAATCAACTATAGAAACTAAGAAATGTTTAGAAGCTTTAGGTGGAGAAGTAATAGGAGTTGCTTGTATAGCAAACAGAACTAGTGAAGATATAGGAATGCCAATATATAGTGCTATAAAATTAGATATACAAGTTCATGAAGCTGATGAGTGTCCAATTTGTAAAGAAGGTAAGGTAGAGTTAGTTAAGCCAGGAAGTAGAGAGTTTAAAGAATTAGGAATGTAATTTGTAAACTGTATCCCATGGAATAGATGATAAAAGTCTATTCTATGGGATTTTTGTATTAAAATATCTATTAGTAAACATTTCACTTATTTAATAAATGTTTTTCTGTACTCAAAAGGAGTTATATTAAGTGTTTTCTTAAATACTTTTGAAAAGTATGCTTGAGATGAAAAACCAACTAAATCACTTATTCTACTAATAGAATAACTACTTTTTCTAAGCAGAGAACAGGCTTTTTTTATTCTAAATTCAATTATGTATTGTTGAGGAGTAGTCATCATACTTTCTTTAAATATTTTATAAAAATAGCTCCTATCAATAGTAAGGTAATTACTTACATCTGAAACTGTTATGCTTTTGTAGTAGTTATCTTTAATATAATCTAAAGCTTTATGAATATATTCATTAGAATTAGAATAACCATCTACAACTTCTTCATACTCATCAATCTTTAATAAAGAGAAAAATTGATACAAATAACCTAATGCCATATACAAATCATTATGACAACAGCATTCATAAATATTTCTAAAATAGTTGTCTAATTTATTATCTTTATCATATCTAAAAATAAAGTTATCATTTTTGAATCCACACATTGATAATAATTCTTTAGCTTTGATACCGTTTATTCCAATCCATCTATAAACCCAAGGATTATCTGCTAGAGCATAGTAATTGTTAGCAGTATCAGGAGGAATAAAAAATCCATCTCCTGCTTTTAAATGATAACACTGATCATTTATAAAAAATAATCCTTCTCCTTCTAGTATATAGTGAATTAAGTAATAATCAATAGGTTCATATTGATAAGGGTCTCTTGGTTCGCAATGTTCATATCCACATTCAAAAATATATAATTCATTACTAGGTTTTAATTCAGTTGAAAAAATACCTATTCTATTCATTAAATTCTCCTTTTAATTAAAATTTATATTAAAAATATAAAATAAATAGGGAATTTTGTCAAACTTATAAATATATAGACAACAATAGTATAAAATCTAGAAACATTAATGCATTGATAAATAAAATTATAGATGATATTATAATCCCAAGAAAACGTTTTTTGAGTACGATTTATATTTTATTAGGAGGATTATAGTATGAAAGAGGAAAGAGGAAGTCTAAGTTCTAAAGCACTAATGCTTATGACATTTACAGCAGTATTTTCATTTGGAAACATTATTGATAGTAGTGTAAATATTGGATTAGCTACAATACCATCATACATATTTGGAACTATATTTTATTTCTTCCCATTTGCGTTGATGATTGGGGAATTTGCATCAGCAAGTTCAGATTCGGAATCAGGGATAAATAGCTGGATAAAAAAATCTCTAGGTGCAAGATGGGCATTTTTAGGATCTTGGTCATATTTCTTTGTAAATTTATTTTTCTTTACATCATTATTACCAAAAGTATTAATATATGCGTCATTCACATTTACAGGGATAAATGTATTCGAGGGGAAAACCGTATTAATATCAATAATATCAATAATATTATTCTGGATAGTAACTTTTGTATCAACAAAAGGTGTATCTTGGATAGCTAAAATTACAAATCTTTCTGGAATAGCTAGAATTGTATTAGGATTAGGATTTATAGTTTTATCATTTGGGGTTATCATATTCTTTGGAAAAGCACCAGCTCAAGAATTTACTACTGAAGCGATTATGCCAAAGTTTAACTGGACTTACTTTATGGTTTTAGCTTGGGTATTACAAGCTGTTGGTGGAGCTGAAAGTATAGGAGTATATATTAAAGATGTAAAAGGTGGAAACAAAACATTTATAAGGACAATGTTAATATCTACTATAATTGTTGGAGGATTATATGCTTTAGGAGCAGTATCTGTAGGTTTAATTGTTCCAGCTGAAACTTTATCAGGAAACTTCTCTAACGGATTATTTGATGCATTTAAAATTTTAGGAGCTCACTATGGTTTAGGAAACATAGTTACAAATATTGTAGGATTTATAATGTTACTTGCAAGTTTAGGTTCATTAGTACTATGGACAGCTGCACCTGTAAAAGTATTATTCTCTGAAATACCAGAAGGTATATTTGGTAGTTGGGTTGCAAAGACAGATAATAATGGAAATCCTGTAAATGCACTATATCTTCAAGCTATAATAGTAACAATATTATTAATAATACCAGCTTTAGGAATAGGTTCTATAGATAATTTACTAGAAATGTTAATAAACATGACAGCATCTACTTCATTAATACCAGTATTATTCTTCCTAGTTGGATACATAGTATTAAGAGCTAAAAAAGATGACATGGAAAGAAGTTTTAAAGTTGGATCTAGAGGACTTGGAATAAGTTTAGGAGTTTTATTATTAGTATTATTTACATTTGTGTTTATAATATCTTCAATTCCATCACCAGATACATTTGCTGCATACTTCAATGGAACGTTAGAGGCAGGAGCAACTAATCCAGTATTTGTACTACTTTATAATGTATTAGGATTGGTTGTATTCCTAGGGTTTGCGGAAATATGTTGGAGAAAATATGAGAAAAAAGTTGGTAAAGATATAGCAAATGAAAGAATAAAAACTAGTGCTTAATGATATGTAATTTATGATTAGCTTATAAAACTCAGTAAAATACATTAAAAACTAGATATAAAAAATATAAAAATACAATCAACAAAGTAGATTGGTGAATTTTCCTAAATACTTTGTTGATTAGTTAAAATATGGGGGGATTATTTTGAAAAATTTTGGACCAATAAGCTCGAAAATAGATAAAATGCTTCATGGAGCAGATTATAACCCAGAACAATGGATTGATGTGCCGGGTATATGGGGAGAAGATGTTAGATTAATGAAACTATCTCATTCTAATGTGGTAGCAGTAGGTATATTCTCATGGACTATGCTAGAACCACAAGAAGGAGTTTTCCAATTTGAATGGTTAGATGAAATAATGGATTTAATGCACAAAAACGGAAATTATGTTATTCTTGCCACTCCAAGTGGAGCTAAACCAGCGTGGATGGCTCACAAATATCCAGAAACTTTAAGAGTAACACCAAATAGAGTGAGAAACTTATATGGGGAGCGTCATAATCACTGTTATACATCTCCTATATATAGAGAAAAAATCGCAATAATAGATAGATTATTAGCAGAGAGATATAAGGACCATCCAGCATTAATTATGTGGCATATCTCAAATGAGTTTGAAGGACAATGTAACTGTTCTTTATGTGAAGAAGCATTTAGAGAGTATTTAAAAGAAAAATATGACAATGATTTAGACAAATTAAACCATGCATGGTGGAGTAAATTCTGGAGTCATACATTTAATGATTGGAGTGAAATAGAAGCACCAGCTCCACACGGAGAGCCAGCGCTACATGGATTGAACTTAGATTGGATGAGATTTGTAACTCACCAAACTCTAGATTACTATAAGCATGAAAGAAGTATTTTAAAAGAAATATGTCCAGATATTCCTGTAACTACAAACTTCCATGATTATATATCACTTGAAAGAGGAATTGATTACTGGAAATTTGCACCTTACTTAGATGTAGTATCTTGGGATAACTATCCTTACTGGCATGGTGAGAGATCAGATGCTCATGAAGGTAGTAGAATTGGATTTGTTCATGACTTAAATAGATCAATATTAAATGGTAAACCATTTATGATGATGGAAAGTTCTCCAAGTTCAACAAACTGGCAACCAGTGGCTAAATTAAGAAGACCAGGTATGCATGTATTATCTTCTCTTCAAGCAGTAGCACATGGATCTGATACTGTACAGTATTTCCAATGGAGAAAAAGTAGAGGATCATCAGAAAAGTTCCATGGAGCTGTAGTTGACCATTGTGGACATGAAAATACTAGAGTATTTAGAGATGTAACAAGGGTTGGTGAGATATTAAGTAATCTTACAGATGTAATAGGAACATCTGTAGAACCAGAAGTAGCAGTTATTTACGATTGGGAAAACTTCTGGGCTGTAAATGATGCTCAAGGTCCAAGAATAGAGAAAAAGGATTATCATGATACAGTTCAAAAGCACTACAAAGCATTTTGGGATATGTCAATTCCAGTAGATGTTATAAACATGGACTGTGAATTCTCTAAATATAAGGTTGTGGTAGCACCAATGCTTTATATGGTAAGACCAGGTGTTGGAGAAAGACTAGAAGAGTTTGTAAAAAATGGAGGAACTCTAGTAACTACTTACTGGAGTGGAATAGTTGATGAAAATGACTTATGTTTCTTAGGAGGATTCCCAGGTCCACTTAGAAAAGTTACAGGTATATGGTCTGAAGAGTTAGATGCTCTTTATGATGAAGATGTAAACTATGTAACTATAGAAGACAATAATAGTCTTTCTATGAAAGGTGAATATAAGGCAAAAATATTCTGTGATTTAATACATTCAGAAGGTGCAGAAGTTCTTGCAACTTACAAAACAGATTTCTATAAAGGTATGCCTGCGTTAACTTGCAATAAGTTTGGACAAGGTGAAGCTTACTATATAGCATTTAGAAATAATGATGAGTTCTTAACAGATTTCTATAGAAGTGTTGCGAAGAAGATACAATTACAAAGAGCTATAGAATTAGACTTACCTACAGGTATTAATGCTCAAGTTCGTAGAGATGAAAATAATGAATTTGTATTCTTTATGAACTTCACAGATGAAGATAAGACTATTGATATTAAAGACTTTAACTTAATAGATATGGAAAATAATGATAAAATAGAGGCAACTTTAGAGTTAGAACCTTATGGTGTAAGAATAGTTAGAGTTAAATAGTATTTAAAAGCTGTAGTACTTATAGGTGCTACAGCTTTTTAGGTATGGTTTAATATTTTGTACATGTGGTCAAGGAATATTTAAATATAAGCTCTAAATTATAGGAAACTTTCTAAAGTGAAGTAGTGATTTTTACTTATAAAATATAATAGAATTTGTGTATTATAAATATATAAAGGAAAATATTCTAGCCATCGTAATATTTGGAAGTTATGGTACTGAAAAGAAGACTTTGGAAAGTGATATAGACATAGCAGAGTTTGAAGAAACATATGAACTATTCATACAAAATTAAGTGTTTATTTTAGATAGAAATCTAGTATAATAATTATATAAAAAATACCTTTACCATAGAAAAATTCAAAAAATTATATAATATTGCGTAAAAGCGGGCAGTGATTTTTCACTGGCCGCTAAATTTATATATCATACCATGTGTAAATTAATTAAAATAAGGTATATATAATAAAGAATATAATTGTAAAAATTTAGATTTTATAAAATAAGGATATATTATAGAAAAATCAAAAATAATATAAATAGATATAAATAGGAAAGGAAATAAAAAATGAACATTATAGAAAAAGATAACCAAATTATACTAGAAGGAATAAATGAAGATTTTGAACCACAACATGTTTTTGATTGTGGCCAATGTTTTAGATGGATTAGACAAGAAGATGGTTCATATACAGGGGTAGTTCAAGGAAAAGTTATAAATGTAAAAAAAGAAAATGATTTAATTATTTTTGATAATACTAATAAGGAAGACTTTGAAAATATATGGTTTGATTATTTTGATTTAGGAAGAGACTACGGCAAAATAAAAAATCAATTGAGAATAATGGATGAATATTTAGAAAAAGCAACAGAATTTGGACAAGGGATAAGAATACTACAGCAAGATGGATGGGAAATGCTTATATCTTTTATTATATCTGCAAATAATAGAATACCGATGATTCAAAGAGCAATAAATAATTTATCAGAAAAATATGGTAAATTTATAGGTGAATATAGAGGTAAAAAGTATTATGCCTTTCCAACACCTGAGGAGTTAAGTAGGGCATCTGTTGAAGAAATCAGAGCTTGTCAAACAGGATTTAGAGATAAGTATATCAAAAGTGTAGTTGATTATGTTAGTGAAAATAATGTTGATGTTTTATCTTATAGAAAGTTAAATACAGATGAGTGTATAAAAGAATTAGTCAAATTTAATGGAGTAGGTCCAAAGGTCGCAGACTGTATTACACTATTTGGAATGCAAAAATATGATACATTCCCAGTGGATGTTTGGGTAAAGAGAGTTATGGAAGAATTTTATGTGGAAGATAATTTAAGTTTGCCTAAAATAAGAAAATTTGCATTAGATAAATTTGGAAATTTGGCGGGGTTTGCTCAACAATATTTATTCTACTATGCAAGAGAATTAGGAATAGGTAGATAAATCCTAAGGAGATGAAAATGATGGGATGGTTTTAAAGGTCATTTTAGCACTCTTTTATATACTAAGTGCTATTGTTTCTATAAAACTTATATTAGAAAATAGGGATCCTTCGAAAACACTGATATGGATTTTGATTTTTATGTTATTTCCAGTAGTAGGAATATTGATTTATGCTGTACTAGGAAGAAATATTAGAAAAATAAAAATGAAAAAAACATATAAGATGGCAAATAATATGAAAAAAGAGAATCTTTTATTTAATTTGGATGAGATGAAGGAATTAGCCAAAGGTCAAAGTATCATGATAAAAGAAGGAAAATTGCCATACAGTGAAAATATAGATTTTAGAGTGTTAAGAGTAGTTAGTTTACTGCTTAATACAGGTATTTTTCCATTTACGATTAATAATAATGTGGAAATTTATGTAGATGGAAATGAAAAATTTAAAAATTTAGTAAAAGACATACGAAATGCAAAAGATCATATTCATTTAGAATATTTTATAATTAAAGATAGTGAAATTGGAGAACAGATAAAAAAAGAACTAATAGAAAAAGCAAAAGCTGGAGTGAAAATAAGAATAATTTATGATGATGTAGGTTGTTGGAGGTTTTGGTTCCATAGGAAATTTTTTAACGAAATGAGAACGCATGGTATAGAAATAATACCATACTTAAAGGGAAAGATTACTATACCAATAGGAGGACAGATTAATTACAGAAATCATAGAAAAATTGTAATTATAGATGGAAAAATAGGATATACAGGTGGAATAAATATTGGTGATGAATATATAGGAAAAAATAAAAAGTTTGGATACTGGAGGGACACTCATATAAGGATAGAAGGAACTTCTGTTTATATGTTACAGATGATTTTCTTAACCGACTGGTATTACAATACTAAAGAAGTATTATTAGAAGAAAAATTATTTCCTAAGTTAAATATCAAAGGAAACTCTATGATGCAAATTGTAGCTAGTGGTCCAGATTCAGATTGGGAATCTATGCATTATGCATATTTTTATGCAATATGCCAGGCGAAAAAGAGTATATATATAGAAACTCCATATTTTATACCAGATGAAAGCTTGCTTAAGGCTCTAAAATGTGCAGCATTAAGTGGTGTAGAACTTATAATTCTGTTTCCTAAAATTGCAGATCATAAAATTGTAAATACTGCATCATACTCTTACTTCCAAGAAATATTGGAGTCTGGTGGAAAAGTATACTTGTACAATAAAGGATTTTTACATTCAAAGGTTATAATTATAGATGATTTTATGGCTTCCACAGGGTCTGCAAATATGGATTTGAGAAGTTTCAAATTGAATTTTGAAGTTAATGCTTTCATATATGATAGGAAAATTATTGAAGAAATAAAAAAAGACTTCATGGCGGATTTAGATAATAGTGAAGAATTAGAAAGAATGAAGTTTGAAAGTAGAAATACATTTATGAAAGTTAAAGAGTCTATATCAAGACTTTTTTCCCCATTATTATAAAAGGCATGTTATTTTTAATATTAAATATCATGCTTTTTAATTTATTAAAATTTATTATAAATATTCTTTATTAGAAAATAAGGTTTTATAATTGAAAGTCATTATTTAATCTGCTAACATAAAATTAGTAATTAATTGGTATAAAAAGGTAAAATATGTAGAGATTTTATAATATCAGGGGAGAATATTATGGACAGATTTATTAATGATTTTAAAAAATATTATAAGTATGCCATATATTCAGCTAAATCAGAACTAAAAGCGGAGGTGGCTAGCTCTTATTTAAACTGGGTATGGTGGATATTGGAACCATTATGTTTTATGCTAATATATTCTTTTATATTTGGTGTAGTCTTTGATGCAAGGGAAGAAAACTTTCCGATTTTTATTTTTATAGGTATAATGGCTTGGGATTTTTTTAATAGAAATATGAAAAATAGTGTTAAGATGGTGAAAGCTAATAAGTCTATTGTATCTAAAGTTTATATACCTAAGTTTGTATTGATTTTCTCTAAAATGTTAGTTAATGGATTTAAAATGATGATTTGCTTTGGAATAGTAGTTCTTATGATGATTGTTTCTAGGGTTTCAATAACATGGAACGTACTGTATATAATACCTGTAATGATAACTCTTTGGATTATAAATTTTGGTTTTATGACGATTTTACTACACTTTGGTGTATTCATAGAGGATTTGTCAAATATAGTAAATATAGTATTAAGGGCGGTATTTTATATGACTGGGATTTTTTATTCTATAGAAAGTCGTATAGCATCACCTTATTCGGATATTTTATTGAAATGTAATCCAATTGCATTTTTATTATCTTCTTTTAGAAAGTGCTTATTGTATGGTGATAGACCTTCTTTAAAGGTTCTTTTATTATGGATAGTAGTGGGATTAATTATATCAATAGTAGGTGTGAAAACAATATATAAAAATGAAAATAGTTATGTGAAGGTGATATAATGAGGGACAAAAATTTAGCTATAGAAGTGAATAATTTAAGTATAACTTATAAAAGTATGAAAGCTTATTCTATAAAAAAGAATTTATTAAAATTGAAAAAAGCAAAAGTTACAGAATTTAAAGCTGTAAAAAACGTATCATTTAATTTAAAAGAGGGTCAGATTTTAGGTATAATAGGTAAAAATGGAAGTGGAAAATCTACAATGTTAAAGGCATTGGCTGGAATATTTTCACCAGATGAAGGAAATATAGACTTACATGACAAGTCAGTGTCATTATTATCTATAGGAGTTGGATTTAATAAAAGTTTAACTGGTAGAGAAAATATTCTTTTATCAGGAATGCTACTTGGATTTTCAGAAGAAGAAATAAGAAGTAAAATGGATGAAATAATAGAATTTGCTGAATTAGGTAAATTTATAGATATGCCTGTTAAAACATATTCTAGTGGAATGTTTTCGAAGTTAGCATTTTCTATCACAGCTATATTGGAAACAGATATAATGCTTATTGATGAAGTATTAAGTGTAGGTGACCAAAAATTTAAAAAGAAAAGCTATAAAAAAATGAAAAAGCTAATTTCTGATAAAAAAAGAACAGTGGTTATAGTTTCTCATAATATTTCTACTTTAAAAGAACTTTGTGATACTGTAATGTGGATGCATGATGGTGTAATTAAAATGATAGGAAATCCTGAAGAAGTTCTTGATAAGTACACAGAATTTATGAATTAATTAAGCTTACTCTTTCTAATATTGAAAGTGTAAGCTTTTTTCAAAATAATTATGGTATAAAATTAAACTTTAATGATAAATATTTATATAGAAATAAAGGTTCAAAAATAAGTTGAAAATTTTATAAAAATGGTTTATTATTATCTTGTTAGCACTCTAAGATATAGAGTGATAAAAAATAATAATAACTAAATTTTATAATATAATTCTATTTTAGGAGGGATAAATTATGAAAATAAGACCTTTAGCAGACAGAGTAGTAATCAAGAAAGTTGAAGCAGAAGAAAAAACTGCAAGTGGTATTATTTTACCAGGTTCAGCAAAAGAACAACCTCAAATGGCACAAGTAATAGAAGTTGGGCCAGGAGGATTTGTAGATGGAAATGAAGTTAAAATGGAAGTTGAAGTTGGAGATAAAGTAATATACTCAAAATATGCAGGAAATGAAGTTAAGATAGACTCAGAAGAATACATAATTTTAAGACAAAGCGATATATTAGCTGTTATTGAGTAAAATTTAGGAGGGTATGAAGATGGCAAAGGATATTAGATTTGCGCAAGATACAAGAAAAGCATTAGAAATTGGAGTAAATAAATTAGCAGATACAGTTAAGGTTACTCTTGGACCAAAAGGAAGAAATGTTATACTAGACAAGATGTTTGGAGTACCTCTAATAACGAATGACGGTGTTACTATAGCAAAAGAAATAGAATTAGAAGATAGATTTGAAAATATGGGAGCTCAGCTTGTTAAGCAAGTTGCTACTAAAACAAATGATGTAGCTGGAGATGGTACAACAACAGCTACAGTCTTAGCACAAGCAATAATAAGAGAAGGTTTAAAAAATGTTACAGCAGGAGCTAATCCAATAATAATTAGAAAAGGTATACAAAAAGCTGTAGAAGCTTCAGTTGAAGAATTAAAGAAACAATCAAGAACAATAGAAAGTCAAGAAGAAATAGCTCAAGTTGGTGCTGTATCTTCAGGAGATGATGAAATAGGTAAATTAATAGCTGAAGCTATGAAAGTAGTAGGAAAAGAAGGTGTTATAACTGTAGAAGAATCTAAGACTATGAATACAGAATTAGAAACTGTTGAAGGTATGCAATTTGACAGAGGATTTGTTTCTGCATATATGGTTACAGATGTGGATAAAATGGAAGCAGTTTTAAATGATCCTTATATATTAATAACTGATAAGAAAATATCTAATATACAAGAGTTACTTCCTATCTTAAATAAAATAGTTGAACAAGGTAAGAGACTATTAATAATAGCAGAGGATGTGGAAGGTGAAGCATTATCTACATTAGTACTTAACAAATTAAGAGGAGTTTGTGAAATAGTTGCAGTTAAAGCTCCAGGATTTGGTGACAGAAGAAAAGAAATGCTTCAAGATATAGCTACTCTTACTGGTGGTGTTGTAATATCAGAAGAAGTAGGATATGACTTAAAAGAGGCTGACTTAGGAATGTTAGGTAGAGCTTCTTCAGTTAAAGTAGTAAAAGATAGTACTACTATAGTTGGTGGTCATGGAGAAAAAGAAGATATACAAAATAGAGTTAATCAAATAAAACATTTAGTAGAAGTTACAACTTCTGATTTCGATAAAGAAAAATTATTAGAAAGATTAGCTAAGTTATCTGGTGGAGTTGCAGTAGTTAAAGTTGGTGCAGCTACAGAAGTAGAAATGAAAGAAAAGAAATTAAGAATAGAAGATGCTTTAAATGCAACTAGAGCTGCTGTTGAAGAAGGTATAGTTGCCGGTGGTGGTACTGCTTTAGTTAGTACAATACCAGTTTTAGATAAACTAGTTGAAACTCTAGAAGGAGAAGAACAACTAGGAGCTAAAATAGTAAGAAAAGCATTAGAAGAACCATTAAGACAAATTGCAATAAATGCAGGTCTTGAAGGTGCTGTAATAGTTCAAAATGTAATAGCTGAAGATCCAGAAGTAGGATTTGATGCATTAAATGAAAAATATGTAAACATGATAGAAGCTGGTATAGTTGATCCAACTAAGGTTACTAGAAGTGCTCTTCAAAATGCTGCATCTATAGCAGGAGTATTCTTGACAACAGAAGCTGCTGTTGCTGATATTCCAGAAAAAGAAGATAAAGCTGCGGCTATGGGAGCAGGAATGCCAGGAATGATGTAGTATAATTAATAATTTAAAATAAGAGAGAACTCTATGAGTTCTCTTTTTTTGTATATATAACATGATTATTTTTAATTTTCCAAATAATATGATAAAATATGTTTTTATATAAAAATTATTGAGTAGTTTTTCGGAAGTTGATATTTTAGGAGGACATCATGTTAAAATTTAATAAAATTTTTGCAATAATATTATGTATAACGATAGTAATGACATTTTCTACAGGTTGCAACAATGATGATAAAGTTGAAAGAAATCAAATAAAGACTAATGAAATAAAAATAGAAGAAATAGAAAAAGAATCTACAGGTGTGGTATCTGATAATAGTGGATGGAAACTTTGGGATGATGAAAATCATCTAACTAAAGAAGGAAGAAGCGCCACAGGTAAAGGAGCTGTAGTTTCCTCAGGAAAATACGAGGCTTCTCAAGCTGGGTTAGAAATTATTAAAGCTGGAGGTAATGCAGTTGATGCGGCTATTGCAACAGGATTTGCTTTATGTGTTGTAGAGCCAAATGCTACAGGAATAGCGGGCGGTGGATGCATGATTATAAGAAACAAAGAGGGAAAAAATGTGTATATAGACTTTAGAGAAACTGCACCATCAGCAGCGAATCCATATATGTGGAATTTAGACTCTAAAGGGAAAGTAGCTAATGGTGAAAATAAAAGTGGTGGAAAGTCAGTAGCAGTACCAGGACAGGTGGCTGGATTAATATATGCTTTCGAAAAGTATGGATCGGGAAATCTTACATTAGAAGAAGTTATGACACCTGCTATTAATTTGGCTCAAAATGGATTCTATGTCACGCCAACACTTCTAAAAGACATGAAAAGTGTAAAAGACATGATGGGGAAATACCCAGAATTAAAAAATTTAATTCTTAATAAAGATGGGAATTATTACAATGTTGGAGATTTATATAAGAATAAAGATCTAGCTAATACTTTGAAACTAATATCTAAAGAGGGTAAGGATGGATTTTATACAGGAGATATGGCCAAATCTATAGTAGAAACAGCAAAAAAATATGGTGGAATAATTACTTTAGAAGATTTGGCGAACTATAAAGTTGAAGAGTCAGAACCTTTACAAGGCACTTATCGAGGTAAAACTATAATATCGTCACCGTTACCGTCATCTGGTGGAACTCATGTTATTCAATCTTTAAATATATTGGAGAATTTTGATATTTCAAAGTATGGAATATATTCACCGGAAAGATATCATCTATTGTCTGAGACATTCAAAATGGTATACGAAGATAGAGCTAAATATATGGGAGACCAAGAGTTTATTGATGTACCAACTTTTGGATTGCTAAATAAATATTATGCCAAGGCGTTAGCTGATAAAATTGATATGAATTATTCTCAAGAATATAAAGCGGATGACCCATGGATTTATGAACATGAAGATACAACTCATTATTCAGTAGCAGATAAAGATGGTAATATGGTTGCTGTAACTCAAACTATAAACTGGACTTTTGGGTCAGGATTAGTAGTGGATGATTATGGTTTTGTATTAAATAATGAGATAAGTGATTTTTCTCCAGAATCAGATTCACCAAACTCTGTTGATGGTGGAAAGAAACCTTTAAGTTCTATGAGCCCAACAATAGTATTAAATGAAGATAGTACTCCTCTTATGGTTCTTGGTTCTCCTGGAGGGTCTAGGATTATTCCTACTATAACGCAAGTTATTAGTAATGTTATAGACTATGATATGGATATACAAGAGGCTATAGATACTTATAGAATGTATGATAACACTAAAGATAAAATTGTTTATGAAGGTGGAATAAGTGATGAAACTATAAATAAACTTGAAGCTATGGGTCATAAGATTGAAAAATATGAAGACGGTTATGATAAACATTTTGGCGGGGTACAGGGCGTTCAATATAAAAATGGTAAACTAATAGGTGGAGCAGATTCGAGAAGAGATGGGAAAGCTCTAGGTAATTAATAAATAGTTATGATTTAAATAAAATAATAAGGTATAATTATATATAAAAAAGAATATCAAAGAGGGGAATTATGGATTTAAAAAAATTATTAGAGGATGTTAAGAATAATAACTTAAAAATAGAAGATGCTTTAGAAAAATTAAAAGACTTACCCTATGAAGATATAGGATATGCTCATATTGATCATCACAGGAGTATAAGAAATGGATATCCAGAGGTAATATACTGCAAGGGTAAAAGTGATGAGCATATACTGGGGATTATAGAAAAGATGAATGAAAAAGGTAGTAATATACTTGGAACTAGATGTGAGAAAACTACTTTTGATAAAATTTCAAAATTATATCCCCATGCAAAATATGATTTATTATCTAAAATATTAAGAATAGAAAATGAAGAAATAGAAGATAAGGGTAAGGGAACGATTTTAATTGTTACAGGTGGCACATCGGATATACCTGTGGCAGATGAAGCATATTATACGGCTTTATTCTTTGGAAATAAAGTTGAAAGATTATATGATGTGGGAGTTGCTGGAATTCATAGATTACTTAATAATAGAGAGATAATTGAAAAGGCTAGAGTAATTGTGGCAGTTGCAGGTATGGAAGGAGCTCTTCCTAGCGTAGTAGGGGGTCTAGTAGATGTGCCAGTTATTGCGGTACCTACATCAGTAGGGTATGGAGCAAATTTTGATGGATTAGCTCCACTTCTAGCTATGCTTAATAGTTGTGCTTCTGGTATTTCTGTAGTAAACATTGACAATGGTTTTGGGGCAGGATATTTAGCATCTACTATTAATAAATTAAAATAATAATAGGTATGACTTAGATATAGATAACATATATAGAAAAATATCTAGCATATAAAACATTATATTAAAAAATGCAATTTCTGTATCGATAAAAGTTAAGTATCTATATTATAACAGTAAATTAATTAAAGTATAAAACTGATATTAATGATATTAAATTATAGTAATTAACCCAAATATGTAGATTAAATAAGTTTATTAGAGTATAAATATAATAGTTGATGAAGAAAATAGTAAAAATTTGTTGACATAAGCGAATTATTTTGGTAAATTATTATTCAAACATAAGGCAAATAACGAAAATTTTAAAAACAAAATCACTCGTATATACTCAGAAATAAGGTCTGAGAGTTTCTACCGAGATACCGTAAAAATCTTGACTATGAGTGAAATTATTATACATATTTAAAATTTACTAACTGCTTAATTTTAGGCAGTTTTGTAGCATATTTTTAAAACCTGTATAGTGATTTCACTTTTTAGTAAAAAAGGTGGAAACTATACAGGTTTTTTTATATAAAAAATTTGAAATATTTAAATATAAAGTGGGCTAAATTGAAAGGAGAATTAGTATGGCTAAAATAATAAAAGAAGGATTAACTTTTGATGATGTTTTATTAATACCTCAAAAATCTGAAATATTACCAAAAGAGATAAATACACAAACATACTTAACTAAGACAATACAATTAAATATACCATTAATGAGTGCTGGTATGGATACTGTTACAGAATCAAAAATGGCAATATCTATGGCTAGACAAGGTGGTATAGGTATAATTCACAAGAATATGTCTATTGCAGAACAAGCTTCAGAAGTTGATAGAGTAAAAAGAAGCGAAAGTGGAGTAATTGTGGATCCATTTTACTTAACAAAAGACCATACAATTCAAGATGCTGACAATATAATGGGGAAATTTAGAATATCAGGAGTTCCAATAATAGATGAAGATAAAAAACTTATTGGAATAATAACAAACAGGGATATAAAGTTTGAAAAAGATATGTCTAAAAGAATAGAAGATGCTATGACTAAAGATAATTTAGTAACAGCTAGAGAAGGTGTTACTTTAGAAGAAGCTGAGCAAATTCTTAAAAAACATAAAATTGAAAAATTACCAATAGTAGATGAAGAAAATCATTTAAAAGGTTTAATAACAATAAAAGATATAGAGAAGAAAATCCAATATCCAAACTCTGCAAAAGATAAAGGGGGAAGACTTTTATGTGGTGCAGCAGTTGGTATAACTGGAGATTTATTAGATAGAGTAAAAGCATTATACGAATCAAAAGTAGATGTAATTGTTTTAGATAGTGCTCATGGACACTCAAAAGGTGTTATAGAAGCTGTTAAAAAGATAAAATCTGTTTATCCAGACTTACAAGTTATAGCTGGAAATGTTGCAACTGCTAAAGGTTGTGAAGCATTAATAGAAGCTGGAGCTGACTGCGTAAAAGTAGGGATAGGACCTGGATCGATATGTACAACAAGAGTTGTCGCAGGTATAGGTGTTCCTCAAGTAACAGCAGTTATGGATTGTGCTGAAGCTGCTGCTAAGTATGGCATACCAGTAATAGCAGATGGTGGAATAAAATACTCTGGAGATATAGTTAAAGCATTAGCTGCTGGAGCAAATGTATGTATGATGGGATCGATGTTCGCTGGAACTGATGAAAGTCCAGGAGAAACAGTTCTTTATAGAGGAAGATCATACAAAACTTATAGAGGAATGGGATCTATAGCAGCTATGGAAGATGGTTCAAAAGATAGATACTTCCAAGATGGAGCTAAGAAATTAGTTCCAGAAGGTGTTGAAGGAATGGTTGCTTATAAAGGTAAAGCAGAAGATATAACATACCAAATGATAGGTGGTCTAAGATCTGGAATGGGATATTGTGGAGCGCCTACTATAAAAGACTTACAAGAAACAGCGGAATTTGTTAAAATAACAGCAGCTTCATTAAAAGAAAGTCATCCGCATGATATAACAATAACAAAAGAAGCACCAAACTACAGTATGCAAGGAGATATGATGTAATGAAACATGAATTAGTATTAGTTATTGACTTTGGAGGTCAATACAACCAATTAATTGCTAGAAGAGTAAGAGAGAACAATGTTTACTGTGAGATATTACCTTACAGTACAGACATAGAAGTAATAAAAGCTAAAAACCCAAAAGGAATAATATTTACTGGAGGACCTAATAGTGCATACTTACCAGACTCTCCATCTATATCAAAAGAAATATTTGAAATAGGTGTACCAATACTTGGTATATGTTATGGACATCAAATAATGTCTCATGTACTAGGTGGAGTTGTTAGAAAAGGTAACACAGCTGAAAAAGAATATGGAAAAACATCTATAACATATCATGAGTCAAAATTATTTGAAGGAATATCTACAAATACAGTTTGGATGAGTCATACTGACTTAGTTGATGCAGTAGCTCCTGGATTTGAAGTTATAGCTCATACAGCAGATTGTCCAGTTGCAGCTATAGAAAATAAAGAAAAAAATCTTTATGGAGTCCAATTCCATCCAGAAGTTGAACATTGTTTAGAAGGAGATAAAATACTTAGAAACTTCTTATACAATATTTGTAATGTTAGTGGAGACTGGACTACAGATTCATTTATAAACGATAAAATAAAACAATTAAAAGAAACTATAGGAGATAAAAAAGTACTTTGTGCACTAAGTGGTGGAGTTGATTCATCAGTTGCTGCAGTACTTGTTCATAAGGCTATAGGTGATAACTTAACATGTGTATTCGTTGATCATGGTTTACTTAGAAAAAATGAAGGAAATGATGTAGAAAGAATATTCAGAGATAAGTTTGATATGAACTTAATCAGAGTTAACTGTGAAGATAGATTCTTAGGTAAGTTAAAGGGAGTGACTGAACCTGAGGCTAAGAGAAAAATCATAGGTGAAGAATTTATAAGAGTATTTGAAGAAGAATCAAATAAACTTGGAAAAATGGACTTCTTAGTTCAAGGAACTATATATCCAGATGTTGTAGAAAGTGGACATGGTGGAGAATCTGCTACAATAAAATCTCACCACAATGTTGGCGGAATACCAGAAGATATAGAATTCCAAATAGTAGAGCCTTTAAGAGAATTATTTAAAGATGAGGTTAGAAAAATAGGTTTAGAGCTTGGTATAGAAGAAGGATTAATATTTAGACATCCATTCCCAGGACCAGGATTAGGGATAAGAGTAATAGGAGAAGTTACAAAAGAAAGATGTGATATCTTAAGAGAAGCTGATGCTATATATATGGAAGAGCTTAAAAAAGCTGGTCTTTACAAAAAAATATGGCAAGCATTTGCTACATTACCAGATGTTAAGACAGTTGGAGTTATGGGAGACGAAAGAACTTATGCTTATTTAGTAGGTTTAAGAGCTGTAACATCTTCTGACGGAATGACTTCAGATTGGTACAAAATGCCTTATGATGTTTTAGAAAAGATATCAAATAGAATAGTTAATGAAGTGGACGGAGCTAATAGAGTAGTTTATGATATAACTTCAAAACCACCAGGAACTATTGAATGGGAATAATATAAATTGGGGAGCAAAAGAATTTTTTCTTTTGCTCCTTAATTTTTATTTAATAAACACACACATATACATTCAATATAATGACACTGGAGGAATAAATATGAAATTAAATAAGACAATAGCTTTAAGTACAGTAATAATTTTAGGAGCTTTAAATCTAGTTGGCTGTAATAATAGCAAAGCAGATACAAATGAAAAAACAAATATAAAAGTAGGTATGGTATCTGATGTTGGAGGTATAAATGATGAATCATTTAATCAATCTGCATATGAAGGTCTTCAACAAGCTGAAAAAGATTTAGGAATTGAAATAAAAGTAATAGAATCAAAACAAGCATCAGAATATCTTGGAAATATAGAAACTTTAGCAGATGAAGGTATGGACCTAATTATAGGTGTAGGTAATACTATGGCGGCAGATATAAAAACTCAAGCAGAAAATTATCCAGAACAACAATTTGCAATAATAGATGAAACTTATGATGAGATACCTGAAAATGTAACACCAATTTTATTTAAAGAAAATGAAGCTTCTTATTTAACTGGACTTATAGCAGGAAAAATGACTGAAACTAATAATGTTGGATTTATAGGTGGTATGGATAATACTGTTATATCAAGGTTCTTATATGGATATATGGCAGGAGTAAAAGAAGCTAACAAAGATGCTGAAATTAATGTTCAATATGCAGGAACTTTTGCAGATGCAGCTAAAGGAAAATCTATAGCAAACCAAATGTACTCTAAGGGTGTGGATATAATATTCTCTGCAGCTGGAGGAACAGGACTTGGAGCTATAGAATCATCAAAAGAGCAAAATAAATATGCAATAGGTGTAGATAAAGATCAAAGCGATTTAGCACCAAAAAATGTAATAACATCAGCTTTAAAGAAGGTAAATGTGGGTGTATATGATACGGTTAAAGAATTAGTTAATGGAAATTTAGATGGTGGGGAAGCTAAAGTTTACGGTTTAAAACAAAATGGTGTTGGTATACCTGAAACTACTAAAAATTTAGTATCTCAAGAAATAATAGATTATGTAAATGATATAATTGAAAAAATAAAAAATGGAGATATAGAAGTTCCAGAAACAAAAGAAGAATATGATGCAATGAATGCATAAAATAAATAAGGGATAAGAAAATTTTATTTTCTTGTCCCTTATTTATTTTATGTATTGGAAACTAAAAGAGTTAAGTTTTTACTTTTTTAGTTTTTGTAATTAATTTATGAATTTATTGAAATAATAAAATTAGGAATGCTAAAACCTTATAAATTATAAATACATAAATTCTTAAAATAATAGGAGGCATAATATGAATTATAAAAAAATAGTAGTATTGAGTTCAGCTATATTAATAGCTTCTATGAGCTTGATAGGGTGTACCAATAAAAAAGAGAATACAAAATCGAATAATAATGTTATAAAAGTAGGAATGGTTGCAGATGTAGGTGGTATTAACGATGAGTCTTTTAACCAAAGTGCATGGGAAGGATTGCAAAAAGCTCAAAAAGAATTAGGAGTTGAAGTAAAAGTTATAGAATCAAAACAAGCATCAGAATACCTAGGAAATATAGAAACATTAGCAGATGAAGGTATGGATTTAATTATAGGTGTAGGTAATACTATGGCAGAAGATATAAAAACTCAATCAAAAAATTATCCAGAACAACAATTTGCAATAATAGATGAAACTTATGATGAGATACCTAAAAATGTAACCCCTATATTATTTAAAGAAAATGAAGCATCATTTTTAACAGGGTTAATAGCAGGTAAAATGACTAAAACAAATGAAGTTGGTTTTATAGGTGGAATGGAAAATAAAGTTATATATAGATTCTTATATGGCTATGAGTATGGTGTAGACCAAGCTAACGATGAGGCTGATGTACAAGTTCAATTTGCAGGAACTTTTGCAGATGCTGCTAAAGGTAAGTCAATAGCTAATCAAATGTATTCAAATAAAGTGGATATAATACTTTCAGCAGCAGGAGGTACAGGATTAGGAGCAATAGAATCTGCAAAAGAACAAAATAAATATGCTATAGGGGTAGATAAAGATCAAAGCAATTTAGCTCCAGATAACGTATTAACATCAGCTTTAAAGAAAGTAAATGTTGGTGTGTATGATACAGTTAAAGAGCTTAAAAATGGAAAATTAGCTGGAGGAAAAGAAAAAGTATACGGTCTAAAAGAAGATGGAGTTGGTATACCAGATTCCACTAAAAAACTAGTACCGCAAGATATAATTGATTATGTAAATACTATGGCTGATAAAGTTAAAAATGGAGAAATTAAGGTTCCTGAAACTGAAGTTGAGTATGATTCAGTAGATTAATAAAATATTAGAGATAAGATATATTCTTATCTCTTTTTATATTGTAGGAAATTATATTGTTCTTAAATTTCTGTAAATCTTATGAAATTAAGTAATATCAACAAATATTGAAATGTAAAAAAGTTGTTTTTTGAGCAAGGTCGTTGGCTAAAATTTCATAGCGCCACGCAGTGGCTTAAGCAAAGTGGATTTTTTATAAAATGTTGAAACTTAGTCACATAAATAATAAAATTACAATTGTATAGTGAAAATAATAGTTAAAAGGGGATTTAAAAGAGATATATGATAGAAATAATAGGAATGACTGTAGAGGATGCAAAACTATAGAAGTATGTGGAGGAGATAGAATTGAGCTTGTAAGTGCGTTAACTGAAGGTGGACTTACACCAAGTTATGGACTTATGGAAAGTATAATGAAAAATGTAGATATACCTGTAAATGTTATGATAAGACCACATGCTAATGGATTTGTATATACTGAAGAAGATTTGAAAATAATGAAAAGAGACATACAGGTAGCGAAGAGTTTGGGTGCTAATTGTATTGTTTTAGGCATTTTGGAACTGCAATAAGAGAGGATAATAATCCTTTTAAAAGTATAGATGAAGAAAAACTAAAAAAATTAGTAAGCTTATTAAAAGCTTAGTTAAAAAGGAGAAAGTATATTACTTTCTCTTTTTTTATGCATATTATTAGCAGAAAGAATAAAAAGTTCGTGTTTACACCATAAAAGACTATAATAATGACATAGGAATTAAAAAATGTTCGTGAAAAATTGGTATTAATATTGACATAGAAAATGTGAAATGTTATTCTATTAAAGTATTTAAGGAACACGAATTATTAAAAGGAATTATCAAGAAAAAATAAGTTTTATACGGAACATTAACGAAAAATATATGGGATAAGGTGATTAAAATTATGGAAATGATATCAAGTTCAAAAAAAGAAAATTTATTACAAAAAGTTTTTAAATTAGAAGAACATAATACAGATACAAAAACAGAAGTAATGGCAGGTATAACTACATTTATGACAATGGCATATATATTAGTAGTTAATCCATCAATATTATCTCAAACAGGTATGGATCAAGGTGCAGTATTTGTTGCTACAGCTTTATCAGCAGCAATAGCAACATTTTTTATGGGGATTATGGCAAATTATCCAATTGCATTAGCTCCAGGTATGGGACTAAATGTATTCTTTGCCAATACAATAGTTTTACAAATGGGATACTCTTGGCAATTTGCCCTTATGGCAGTATTTATAGAAGGAATAATATTTATTTTACTAACAGTAACAAACTTAAGAGAAAAAATAATTGAATGTATACCAATGAACTTAAAGTATGCTGTAACAGCAGGTGTTGGTTTATTTATAGCTTATATAGGTTTAAAAAATGCAAGTATAATAGTAGATGGTGGATTAGGAAATATGCATGATCCACTAGTTATATTAACTTTATTTGGATTAGCAGTGACAGGAGTGTTAGTTGCTAAAAATAAAAAAGGTGCATTATTAATTTCAATAGTATTAATATCAATTATAGGTATGGCACTTAAATTAGTTGCTTTACCAGGAGGAATAATGTCATTTGATATACCTTCTTTAAAACCAGTATTTTTACAAGCATTTTCAGTTGATAAAAGTGAAGTATTCAGTTTAAATATGGTGATTGTAGTATTTACGCTATTATTTGTAGATTTATTTGATACAGTAGGTTGTTTAGTAGGAGTTGCAGAAAAAGGAAATATTTTAGATGAAAATGGTAATATACCAAAAGCTAAGGAAGCTATGCTAGCAGATGCTATAGGGACTACTACAGGAGCTTTACTTGGAACATCAACAGTAACTTCATTTATAGAAAGTGCTTCAGGAATTGGTGAAGGCGGTAGAACAGGTTTAACAGCTATAACAACAGGAATATTATTTATTTTATCATTATTATTTGCTCCTTTATTTGTAGCTATACCAACTCAAGCTACATCAGCGGTATTAATAATTGTTGGTGTTATGATGGCTGGATCACTTAATAAAATTGACTTTGATGATTTTACAAATGCTATACCAGCATTTATAACTTTTGTATTTATGCCTCTTACAAACAGTATAGGTGATGGGATAATATTCGGAATACTATCTTATACAATATTAAAATTAGCTACAAATAAAAAAGATGAAGTAAACTTATCTATGATAATTTTATCAATCTTATTCATTATAAAATTCATACTTTTAGGATAAATTTAAAAAAGAGTTACTTAATTGTTAAATAATTAAGTAACTCTTTTTTCTTTAATAAATAAGTTTTTAGGATAAGATTAAACTAAAAAACTTTAGTATTTAATGAGAAAATGAAAAATACGATTAATTTATAAATAAATGTCGAAAATATTCGTAATAATACATATATTTTAACATAAAAACTATGTAAAAAAATGTGAAATTCTCTTGATTAAAACTTAATATTATTATAATATAATCATATAATAGTTCGTATAATATAACGAATAATAATATAATAATATTCGTTATTATAAATAGAGGAGGAATATAATGAGAGTAGCAGTAGTTATGGGGTCTAAATCAGACTATCCTAAATTAGAAGAAGGTATAAACTTTTTAAAAAAATACGACGTGGAAGTAATTGTTCGTGTTTTATCAGCTCATAGAACACCGAGGGAGTTAGAGGAATTTATACAAAAGATAGATAATGAAGTTGATGTAATAATAGCAGCGGCAGGAAAAGCTGCACATCTACCAGGAGTAATTGCAGCAAATACATTAATTCCAGTAGTAGGATTACCAATAAAATCTTCTACAATGGATGGGCTAGATTCACTTTTATCAATGGTACAAATGCCAAGTGGAATACCAGTAGCAACTGTTACAATCGATTCTGGATTAAATGCAGTATTAATGGCAATGCAAATAATGAGTATAAAATATCCTAAGTTAAAAAAGGATTTAAAAGCATATAGAAAAGAAATGGCAGATAAAGTTTTAAATGATGATGAAAATTTAAGGGGGTAATTAACATGTTATTATACGAAGGAAAAGCAAAAAAAATATTTAGTACAGAGAATGAGAATGAGTTTGTAGTTTACTACAAAGATGATGCTACAGCATTCAATGGAGAGAAAAGGGCAGAAATAGCTTCAAAGGGAATATTAAATAATAAAATTTCAACTATTATGTTTGAAGAATTAGCAAAAGAAGGAATTGAGTCGCATTTCATAAAAAGCCTATCAGATAGAGAGATGCTTGTTAAAAAGGTTGAAATACTACCATTAGAAGTAATAGTAAGAAATATTACAGCAGGTTCTTTCTGCAAGAGATATGGAGTAGAAGAAGGTATAGTACTAGACACACCTATATTCGAAATGTCATATAAAAACGATGAATTCGGAGACCCACTATTAAATGATGATCATGCAGTTGCATTAAAATTAGCAACTAGAGAAGAAATAGATTTTTTAAGAAGTCAAACTTTAAAAATAAATGAAATAATGAAGAAGTTCTTCTTAAAAATGGATTTAAAATTAGTTGATTTTAAACTTGAGTTTGGAAAAGATGTAAATGGAAAAGTAATATTAGCAGATGAAATCTCACCTGATACTTGTAGACTTTGGGATGTAAACACTAATGAAAAATTAGATAAAGATAGATTTAGAAGAGATCTTGGTGATTTAGTTCAAGGTTATGAAGAAGTTTTAGCAAGGTTAAATAAATAATTTAGGAGGATTTCATATGTGCGGAGTTGTAGGTATCTACTCTAAAGACAAAGATATATCAAAGCAGTTATATTACTCATTATATTCTATACAACACAGGGGGCAAGAAAGTTGTGGTATGGCAATATCAAATGGAGAAGAAATAAATTATTACAAAGATATGGGCCTTGTAGGTGATGTTTTTACACCTAAAAAATTGGAAAAATTACAAGGAAATATGGGAATTGCTCATGTTAGATATTCTACAGCAGGAGGAAGTAATTTTGCAAACTGCCAACCATTAGTAGGAAGTGTAAGAAAAAGAAGAATTGCATTAGCTCATAATGGAAACTTAGTAAATGCTCAAACATTAAAAGATATGCTTGAAGAAGATGGGTACATGTTTACAAGTAATACTGATACAGAAGTTATTCTTTATATACTTGCTAGATACTATAAGGGGAATATAGTAGAAAGTTTAAAACTTACAATGGATTATATAAAAGGAGCATACTCACTTGTAATTATGAGTGATGATGAATTAATTGGAGTAAGAGATTCATTTGGATTTAGACCTTTAATATTAGGAAAAAAAGATGACCAATATATTTTAGCATCAGAAAACTGTGCTATAGATATCCTGGGTGGAGAAGTAATTAGAGATGTAGAACCAGGGGAAATAGTAGTAATTAAGGATGGAGAATTGAAATCGTATAATTTCAGTAAAAATTATAAGCCAATGAAGAAAAGTTGCATATTTGAACACATTTACTTTGCTAGAAATGATGCAACTATAGATGATGTAAATGCCTATGAATTTAGAGTTAAGTCAGGAGAAATATTAGCTCAGAATGATGAAATAAATGCTGATATGGTAGTTCCAGTACCTGATTCAGGATGGCCAGGTGCAATAGGATATTCAAATGCTAGTAATATTCAAGTGGCAGAAGCACTTGTAAAAAATAGATATGTGGGAAGAACATTTATAAAACCTACTCAAGAAGAAAGAGAGTTGGGTGTTAAGATAAAACTTAATCCTTTATCTAGAATGATAAAAGGTAAATCAATAGTTTTAGTGGATGACTCTATAGTTAGAGGTACAACATCTAGACTATTAGTAAAATCACTTAGAGAAGCTGGGGCAAAAGAAATACATTTAAGAATAACATCACCTCCGGTTAAATATTCTTGTTATTACGGAATAGATACACCAAATAGATCTAAACTAATAGCATCAAACATGAGCGTGGAAGAAATGAGAGGGTTCATAGGATGTGACTCTTTAAAATTTTTAGATATAGAAGGAATGCTAGAAGCAGTTGAAGAGCCATTTAATTTCTGTAAGGCTTGTTTTGATGGAGATTATCCAGTTAAGAAAATAGACAAGGGGGAAATAACATCATGCTAACTTATGAACAATCAGGTGTAAATATAGATGAAGGAAATAGAGCTGTAAGCTTAATAAAAAATAAAATAAAAGGAACTTATGATAAAAACGTAATAGGTGACTTAGGAAACTTCAGTGGATTATATAGTTTAAAAGACTTTTTAACTATGAAAGAGCCAGTTTTACTTGCAGCAACAGACGGTGTTGGAACAAAACTTAAATTAGCTCAAATGATGGATAAACATGATACAGTAGGTATCGATTTAGTTGCTATGAGTGTTAACGATTTAATATGCCAAGGGGCTAAGCCATTATTATTTTTAGATTATATAGCAATAGGAAAGTTAGTTCCTGAGCATATAGATGAAATAGTTAAAGGTGTTGCTGATGGATGTAAGATGTCTGGATGTGCATTAATAGGTGGAGAGACAGCTGAAATGCCAGGAATGTACACAGAAGATGAGTATGACTTAGCAGGGTTTGCTGTTGGTATAGCAGATAAAGACAAAATAGTATCTGGAAAAGATGTTAAAGAGGGAGATGTATTAATAGGAATATCATCAAGTGGAGTACATAGTAACGGATTCTCTTTTGTAAGAAAAATTTTCTTAGATACTTTAAAATGGGACTTAAATGATTATAAAGATGAGTTAGGAATGACTTTAGGAGAAGCGCTTTTAACTCCAACAAAAATATATGTTAAGTTAGTTTTAGATTTATTACAAAAGCAAAACATAAAAGCTATAGCTCACATCACTGGTGGTGGAGTAATAGAAAATATAACTAGAGTTATACCAGAAGGGCTTGGATTAAACATAAAAACTGATGCTTGGGAAAAGCCACCTATATTTAAAATGATAGAAGAACTTGATATGGTTGATAAGAAAGAACTTCATAAATCTTTCAACATGGGTGTAGGTATAGTTTTAGTAGTAAATAAAGATGAAGCACAAAGTGTTGTTGATTATATCAATAATAATAATTTACAAAATGAAGTTGAAATTGATGAAAAATACTCTACATTAATGAAAGATAAAGCTTATATAATAGGTGAAGTAGTAGATGATCACGAAGGTGTAGAACTATGGTAAAAATAGGCGTTTTAATTTCTGGTGGAGGAACTAATTTACAAGCTATTATAGATGGATGTAAAAATAAATCTATAAATGGTGAAGTGAAGGTGGTTATTTCAAATAAAGCAGAAGCTTATGGACTTGAAAGGGCTAAAAAAAATAATATAAAAGCAATTTGTGAAAAAGAAGAAGATAGAATAATTGAAATTTTAAAAGAAAATGAAGTTGAACTAGTAATTCTGGCTGGCTATTTAAAAATAGTCAGTCCTAAATTAGTAGATGCATATAGAAATAAAATAATAAATATTCATCCATCATTAATACCTGCGTTCTGTGGTAAAGGGTATTATGGAGAGAAAGTACATCAAGGAGTAATTGATTATGGGGCAAAAGTAACTGGAGCTACAGTTCACTTTGTTGATGAAGGAGCAGACACAGGTCCGATAATTATGCAAAAAACGGTGGAAGTAAAACGAGACGATGATGCAAAAAAATTAGCAGCAAGAGTACTTGAAGTTGAACATGAAATACTTACAAAAAGTATAAGTATGTTTTGTGAAAATAAGATAACTGTTCAAGGTAGGAGGGTTTATATAAATGATTAAGAGAGCATTAGTAAGTGTAACTGATAAAACTGGAGTAGTTGAGTTTTGTACAGAATTAAATAAATTAGGATATGAAGTAATATCTACAGGTAATACTTTTAAAATATTAAAAGAAAATGGTGTAAAAGCTATACAAATAGATGAAGTCACTAAATTCCCTGAAATATTAGATGGAAGAGTAAAAACTTTAAACCCATATATACATGGTGGGATTTTATATAAAAGAGATGACGAAAATCATGTGGCAACTGTAAAGGAACATGAAATTAATCCAATAGACTTAGTTGTTGTAAATTTATATGACTTTGAAGGAACTTTAAAAGCAGGAAAATCTCATGAAGAAATTATTGAAAATATAGATATAGGTGGACCATCTATGATACGCTCTGCTGCTAAAAACTATAAAGATGTGGCAGTTATAGTAGATGTAGATGATTACTCTATGATAATAGAAAAATTACAAAATGATTCTTTAACTTTAGAAGATAGAAAAAATTTAGCTTACAAAGCATTCTCTACAACAGGTAGATATGATGCTCTTATATCAAGTTACTTTGCAGGAGAAGTTGGAGATGAATATCCAGAAATATTAAACTTAACTTTCCAAAAAGAACAGACATTAAGATATGGGGAAAATCCACATCAAGCAGGTGTTTTATATAGCCAATCTAATGCTAAAAACCCAATATTAAACTTTGAACAATTAAACGGAAAAGAATTATCTTTCAATAATATAAATGATTTACATGGTTGTTTAGAATTAATGAGAGAATTTAAAGATAGTGAAGAAGTAGTTTCAGTAGCAATTAAACATACTAACCCATGTGGCGTAGGTATTGGAAAAGATGCTTACGAAGCTTATACAAAATGTTATGAAGCAGATAAAGTTTCTATATTTGGTGGGATTTTAGGAATAACATCAACTATAGATGTTGAAACTGCAAAAAAATTAAATGAAATATTCTTAGAAATAGTTGTAGCTTATGACTTTACAAAAGAAGCTTTAGAAGTATTAAGAACTAAGAAAAATTTAAGAGTATTAAAGTTGGCTAAGATAGAAGACAGTTTACAACCTTACGATATGAAATACTTAGATGGAAAATTATTAATCCAAGATAAAAATACTACTTTAGCAGAAAAATATGAAACAGTTACAACTGTTGAACCAACTAAGGAACAATTAGCTGACATGGAATTTGGAATGAAAGTAGTTAAAAATATGAAATCAAATGCGATAGCTATAGTAAAAGACGGAGAAACTTTAGCTCTAGGGTGTGGTCAAACATCAAGAATATGGGCATTAAAAAATGCAATCGAAAACAACCAAGATAAAAACTTTGAAGGTGCAGTACTGGCTTCAGATGCTTTCTTCCCATTTGAAGATTGTGTAACTCTTGCTCATAAAGTTGGCATAAAAGCAGTAGTTCAGCCTGGTGGATCTATAAATGACAAAAAATCTATAGATGCATGTAATGAATTTGGAATGACAATGGTGTGTACTGGAATAAGACACTTTAAACACTAGGAGGTATAGATAATGAATATTTTAGTTGTTGGTGGTGGCGGAAGAGAACACGCTATTTGTTGGAAATTGAGTAATGAAGCTGACGTTGAAAAAATATACTGTGCACCAGGTAATGCTGGGATTTCTAATGTGGCAGAATGTGTAAGTATTGGAGATAGTGATATAGAAGCTTTATTACAATTTGCTAAAGAAAATGAAATAGATTTAACTATAGTAGGACCAGAAGTACCTCTAGTTGCAGGAATTGTAGATGAGTTTGAAAAAGAGAACTTAAAAGTATTTGGACCAAATAAAAAATGTGCTCAGTTAGAAGGAAGTAAGGCTTTCTCTAAAGATTTTATGATAAGACATAATCTTCCTACTGCAAAATATAAGGAATATACAGATTTATATAAAGCAATAGCTGAAATAGATGAGTTTGGATATCCAGTAGTTATAAAAGCAGATGGATTAGCAGCTGGTAAAGGTGTTGTTATTCCTGAAAATAGAGAAGACGCAATAGAAACTTTAAAGGAAATGATGGCTGATCATAAGTTTGGTCATGCTGGAGACAAAATAGTAATAGAAGAATTTTTAACTGGTGTGGAAACTTCGATTCTTGCCTTTGTAGACAATAATACTATAGTTCCTATGGTAAGTGCAAAAGACCACAAGAAAGTGTTTGAAGGAGAAACTGGATTAAATACTGGAGGAATGGGAACATTCTCTCCAAGTGAAATATATACAGATGAACTAGCTAAAGAAATCCAAGAAAAAATCTTAGATAAAACTTTAGAAGGATTTAAAAAAGATAATTTAGAGTACAAGGGAATTCTATTCGTTGGTCTTATGATAACTGAAGAAGGACCTAAAGTTTTAGAATACAATGTAAGATTTGGGGACCCAGAAACTCAGTCAGTATTATTTAGACTAAATACTGATTTAAGCAAAATAATGACAGCAATCATAGATAACAATCTTAAAAATATAGAAATAAATTACTCAAAAGAAGAAGCAATATGTGTAATGCTTACTTCAGGAGGATATCCTGAAGCTTATGAAAAAGGGAAAGTAATAACAGGGCTTGAAAATTTAGATTCAGATATAGTTGTTTTCCACAGCGGAACTAAGTTTAACGGAGAAGACATAGTTACAAATGGTGGAAGAGTAATAGGGATAACTGCAAAGGGAAGTTCCGTTAAAGAAGCATCTGATAAAGTTTATGATAATATTAAAAAAATAAACTTTGAAGGAATGCATTATAGAAAAGATATATGGAAATAAATTTTCGAAATTTGGAGGAATATTTTAATGAATACTATAGCTTTACAAAGTACTGTAAGAAGAGTTTTAGTTGAGAAAAGACAAGGGTTTGACTTAGAAGCTCAAAGCTTAAAAAGAGATTTAGTAGAAAGTTTACACATAGATACAATAGAAAATATAAGAGTTTTAAATAGATATGATGTGGAAGATTTAAGTGAAGAAGTTTTTGAAAACGCAGCAAAAACTATATTCTCAGAAACTAACTTAGACATAGTTTCTTATGGCAAAGTAGAAGATATAAATGAAAATGATAGAGTATTTGCTATAGAGTACTTACCAGGTCAATACGATCAAAGAGGTGACTGGGCAGCTCAATGTATACAAATAGTTAATGATGGGAAAAGACCTAACATAAGTACAGCTAAAGTATATATATTAAGTGGAAATATAAGTGATGAAGATTTCGAAAGAATAAAAGCATACTGCATAAACCCAGTTGATAGTAGAGAAGCTGAATTATCAATACCAAACACTTTAGCAATGGAAGTTGAAGTACCAACAGCTGTGGAAATTTTAGATGGTTTTGTGGATTATTCAACAGAAGAATTAGAAGAATTTTTAAATGAGCAAGGATTGGCTATGACTTTAGCTGATTTACAACATATTCAAAACTACTTTAAAAACGAAGAAAGAAGAAATCCTACTATAACAGAAATAAAGGTTCTTGATACTTATTGGTCAGATCACTGTAGACACACTACTTTCATGACTAAGATAGAAGATGTTAAAATAGAAGATGGTAAATATAATGACATAATAAAAGAAGCTTATGATATGTATTTACAATCAAGAAGCAAAGTTTATGTTGATAGAGACAAAGATATTTGTTTAATGGATATAGCTACTATAGCTATGAAACAATTAAGAAAAGAAGGCAAGTTAGAAGATTTAGATGAAAGTGAAGAAATAAATGCTTGTTCTATAAATGTTGATGTTAATGTTGATGGAAAAATTGAAAAATACTTGGTAATGTTCAAAAATGAAACTCATAACCATCCAACTGAAATAGAGCCATTTGGTGGAGCTGCTACTTGTTTAGGTGGGGCTATAAGAGATCCACTTTCAGGAAGAAGTTACGTATATCAAGCAATGCGTGTTACAGGTAGTGCAGACCCTAGAACATCTTTAGAAGATACATTGCCAGGTAAGTTAATGCAAAAGAAAATAACTACAGAAGCGGCTAATGGATACTGTTCTTATGGTAACCAAATAGGTTTAACTACTGGTCAAGTTGCTGAAGTTTATGATGAAGACTTCGTAGCAAAAAGAATGGAAGTTGGAGCAGTAATAGCTGCAGCACCAAAAGAAAACGTAGTAAGAGTTAGACCAGAGGCTGGAGATATAATCATTCTTCTTGGTGGAAAAACAGGAAGAGATGGTTGTGGAGGAGCTACTGGTTCATCAAAAGAACATAGTGAAGAATCAATAAAAACTTGTTCAGCAGAAGTTCAAAAAGGTGATGCTCCTAATGAAAGAAAAATCCAAAGATTCTTTAGAAATAAAGAAGTTGCACAAATGATAAAAAGATGTAACGACTTTGGAGCAGGTGGAGTAAGTGTTGCCATAGGAGAAATAGCTGACAGTTTAGATATAAACTTAGATTTAGTTCCTAAAAAATACGATGGCTTAGATGGAACAGAACTTGCTATATCTGAATCACAAGAAAGAATGGCAGTGGCTATAGATCCAGCAAACAAAGAAAAGTTCATAGCATTAGCTGGTGAAGAAAACTTAGAAGCAACTCATGTTGCAACAGTAACTGATACTGGATACTTAAGAATGACTTGGAAAGATCAAACAATAGTTAATTTAAAAAGAGAATTCTTAGATACAAATGGAATAAAACAAACAACTGATATTTATGTTAATAAAGTAAATGAAGAAGAAACATTCTTTACAAAAGATAATGTTTCATGTGAATCAAACTCTATGAAACAAAAATTTGAAAAAGCTTTAGCAGATTTAAATATATGCTCACAAAAAGGTTTGGTTGAAAAGTTTGATAATACAATAGGTGGAAACACTGTATTAATGCCTTTTGGTGGTAAATATCAAGCAACTCCTTCTCAAGGCATGGTTGCTAAGATACCAGTACTTGGCGGAGAAACAACTACTTCGACTATAATGACATTTGGATATAATCCTAAAATAGGAAAATGGAGTCCATTCCACGGTGCATTATATGCAGTAGTAGAGTCGATTTGTAAATTAGTTGCAATAGGTGGTAACTATCAAACAACTAGACTTACTCTACAGGAGTATTTCGAAAAACTAGGAAAAGATGCTACTAGATGGGGTAAACCATTTGCTGCATTACTTGGAGCATATTATGTTCAAAATAAACTAGAAATACCTGCAATAGGTGGAAAAGACAGTATGTCAGGTACTTTTAAAAATATAGATGTACCTCCAACATTAGTTTCATTTGCAGTTGATACAGTAGATGCTGATTATGTAGTATCTCCTGAATTTAAGAAAGCTAATTCAACAGTTGTTGAAATAATAACTAACAAATTAGAAAATGATGTATTAGACTTTGATGAGTTAAAAAGAAATTTAGATAAAGTAAGAACTTTAATTCAAGATAAAAAAGTTTTAGCATCTTATGCTTTAGGTTATGGTGGATTAGGTGAAGCTATAGCTAAAATGTCATTTGGTAATAGAATAGGTTTCAAAGTAGATGAAGAAGTATGCTCTGAAAGTTTATTTAATGCTGCTTATGGAAACATGTTAATAGAAGTAAATGAAGAAGATTTAGCTTTATTAGATGGATATAACTACAAAGTAGTAGGAAAAACTTTAGAAGGACCAAGTATATTAGTTAAAGATGAAAGAATATCTTTAAATGAATTATATAAAACTTTCGAAAGTACTTTAGAACCAATATTTCCAACAAAAGCTAAAGAAATAAAAGATAAAATAGAAACTATAAGTTTTGTAACAACTGGTGAAAGAGTAAAATCTGCTTCTTCAATAGCTACTCCAAAAGTTTTTATACCAGCATTCCCTGGTACAAACTGTGAGTACGATTCAGCAAGAGCTTTCGAAAGAGCAGGAGCTAAAGCTAGTGTAAAAGTATTTAAGAACTTAACTTACAAAGATATAGAAGAGTCTATAGAAACTATAGTAAATGAAATAAAAACTTCTCAAATAATAATGTTGCCAGGAGGATTCAGTGCTGGTGATGAGCCAGATGGATCAGGTAAATTTATAGCAACTGTATTTAGAAATTCTAAAATAGCAGAAGCTTTAAAGGAATTTTTAACTAAGCAAGATGGCTTAATGTTAGGTGTTTGTAATGGATTCCAAGCATTAATCAAGTTAGGACTTGTACCTTATGGAGAAATAAGAGAAACTTCAGTAGATGCTCCTACATTAACTTACAATAACATAGGTCGTCACCAAGCTAAAGTTGTAAGAACTAGAATATCTTCTAATAAATCACCTTGGCTAGCAGGAACAGAAGTAGGAGATATACACAACGTAGCAGTATCTCATGGAGAAGGTAAATTCGTTGCTAATGAAGAAGTATTCAAGCAATTACTTGAAAATGGTCAAATAGCAACTCAATATGTTGACTTAAATGGAGAAGCAACTTACGATATAGAATACAATCCAAATGGTTCATACTTTGCAGTTGAAGGTATAACTAGTGCTGATGGTAGGGTATTTGGTAAGATGGGACATTCTGAGAGAATTGGTGAGCATGTAATGAAAAATATAATAGGTGAAAAGGATCAAAAAATATTTGAATCTGGAGTAAACTATTTTAAATAGGATATAAAAATAGGGAGTTAGCTATTTAGTTAACTTCCTATTTTGTTTTAGATACTGTCTGGTCTGTATTGTACGACTTAAAACGTAAGCAAATTTGGAGAGTAGAAGGAAATCCAGGGCGTAAGAAATTTAAGGCAGATAGCCGATTTAAAATCAAGTAGAAGTCAGAATGAAATTATGTTTATTTAAATAAATATTGAAAACAAGCTAATTCTATTGAATGTCGCATTAGCTTGTTTGGTATATTATATAAAAAGGAATATTATTTTTATATAATAAAATAAATTTAAGAGAAAAAATAAAAAAAATTAGCACTCATCACTTGACAGTGCTAACAAAAAGACTATAATAATAAGTAAGAAAACAAATAAAGAACAAATCAGAATACATAAAAAATAAAATTAAATATTATCTTTGTACTTAATTAAAGTATGAAGACAATTGTAAGGAGGAATTAATTATGAAATTAGTACCAATGAATAACAATAGTTTAGGATTTAGTTTGTTTGACAATATGTTTGATGATATGTTCAGAGATCCATTTTTTACAAACAGCAACACTACAAAACTTATGAAAACAGATATACAAGAAAAAGATAATAATTATATCTTAGACATGGATTTGCCAGGGTATGAAAAAGAGGATGTAAAAGCTCAACTTAAAGATGGATATTTAACAATAACAGCTCAAAAAAATACATCTAATGAAGAAAAAGATAAAAAAGGTAACTATATAAGAAAAGAAAGATATTGTGGCAAATGCTCAAGAAGCTTTTATGTAGGAGATAGTGTAAGAGAAGAAGATATAAAAGCAAGCTTTAACAATGGAATATTACAATTAACATTCCCTAAAGAGGTTACTGGAAAAGAAGATACAAAATATATTACTATTGATTAAAAATTTAGATTTTTTAGCACTCAATGCTTGACAGTGCTAACAAGATAGTTCTATAATTAAAATGGGAATAAATAGTAAATATTAAAATTAAATTAAAGCCCTTAAAATGCAAGGTTATTTATTCCCCCACCTTGCATTTTGTGATTTAGAATAAAACAAATTTTATAAATGTGCAAGTTTAAGGAGGTAAATATGGAAGTAACAAAAGGTAGTATTTCAATTGATACAGAAAATATTTTTCCAATAATTAAGAAATGGTTATACTCAGACAAAGACATTTTTATAAGAGAATTAATAAGTAATGGCTGTGATGCAGTAAGTAAATATAAAAGACTTGTTTCTCTTGGCGAAGTTAAGCCTTCACAAGATGAAGAATATAAAATTACAGTATCAGTAAGCAAGAAAAATAAAACTATAAAATTCAGTGATAACGGTATAGGTATGACAGCAGAAGAAGTAGATAAATACATAAATCAAGTTGCTTTTTCTGGTGCGGAGGACTTCTTTAATAAATACAAAGATAGAATGGAAGAAACGGATATTATAGGTCATTTTGGTTTAGGATTCTATTCAGCATTTATGGTATCTACAAAGGTTGAAATAGATACATTATCTTTCCAAGAGGGAGCAGACCCTGTAAGATGGATATCAGAAGGTGGAACTGAATTTGAAATAAGTCCATCAGGAACAAGAGCTACAAGAGGAACTACAATAACATTATTCTTAGCTGAAGATAGTGAAGAATTTTTAAATGAATATGAAGTAAGAAGTATAATAAACAAATACTGCTCTTTCTTACCTGTTGAAATATATGTGGAAGATGAAGATGCAGAAGTTAAAGAAGATGAAGAAAAAATTGAACCAACACCATTAAATGATACTAATCCATTATGGTTAAAATCACCTAAAGATTGTACAGATGAAGAATATAAAGAATTCTATAGAAAAGTATTTAATGTATTTGATGAACCATTATTCTGGATTCATTTAAATGTGGATTATCCGTTTAACTTAAAAGGAATTCTTTACTTCCCTAAATTAAATAATGAGTTTGAACTAGTAGAAGGTAAGGTAAAACTTTATAATAATCAAGTATTCGTAGCAGATAATATAAAAGAAGTTATACCAGAATTCTTATTATTACTAAAAGGTGTAATAGACTGTCCAGACTTACCATTAAATGTGTCTAGAAGTTTCTTACAAAATGACAGAGATGTAAGTAAAATATCTAAACATATAGTTAAAAAGGTTGCAGATAAACTTAAATCTTTATGTAAAAATAGTAGAGAAGAGTATGAAAAATTCTGGGATGACATACAAATATTCATCAAATTTGGTTGTTTAAAAGATGAAGGTTTCTATGACAAAGTAAAAGATTATATATTATATAAAGATATAGATGGTAAATATATTACATTAACAGATTACTTAGAGGCAGCAAAAGAAAAACATGAAAACAAAGTATTCTATGTAAACAATGTGGATCAACAATCTCAATATGTTAAACTATTTAAAGATTATGGATTAAATGCAGTTGTATTAGATAGCACAATAGACAACAACTTTATTTCGTTTATAGAATATAAAGAAATGGGAACTAAGTTTAATAGAATAGACTCAGATTTATCAGACGTACTAAAAGACAAAGATAGTGAAGAAAATAAAGAAGAAGATGAAAAAATAACTTCATTATTCAAGTGTGTTATAAATGAAAGAGTAGAAAAATATTCAGTGGAAAGTCTTAAAAATGAAGAAACACCAGCTATGATTTTAGTATCAGAAGAATCTAGAAGAATGATGGAAATGCAATCTAGATTTGCTGGAATGAACTTTGGTATGGATTTAAAAGAAGAAAAAACTTTAGTTATAAATAAGAGTAACCCATTAGTAAAAAAATTAGTGTCACTAAAAGACAATGAAGATAAAAAAGAAGAAATAGATGTGATTTGTAATCAAATAGTAGATTTAGCTCTACTTGCTAATAAAGAATTAAATGCAGATGAATTAGATTCATTTATAAAAAGAAGTAACTCATTAATGAGTAAAGTTATATCTCTATAAAGTATTATCAATATAAAATGTAAATAATAAAAATACCCCTTAGAATTTGAACTGCACCCTTCATGTGGAACAATATAAAACAACCTAGGCTACCTTTTTCTTGTATTTTACAGGAGAAAGGTAGTTTAATTTTGCCTGTATTCTTTCTTTGTTATAATAATCTATATATTGAGA
>NZ_JWHR01000160.1 GCF_000808015.1 Terrisporobacter othiniensis | reverse complement strand
GCGAGTGTCGAAGGTGAAATCAATAACTGGGGTGAAGTCGTAACAAGGTAGCCGTATCGGAAGGTGCGGCTGGATCACCTCCTTTCTAGGGAGAATTAACCTACTGTTTAATTTTGAGGGTTCTTTAAACCTCTTAAAAAATAATATTGACAAAATTCGACGAGGTTATTATAATATAATCTGTTGAAAAAGCATATGGGGGTGTAGCTCAGCTGGGAGAGCACTTGCCTTGCACGCAAGGGGTCAGGAGTTCGATCCTCCTCATCTCCACCATTAGTACTTTGAAAACTGCATAACATTTAGTGATATGACATTATATAAAGAAGATAACTTTTAAAAATATCAACTTTAAGTAAAGGGATTTGTCTGAATGTATATGAAGACAAAGACTTTGACGCTA
>NZ_JWHR01000159.1 GCF_000808015.1 Terrisporobacter othiniensis | reverse complement strand
TCCCAAGAGAGACTTTTCATCATTGAAGACAGAAGCATTCTATTCTCAAGGATTAAAGAATTTATCAAGTAAAATGGTGATTGAAATTGTATCTCAATATATAGATTATTATAACAAAGAAAGAATACAGACAAAATTAAACTACCTTTCTCCTGTAAAATACAAGAAAAAGGTAGCCTAGGTTGTTTTATATTGTTCCACATGAAGGGTGCAGTTCATTTATATGAGAGTGCTTTGATTTCCTATTTACCTACATAGTTTCTTTTTGATATTTCATAATTTGAATACATTGAATCTTTTGTTACATCTGCTTTTATATTTAAAAAGTCTGGAAGTAATATCTTTCCATTTTGATCCGTAGCTTCTATTTCTAAGATTCCATATTTTTTATCATTGTTAAATACATCTAATTTGAAATATTGATTCTCGTATACGAAACAATAACGAGTTTTTATTATAGTGAAAAGTTGGTTATCTATTTCTGATAAATATGTTAAGTATAGCTTATCGCTTATTTTCTTTTCTTTTCTAAATGTTCTATAGTTATTGATTTTTTCTTTTTCAGTATAGTAGTATGAGTAGTTTTCGCCACTTCCTATTTGTCTAATCCTTCTTTCAACATTTTGATTAGAAGATTTTAAGTAATGCTGAACTATGTCCATTTTTTCTGAAGTATTTATTATACTATCTATATCTATATTTTCAACATTTACTAAGTATTTGCGTATAGTACCAGTTGGCATATGTTCATCTAAATCATTATAGATTTCTTTTAATACTCTCTCAACTTTTCCTTCAAAGTCTGTAGAGTTGTCAAATATTCTTAAACGAGGATGACCTACCCAGGCATTCATAGTTAATTCATCTAGTTTTCTAGCGTCTTCTAATGATTCACTTCTAGCAGCATTATTCGCTAGTGTGTAATGTTCTTCTGCCCCATTAGCAGTTGTTACTAAATGTAATACTAAATCATATCTATCTATTAATTCATTTTCAGTTGTTCCAAATTTATCTAAAATAACTTCAAATTCTTCCTTTGATACATAAGCTTTATTATCTAATAATCCTCTATCATAAAGTATTATTGTCTTCTCAGCATCCATTTCTTTTGCTGCTTTTTCATAAACTTCTTCTTTCTTAAATTGAAGGTTTAAAAGATAGTCCTGGAATATGAACATATTCTCTTTACCACCAAGTGGTGAAACTCCACCTCTAATTAATTCTGTCGCTGTTTCTGAAACTATTAAGACTTTATATCCTTTTTCTTTAAAAGTGTTTTCTATTAAGTTAAGCATTGTACTTTTACCAGAGCAAGGTCCTCCAGTTATTACAATTTTTTTTATAGTTTTCATCTTGTTTGTTCCTCCAATATTGTCAAATATCTTGTTGAATTTATATATAAAAATATTTTTTATTTTTTTAATTTTAAAAAACGACACTTTAATATTATATTGCATTTTCATAAAAAGTGAATAGTTTTTTTATTACCAATTTATTTATTCATACCAATATGATTTATCTTCACCTATTAT
>NZ_JWHR01000158.1 GCF_000808015.1 Terrisporobacter othiniensis | reverse complement strand
ATTTTTTCAAACTTTTTAATAGAGTATATTATTAATTATACATAGATAATAGAATATAATTCTACTACAATGTAAAATAAGTGATATGTAAGACTTTATCAATTCTTAGAAAAGAAAGAGGAGAATAATGATAAAAAATATTTTCAAATAGAAAGCATACCTACAATTTTATGGGGGAAAATCAAAGTTGATTATTTTGCATAGAAATAAAATATACTTCATACATAAAGGGCATATCTTTTTTGATATGCCCTTTCTAAATTTATTCAACTCTCTCTATATAATTACAATTAACCTCAATATGATTTAGAAACATCAATAATCTTTCATAAAGAGGATGAGAATCCTCTCCATAAACCTTTTCTAGATTTTTGCCTATTTCCTCAACATTTTTCTTACCATCTATTTGTAAAAAAACAAAGCTGCAATATTCATCAAGTTTAATTTTTTTATAAAGAGGTATCCTAAATTTTAATTTCCTAAAAAAATTTTGAATAGGATGATTTTGCTTTTCTAAAACAGTTACAGTATTATCATCAACCTCATAATCTATATTATTTGAAATTTTAAATATTATTTTTAAAGCATCCTCATTATTCATTACTCATTATTCACTATCCTTCACTTTTGATTTTAAAATAGGTATGATTGTAAGGATTATCAAGACAACTAATAATACGGCAGCCATTCCATTTCCAGCAGCAAAGCCACTAGGTGTATTTCCACCAACAAGACCAGTTACTTGACAAATTATACCTATAAGCCCAAGTATAGAACCACCAGCAACAAGTCCTGAAGATAAACTTATACCATTACTAACTTTAACTTCTTTTTCTTTATCACTTTTAGCTGTTTTTTCAATAAATACACGAATTAAAGCTCCTACTAAGATTATAGAAGTAGTTGCAACTGGCAAATAGAATCCTATAGCAACTGTCATTATAGGTAAATCTAAAAAGTATAAAACTATTGCCATAAATATACCAACTACTATCATAACCCATGGTAACTCACCAGACATTATACCGGAAGTAAGAGTAGACATTAAGTTAGCTTGAGGTAGTGCAAATGGAGGATTATCACCAGTTATTTTTAATTGATCTGTTAATAAAACCATAACACCAACAACAACTATAACGCCAACGATACTAGCTATTGTAAAATAACGTTGCATTTCGTTTTTGTTACCACCTATAACATAAGTTACTTTTTGAGATTGACAGTATCCACCAGCGATTGCTATGGCAACAACTATAAATGAACCAAATAAAAGTAAAGATGTATTATCAACTTTAGAAGTCCATCCCATAACAACAAATACTAAAGTAACTATAACTAAAGAAGCTATTGTCATACCAGATACAGGAAGATTAGATGTTCCTATAGTTCCTGTTAATCTACCAGCAACTATAACAAATAATAAAGATAATATAAATGATAATACAGCTCCTATAATAGCCATTAAAAAGCTTCCAGAAATAATAAATGCAGCGATAAAACCAATTATAACTCCACCTAATAAAATTAATAATTGAGTAGAAGAACCATCACCTTTAGTAGCGCTAGATCTTGCTTTAGCAGTCTCTTTTACTGAAGCAATTATAGTTGGTATAAGTTTTATAGCACCTATTATACCACCGCATAACATCATACCAGCGCCTATGTATTTAACATAAGAACTAGAAATATCTGCAACAGTCATTTGATTTACTGCTAATGAAGCATTGTTCCATACCATTACACCGTCATTTGCCATTTCAGTGAAATAACCAATTAAAGGAGTAATACCAAATACTGATAAGATGGAACCTGCAAACATAGTTAAAGAAACATCAAGACCGACGATAAATCCAATACCAAGTAAAAGTGGATTAACTTCCAAGTCAAATTTCCACTTGTACCAAGACTTACCTGTAAAAGACATGACATTGTTTGCTATATTTAAAAAAGCACTTGTAAGTGTGTTAATAACACCACCTATAACAAACCCAACTCCCATGTACTTTATAGAATCTCCACCACTATCTGATGCTACTAGAGTTTCAGATATGGCCATAGACTCAGGGTAAACAAGTTGACCATGTTGGTCAATAATTAAGTAATTATAAACAAGTGAAGCTATACCAATACCAAATAGGACACCTCCAACACCAACTGCGATACCTTCTAAGAAAGAAATTTTACCACCTACTAATATAACAGCTGGTAATACAAATATAAGACCACTGGCAACAGATTCACCACCACTAGACATACCTTGGATTAAGTTCTTTCCAAGTATACCTTTTTGTTTTGCAAAAATAGCAATAAAAGCGGAACCTATGATTGCACCAGGAATACCTGCAGCAACAGTAAGACCTGCTTTCATGCCTGAATAAGCAGTAGAAGCGGAAAATATGACTGCAAATATAATACCTATAATAAGTACAGCAGTATTTCCACCAGTTCTTGACTTATCCGTAATATATGGAACGTAGTCTTTTCCAGCTACGCCTCCATAAGCCTCTTTTGGTAATTTTTTATTCAAATTACACACCCCCTTATTATGTTCAAATAAATTGTAGCACATGAAAACTTTATATATTTGTTAAATTTATCCTCATAAATAGACAAAAAAATATATAAAATTCTAAAAAAATATATAAAAAAGAATTCATTTGTCTAATTTAGAGTAAAAAAATATGTATATACGATATATTGTCGCATTATTTTCTTATTATAAAATGATTGCATTAAAATTATTTAATAATGAGAATATTATTTATGGAAAGTTTTTGATATTAATCAATAGATAAGAGGTGGAAACTTATTGTAGAGATTATAATATATGATATCAATATCTCTTACTATAGGATTTAAGTGTATAGGATAAATTACTTGTATATTATCAAATTTATCAACTATTCTCTTGATGGTACTAAACATGCTTTTCATATTTTCACCTAAATTTCCCCGTCTATGAGCAGTAAGAAGTATCATTTGTCATTACCAATTTTCTCAAGGATTTTATGAGTATAATCTTTTTTTACTGTAGTTTTTAAAGCATCTATTGCTGTATTTCTAGTAACATATATAGTATCTTCATTTTTACCTTCTTTTAATAAGTTATCCTTTGATATACAAAATGCATATCAGCTATAATTCCTATTACCTACTTATTTATTTCCTTAGGATAAGGTGAGTATTTGTCGTAAGTTATTAGACCTGCTTTCACATGACCCCAAATAACTTGATTGTAAAATGCCGCAAAACTTGCTACTAATGTTGTTGCATCTCCATGAACTAACACAATATCAGGCTTTACTTATTTTATAACTTTATCTAAACTTTGTAAAACTCTAATTGTTATATCTGCAAGGCTTTGTCCTGATTTTATTATATATGAATCATAATTAGGTTTTATGTCAAATGCATTTAATACTTAATCTAACATTTGCCTATGTTGAGCTGTTACACAAACAATACTTTCTATTTCTTTTCTAGATTCCAATTATTTTACTAGAGGTGACATTTTTATGGCCTCGGGTCTAATACCAAATATGGTCATTACTTTGATTGCTATGGTATTCTCCTTTTAAAAATAATATTTATATTATTATAAGCAAGTGTTTGAAGCAAATATCTTGATGGAAAAAAAAATATATATATTTAAATTTATAAAAAACATATATAAAACAAAAAAAGTAGCATAAAAGGATAAAAAATGACCAATATCGAAAAATGTAAATAAATATATATAAAAAAGACTATAAAAAAAGGATTTCAAGCTAGCGATAAAAAAATGTATAAATGTTAAATTAACATAGTAATCATTTTAGTTGAGTTTAAGTATAAAATTCAACTACCTAAAAAATAGACGGAGGTAAAGACTCGTGCAAATGACAGCAGAAAAGGTAAAAGAAAATAAGAAGCCAAAAGTTAGTTCCTCATTATTTTGGGCTTCGGCTTGCTTTACAGCAATATTTTCTATCTGGGGAGTTGTAGATCCAGATAGTTTAACAACAACTTTATACAGTTGGACATCAAGATTTAATAATGATTTTAACTGGTTTGTAATATTAATGCCTTTATTAATATTAGCTTTATGTGTATATTTAGCATTTGGTAAATTTGGAAATGTTAAGTTAGGTGGAAAAGACACTGTGCCAGAATTTTCAACATTCTCATGGATGGCTATGTTATTCACAGCAGGTATAGGTGTTGGGTTAGTTAACTTTGGGGTTGCAGAACCATTAACTCATTTTATGCAATCACCATTAGGTTTAGCAGGTGGTTTTTCAGAAGCAGAAGCAGCTCAAAATGCTTTAAAATTAACATTATTCAACTGGGGATTACCAGCATGGGCTATATATACAATATCAGGGCTTGTAGTAGGATACTTTACTTATACTAGAGGTGCAAAATTCCTTCCAGGAACACCGATAGAACAAGGATTTAAAGATAGAAAATGGAGTAAGCCAGTTGCTTACGTAGCTAACTTAATGGGTGCATCAGCAGCAGCTCTTACTATGGCGGCATCGGTAGGACTAGGTGTATTCCAAGTTAAGAATGGTTTAACAAGTGTATTCGGAATGAACCTTGAAGGAACTACTCCCTTATTAATAATATTAGCTCTTTTATTCGTAGTCTATACATTGGCAGCTATATTACCTGTTCAAAAAGGTATGAAAGCTTTAGGTGATATAAATATAGTAATAGCAATAGCTATACTGTTATTTGTATTCTTCGCAGGTAGAACTGATTACTACATGGGAACAATACTTACTACTTTAAAAAGCACTTTCACAGATATACTTCCAATAAGTTTCGAAAACTTCGCTTTATTAGATAAACAATGGTTTAATGACTGGCCAATAACTACTCTTATGTGGTGGATATCATGGACACCATTTATAGGAATATTCATAGCAAGAATATCTAAAGGTAGAACTATAAAACAAATAGTTACAGCGTCAATACTTGTACCAACTATATTCTTAGTTGTATGGTTTAGTGTATTTGGTGGACATGGGTTATTAGATGCTATAGCAGGAAATGCAGAAATAGCAAACTATATGATAAATAATCCAGATGATGTTTACTTATCATTTATAATGGTATTACAACAATTCCCGTTATTTACAATAACAGGAACGTTATTTGTAATATTAATAGTAGTATTCTTATCAACATCAGCAACTAGTTCTGTCATATCTTTAAGTATGATAACTAGTGATGGTGCAGAGAATGCTCCTCAATACAGAACTGTAATATGGTCAATAATAATAGTACTTATTGCATCAGCAAATTTAATAGCAGGTTCATTTAGTGGAGTTAAAGCTGTTGCCATAGTATTATCAATACCATACTTATTTATATTCATACTTTCTATGTCTGGATTTGTTAGACAATTAAGAAAAGATCATGGAGGAAAAAAATAATATGAAAATACCAGGAATAGTTCCAATAGCACCAGAAGCAGTATTAAGTGCAGCTCAATCACCAGTGGAAAATATTGTACAAACATTATGTATAATGGCTTTTATGGGATTTATAGTTTGGTCAGTAAAGTTAGTATTTGAATAAGAAGTACTAGAAATAATATAAATAGAATTATTGTGATAGTTATGATTTAACAATAGATTTTAAGTAAGTATAAAGTGAAATAAACGTCATATTGACGTTTATTTTGCTATTTATAAATGAAAAGGTGATTTATTTATAGTAATAATGGGTAAATAAAATATGCAGTAAAAATCATAAATATAAGTATTTATGAAATTATTATTTTATAAATACATGTCAGCAAGGAGTATATTTTATGGCAAATAGTTTTAATAATAGGCAAAATAATATTGTAATTGATAAGTTTGTTTTTTTAGGTAGTTTATTTTTAGTTATAGGTTTAAGTATACCTATGTTATTTTTAGGTGATATAGGAGAAGAATTTATAAGATCTATTAGTGATTATTTAATGACAAATTTTGGGTTCTTAAATATTCTCATAGGCCTTTTTGCTATAGGTATATGTATTTATATATGTTTTAGCGAATATGGAGATATTGTACTTGGAGATAAAAATGATAAACCTGAGTATAAGACCATAAGTTGGGCAACTATGATGTTTTGTGCAGGGATTGGTTCAAGCGTAATGTATTGGGGTGTAATAGAATGGATTTTCTATTATGTAAAACCACCTTTTGGAATGGAAGCGGGCTCGTGGCAAGTTGCTGAATTTGCAGCATCTTATGGAATATTTCACTGGGGTCCAACAGGATGGGCATTATATGTTTTACCAGCATTACCAATAGCATACTGTTATTTTGTTAAAAAGGAAAATGCTTTCAAAGTTAGTCATGCTTTAAAGCCTATTCTTAAAGAAAAAGCAGATAGTTATTTAGGTAAAACCATAGATATAATATTTATATTTGCATCAATGGGGGCATGTGCAACAAGTTTAGGGCTATGTGTACCAATGGTATCAACAGGTGTAAGTGAAATATTTAATATGAAACAATCTACAAACTTAAGTTTAGTCATATTGTTATTGATAGTAGCAATATTTACAATTAGTTCTTATTTTGGACTTAAAAAAGGAATACAGGTTTTAAGTAATATAAATGTAGGCATAGTAGTTGGTATTTTACTATTTGTATTTATAACAGGACCTACAGTTTTTATAATAAAAATGGGAGTGACAAGTATTGGAGTAATAGGTCAAAACTTCCTTAAAATGAGTACCTGGCTAGATCCAATCAATAACTCAGGATTTCCAGAACGTTGGACAGTGTTTTATTGGGGATGGTGGGTAATATCAGCTCCGATAATAGGAATGTTTATAGCAAAAATCTCAAAGGGAAGAACTATTAGACAAATGATATCTGGAGCTATTATATATGGAACTTTAGGATGTGCTTTAGTATTTGTGATACTTGGTAACTATGGACTATACTTACAGATTAGCGGAACATTTGATGTCATATCATATTTACAGAATTTTGGTGCAAATGCTACTATATTCAAAATACTGGGGATGTTAAAAATGGGGAAAGTAGTTATATTTTTATTTACAATAGGCGCAATAATATTTGCATCAACAACATTTGACTCAATATCATATATTATAGCATCTTGTACAGTAGAGCATTTAGATGAGAATCAAGAGCCACCTAGATGGTCTAGGTTATTTTGGGCAATACTTCTAGCTTTAATACCATCTATATTCATACTTATAGATGGCCCTTTAGAAACAATACAATCTTCAACAAATATAACTGTAATACCAGGAATCATTTTAATGTGTTTACTTACATGGTCATTTTTCAAAATGGCAGAGGAAGGAAAAGATCATATTAGATAAAAGAGCTCGATAATTTATCGAGCTCTTTTATTTATAAGGTATTTATCTTTTGTATGTTCTTTGGATAAAAGATAAATTGATAATTGAGGTTAAACTTTATTTATTTCTATTAGTTTTAAGCTACCTAAGATTATGTGCTCTTTTAAATGTAAAGAGTTCTCTACTGAAGTATCAGAGAATTTTAGGCCGATACTTTCTTTTGATTTCAGAAATCTTAATACCTCTCGATTTGAAACAGAAGGTTTTCCCATTTTTATCCACTCGTCATATATGGAACCGTTCTTTTTATTAAAAATATAAGATTTTAGACTATACTTACCAGGTTCCAAATTTATTTTTAAATCTATAAATTTAGTTTTTAATTTAGCATTTTTATATAATTTATCATAATTTTCACTTTTATGATTAAAATAGTCTGGTATATTTTGATGATTATAAAGTAATATGCTATAAGAATTTTGCTTTTTAGTTATAATATAACCACTTCCGCAGTCAACTAAATAACCATTTAATTTACTTAATACAAACAAAGCATTAAAACTTGGTTTATTTATGCCATTGTAAGTAAGCATGCCAGTATCACCTTTGAATAAACTTAAGTTGCTAGAACTATCTATAAAATTAAATTGAGAGTCACACTCACAATAGTCATTTAGAACATTGTGAACTATTTTTGTGGCTTTATAGCTAGTATCATTTAAATAGTGATTCTCTGCTTGTTGAATAAAATAAGTTTTTATTTTCATTAGTTTTTTAGTTTTCATTAGTAAAATTCTAACAAAATCTTTAGTATCTAAGAAATCTTTTTCTGAAGCATATACAGAGATAAAGTTGATTTTTTTGTCTTGTATATATTTTATAAAATACTCTTTGTGGAAATTACTATTAATAGTAAAGTCTATGCCAAAGTTTAGTTTTGATAAAGTTGGAGTTTCTGCAATTAAATCTAAGATGGTTCTATAGAATTTAATCATATTAGGATAATCTTTTTCCACAGAAGAAAGTTCAAACTTCCATTCTCTCACTGACTCCAAATCATACTTATTTATACAAAATAATATAAAAGACTCCAGTCTAGCAAAGAATTTTTTTATGGATTCTTTTTTTACATCATATTCAAGTTTTAAAAACGGAGTAATATGAATATTTGAAAAAAAGTCTAAAACACTTTCTAAATTGTACCAGTTATAAGTATTTCTAATTGAATCGTAATCATACATGGATTCATTAAAAATACCAGCAAATTTTATAAAATCAGGTTTGATCAACTCAATACTTTTAGTAAAATATTTTTGCCAATTGGAGTTTAAAGCATCATAAACGTTATCAAAGTAAAAAATCTTTTCAAAGTTCACCCAATTTTTTTTAGAAAAAGATACACCGTTTATCTCTTTAGTAATATACTCAACCCTAGGATTACTAAATTGATTGCTTTCGTATTTTTGTAAATAATCAATAAATTCAGCAATGTTTTTGCTTGGAAGGATACTATTACTTTCAGTCATATTATTAGCAGATGTATAATTTTTTCTATAAACAGATGGAGACATATTATATTTTTCAAAGAACGTATTTCTATAAGACTTTAAAGATGAAAATCCATGATCTAAGGATAAATCAAGTATGCTTTTATTAGTATTAACAAGGTCATACATGGATTTTTCCAATCTAAAATTATTTAAGTATTTTATAAAACCCACGCCCATATATTTATTAAAAAATCTAGAAACATAATGAGTGCTTAAATATTCTCTTTGGGCTAAGTCAGATAAAGTAATTTTATTAGTATAGTTTTCATTTATATATTGCAAGATTCTATTGAATCTTTGATGATATACAGATAAGTCAGGTTTATCTAAACTGCATTCCAAAGAAAAATTATCTATGAGGTGTTCTACCAAGCTAAAAGTATTTTTTAATATCTTAATTTTGTCTAAATTATTATTATATAATGTAGACAACATAATTGAAGAACACAATGAGAATATATTATGGTATTTTTCTTTACTATCTGAATCTATATCTATAATTAATGAAGTGTTGCAAGAAAAATATAATTTATCAAAATTAGTATAATATTTTTCAAAGTAGTGAGGATCAAAGTATAAGCTTATAATTAAGCTATCTTCTGAAATATTATATAGTTTGTGCACTTCAGAGCTATTGATTAAAACTAAATTCTCTCCATCTAGATTATAAGTAGTGTTTTTTATATCTAAATTGGCACTTCCTCTTGCTACTAAAATTATTTCTATATCTTTATGCCACTCAGGTTCATTGTCTTGTTTATCAAAAAACTGAATGTTTATGGGTAAATTGTTGTCATAGTTCAAAAATTTGTAATCCATCTTATACCTCATTAAAAAATATTTATATAGATTTGATAATACTACAAAAAACAAAAAAAGTATATAAATAATGCAAAAATTGTTGTATTTAGTGTAAATACATTGAAGAAGTCAATAAACCTAAGGAATTATATATGCATAAGGTAACGATTGCCAAGGAAAAAGGTGATAATATATATCATGTCAAGATGATTATTTGACATGTCAATCAATGGAATTTAACTATAATAAAATTTGCTTTTGTTAAGTTAAATATAAAAAATTTTCATAGACCAAAATTGATTTACATTCACAATAATGTGCTCATTGAGTGTTGTAAATGCAAATCTTTCCCATAAAAAGATTTACAAAGGTTATAGTTAAATTCCATTAAACTTAAGGTGGCTATTATAGAAACGGAATTAACCTTATATTATGTCTAGATGAACATACTAGAATTGCAAAATTTTGATTAAGTAATATTTTGAAAAAATGAGGATAAATAGGAGAGATGACAATGGGAGAAATGTTAAAATATCAAAATGAATTACAAACTTTGCCTATACCAGAACTTAAAGACACACTAGCAAAGTATTTAGAGTGGATAAAACCATTATTAACAAAAGAAGAATTAGAAAATACTAAATCAATAGTAGAAGAGTTTGGAAAGTCTGGAGGAATAGGTGAAAAACTTCATCAAAGGCTGTTAGAATATAAAAATACTATTAAAGATAATAATAGCTGGTTATTTCCAATGTGGGATGATATGTACTTAGAAGGTAGATGTTCAATAATACCTGATGTGAGTTTCTCAGCATTATTAAATAATAAAAAATATAAAGAAAAATACTCTTTAGAAGAAATATTAGCTAGAGTAGCTTACAGTACAACAGGAATATATCATCAAATAGTGGATAAAAGTTTACCAGTTGATATGATAAAAGGAAATCCTTTATGTATGGAACAATATTTAAGGATGTTCAAAAGTATGAGAATGGTTAATGCTAATAGGGATGAATTCTATGTAGGGAAATTTGATAAAACAAATAATTACTGCGTAGTATTCAAAGATAATAATATATATAAAATAATGTTAAGTGATGAAAATGGTCAAAGAATAGGTATAAGTTCATTAATAATAGCATTGGAATCATTAAAAAATAATAAAGAAGTAGAAAGTTTTAATCCTTTCCTATATACCTCAACTACAAGAGATTTAGGGAAAGAAATTCTTGATCAAATTTTAGTGACAGAGGAAAACTTAAGAAACTTCAATGAAGTAAAAGATGCTTTATTTGTTATGTGTATAGATAAAGGATACAAAGATGTAAAAGAATCAACAAAAGATATTTTATTATCAGATGGTAATAATAGATGTTTTGATAAGAGTGTTCAATTTATAATAAATGAATCTAAAGAAATAGGAGCAAATATAGAGCATACTGGATTTGATGGTTCAACAATGTTCTCTGTTCTTGAATTAATAAATAATGATTTAGAAACAGGAATAATAGATGTTGATTCAATTAAAAGAGTTGTATTCCCTAAAAAATTAGATTTTTTATTAAGTAGAGATGCTAAAATATCGTTATTTAAATTAAAGGAAGAACAAAGAGAGAAGGAAGAAGCTTATCACTTTAATTTTGAATATTTTACTGAATTTGGAGGAAACAAAGCTAAAGAATTAAAAATGAGCCCTGATGCATTCTTCCATATAGCCCTTCAAACAGCGCAATATAAGACTTTTGGAAAAATAAGAAGTACTTATGAGTCAGTTGCTGTAAGAGAATTTAGACAAGGAAGAACAGAATGTGCTAGATCTTCTAGTATGGAAAAAGCTGAATTTGCAAAAGCTTTCGTAGAAAAAAATGTAAGTGGTACTGAACTTTATAATTTATTACAAAGTGCATCAATGTCACACGTTGCAAGAATCAAAGATTGCAAAAAAGGTCTTGGTGTAGAAAGACACTTATTTGGACTTGCTCAAATACAAGCTAGATTTGGTTCAGAATTAGGAATAAATGAAGTGCCTGAATTATACACTGACAAAGGATATAAGGAATTAAAATATGATTTCTTATCCACAAGTGGAGTTGGTGGAAAATATATATCTCATTGTGCTTTTGGACCACAAACTATTGATGGTCTTGGAATATTTTACACGATGGGAAAAGATGAAATAGTAATAAACTCAGCAGCAAGAATTGAACAAAAGGATAAGGCTGATGAATTTGTAAATAATTTAATGTCATCATTTATAGAAATCAAGGAATTTGTTGAAGAGTATATGCAAGCAGAAGAAGGCAAAGTATTACAAGTTTTTTAATAATTAACATTAGGTTATTAATTTGTTATTTATAAATGTTTTAATTACAGTAAGCTGAACAAAAGCTATTATGTAGTATATATTTTACCCAAATATTTATACTATCTATATAAAACTATTATTCAAATAAATATTGCCATGTATTTATTTGAAACCCTAAAAGTGATAAAAAGGTGAGCAAGCCATGCTCACCTTTTTACTTTTAAGAATTATATTTTTCTAATAAAGCTTGCTCTCCTATTTCAACTAATTTTTTGCTTATTTGACTTCCAACTTCTTCGCCTGATAATACATTTTTGCGTGATCTATTAAATGTGGAGCACTACTTTCTACTTTATCATTAACATTATTATAACTATAGTTATATTATTGATAAAATATAGGATGTATAAATACATGATGAATGTAGTTAAGGACATATGAATAAAAAATATTTTAGAAAATTGCTTGAAGAGATTAACTAATAAAAAATGATAATAACTATTTAAAAAAGAGCATATTAATAGTAATAGACATAGCCAAACTTTTATTTATAAAAAAGGAATTTCTGTAAGTATGAAATGGTTATGTGTTTTTATAAAAATAAAATATTTATAGTAAGTAGAGTTTTTATAACTGTTTACTTTGACAAAAGTAAATAAATGATATAATATAAATTTGAAAATTAATGTAAGAATGTAAGTTTGGGGGAAGGGAGTTTAATATATTTAAGAAAAAGTATAAAATATATTAGTACATAAATTTTAGGACATCAAAAATATAATTAAAAACTAATAATCGAAATCAAGGAGAGGAATATTTTGATACTATACGAAAAAAAAGAAAAAGAAAACAGTAAAGACTATGCCTACAGGGTGTTAAAAGATAATATTATGACTTTAAACTTAAAACCAGGGGAATTATTAAGTGAAGCAGAATTATCTGAAAAACTAGGCATATCAAGAACTCCAATAAGAGAAGTCTTAATGAGATTAAAGAATGAACATCTAATAGAAGTTAAACCTCAGACAGGAACCTATATATCATTAATAGATATTAATATGGTTGATCAAGGTTTATTTATGAGATATACATTGGAAAAAGAAGTACTAAAAGAAGCTTGTAATGGAGTTAGTGATGAAATTATTATAGAATTAGAAAAGAATTTATTTACTCAAAAATTAATTGCAAATAAAAGTGATTCTGCAATTGAGTTTCATAAATTAGATAAAGAATTCCATGAGTTGTTATTTAGGGCAACTAATAAAGGTGAAATATGGAATTGCATATTAAATATGAGTACTCATTATAATAGAATGAAGAT
>NZ_JWHR01000157.1 GCF_000808015.1 Terrisporobacter othiniensis | reverse complement strand
ATTATAAAGTAAATTTATTTATACAATCTATTTTATTTTCTATATCTTCTTTATTAATTTCGATTTTTTCAATGCAATTAGAATAACTATTACTTTCAATATTATTTAGATTTTTACTTATACTACCTAATATGCCTTTATACTCTCTCATAAATGATTTATGATTTTCTTTTATATATTTAATATCCCCATTCTTACCTACATCTTCTAATAATCTAGCTTTTTCTGATAATAAACAAGCTCCTATACTTAATAAATAGCTTTTTATTGCATTAACTTCTATAATATATCTTTTTAATCCTTCATTTGCATAATGATCCAACTTATCAATCTTGCTATTACCATCTTTTAGAATATTTTCAATATATCTAAATAACTATAAATATCTAAATTATTTTTTGCAAACTTATTTTATAATCTAATCCTACTAAATCTAATTTAATTTCTTTTTTCTCTTTATTTTTATTTATATTATTTTGCATACATTCACTTGGATGCTTCTTTAATTCATTTGGTATCCACCTTTTTAGTACACTATTTAGTTTTTTATATATGGCTATAACTTTTCTCTTCTATAAGGTTTATAGTATATTTTTATTTAGTTTTTCATCATTAACTTCAGCAAACCCTTTGTAATTTGTAATCTTTTGATTAAATATAAAACTAAATTTACTCCCTTAACCATATACACTTTCTACGAATATTTTTTCGCCCATTAATTCTACTAATGATTTTGATATGGCTATACCTAAACCTGTTCCTTCTATATTTCTATTTTTTCTTGTGTCTACTTGCTTAAATGATTCAAATAACTTTTCTAAGTCTTCTTTTATTCCCATACCTGTATCTTTAACAGAAACTTTTAACTTTACTTCATTATCTTCTATTGTTTGTGACTCAATTTTTCCTGATTCAACTTTAGAAATATCTAATATATCATTTATTATTCCTAATAGATTTGTACCTGCTGATTTTATATTATAAATGTTCTCCCTTACAGTATCACTTATATCTTCTCTCATAATAAGTTCGACCATTCCAACTATTGCGTTCATTAGTATTCTAATTTCATGACTCATGTTGGCTAAAAATTCTGTTTTCGCCTTTCCAGCAATTTCTGCCTTTTCTTTCATTTCATAAAATTCAGTTACATCTTTTAATACTATAACTATGTTTTGTAATTCAACTCGCTCATTAGTAGCTGGATATATTGCTATAGTTGCATGCTTCCCCGAATTATCTATTGGACTATTATATTCAATTAGTCTTTCTATAGTTTCATGTGTTTGTAAACACTCCCTACATAATTTACAAAATTCTTTTGCATTTTCTTCGCCTCTATATTTGGAATATACTTCATATAGATGAGCTCCTGTTAAATCTCTATTTTCGTCATAAACAATTATTAAAAAAACTATTGCTAGAATAAATAAACCTTAAATACTTATGTTTTCATAAGTATTTATAGGCTTTTCCTCTGTATTTATAAAACAAATGATATAGAACTTTTATATACTATTCCATCATAGAATTCTGTGAATTCTTGTAAATTATCATTAAAGTCTATAGAAGATGCTCCTCCAAACATAGGTAAGTCAAGATAATTTGTATTAACTATGTAAAAAATATCTTTAATTGTTTCAATACTATCAAAATTAGGGAATGTTAACATTATTGATGGATCTTCATTAAATAATAATTTAGCTTTTTCATATTCCTTATTTATAATCTCATCTAATTATTCTTTAGTTTTTTCTTTTATATCCTTTATCACACCGATATGGAATCTATTTTCATCATCTGTTAATACCATAAGTACTGCACTATCATCTAAATAACCATCATTACAAATTTCTCCACTATAACTGCAACTAAGTATCATTATGCTACTTTCATCTCCTAGTGTTTGTAATAATTCACTTTAATCCAAACTAGCTTCACAAAATAAAATTCCTATTGAGTATTTCCTAAGTTTGATGTTTTCATTTATATCATCTATCATTTTTAAAGCTGATTCTCTTCCATCAACTATATTATGACTTTTTACTACTATTGATTCCCTAATGTCCCCCTTACAAATTTATCAATTGAAATTTGTAACTAATTTTTTCAAATATATCTATAATATTAGGATCAAACATTTTTCCTTTTCCATCAATTATTATTTTCAATGCAGCTTCATGTTCAAAGGCTTCTTTATAAGGTCTTTTTGCTGTTAAAGCATCATAAACATCAGCTATTGCCATTATTCTAGCACTTATAGGTATTTCTTCACCTTTTAATCCTGATGGATAACCACTACCATCCCATTTTTCATGATGATAATGAGCCATATCTTTTGCTGCATACAAAAAACTTTCTCCGTTAATTTCATTTATCATTTTTTGTAATGTTTGTCCACCAAGTTCTGCATGATTCTTCATATATTCAAACTCCTCATCATCTAATGATCCGGCTTTTAATAACGTTGAATCATTTATACCTATTTTCCCTATATCATGAAGTGGCGCTGATCTCACTATATCTCGTATATATTCTGGAGTTAAAATATCACTGTATAATCTTGCCTCAACAATTTCATCAGTCAATATTTTTACATACTCCGCTGTTCGCTTAACATGACCTCCTATATTTTCATCTCTGCATTCCACAAGCTCTGCTAAAGATAACATCATTACATCTTGCAAATGCTCTATTATTTCTGTTTTTTCATGCACTTTATCTTCTAAATCATTCTTATATTCACTAAATTCTAAATGCATTTTTACCCTACTTAGCATAGTCTGCGGAATAAAAGGTTTTATAATAAAATCTACTGCTCCTAATTCACTTTCGCTATCTGATAAAGCCGTTAAAAATATTACTGGTGTATTGTCTAGATCTTGATTTTCCCTTATTTTTTTCAAGGTTTTATATCCATCCATATCAGGCATATTTATATCTAGTAATATTAAGTCAGGCGTGTTTTTAGATAAAAACTTCAATGCCTGAGCTCCTGATATTAATAAACTTACCTTATAATATGGTTTTAATATTTTTTCTGCAAATTTTAAGTTTGTTACATTATCATCTATAACTAATACATGTTTAAGTTTCATTCATGCCCCTCCAAATAAAAAAATACATTTTATTTGTATTTTTTTACTTTTTCCACAATATTTTACATTAACTGTTACAGAGCTATTATATCCCCAATACTTTATATAGTATAACTAGATAAAAAATTTAATAAAAAAATCCCACCATTAATATGGAAGGATTATTATCTTAAAGATTATTCATTATATTTTATATGAGTCCATTGTATATCATCAACATATTTCTTAACTAGATCATAGCCCATCTCTGGATGAATAGTTTCTTCTGTTGATATGGTTATTGTAGACATTGAAATTGCAAATTTAAGTGTATCTATTAATGAAATCTCTTCCATGTATCCATGAGCTATTCCTGCTACAAAAGAATCTCCAGCTCCTGTTACATTTACAACTTTAACATCATTGGCTTTTAATTTGCCTTCTTCCACTCCATTGTTGTAGTATATTCCATCTTCATCTAATGTAATAAATACATTTTTTATGCCTAAGTCAACAAAGTATTTTCCAGCTCTTCTTACATCTTCGTCATTTTCAATTTTAAATCCGCACATTATTTCAGCTTCATATCTATTTGGCTTTATAGTATGGAAGTATTTTATTAGATGTTTTACACCCTCTGCCTTTGCAGCTGATACTGGGTCTAAGATAAATTTAGTTTCTCCACTAAATTTTTCAAGTATATATTCTACTATGTCCGGTCTATCTGAATCTAATATCATATATTCAGAATTTCTTATGGTCTCAGATTTAGAGTCTATAAACTCCGTAGTAAATTTATCTATTATTTTCATGTCTACTACTGCTGATACCATCTCACCTTGATGGTTAAGTATTGCCATATATGTTGGTGTATGGCCACCTTCTATAATTAAAGAATCACTCATATCGTAATTCATAAGCTTTGAATGTTCTATCATTCTGTTTCCAGTTTCATCATCACCTAAAATTGATATAAACTTAGTATTAACTCCTACTCTAGACATACATTCAGCTATGTTTCTGCAAACCCCTCCAAAAGAAGTCTTAACCTGACCTGGGTTAGAGTCATTGCATCTATAGTTATTATCCGTAAATCCACAAATATCAAAAACTGATACTCCAAATACTAATGCATAGGAATTTGTATTATTCATAATATAATCGTAACCTTTCTAAGAAATTATTTTTATATTTTAACATATTTTTAACGTATATTTCTACAAATTTCAACATTTTTACGATGTATTTTTTTTACATCTCATATAAATTTATTTTCTCATACATATAATAACTTATTAGTCACGAAAATATTACCATAATTATTTATATTATAATTTTTTATTTTTTTCAAATTAAGATTTTTACAATATAATCCAAATAATATTAATATTATAGATAAACTTATGGAGAATCCCTCTATAAATCCTCTAAGAAAATCAGGTAATACAATATAAAATAGATTTAGTTGTCTGACTAAAAATGAAATACCACTAAAAATTAAACCAAAACAAATATATTTATTCCCCCTTACTCATACTTATCGTCCCTAATTAATTTCTATTTTTCTTCCATTTTTTCAAGACCTCTTTTTATCCATATGAAAAGTCCCCAGAATAATACGATTTCTATGCCAATAATAATATCCGTATTTCTTATTGCTAAAAATGTATATAATAAAGCTATAATAATTGATATTACAAATATAACTTTCCCTAGTTTACACCGTATACTTAACATACTTCTGTAAGAAGAATAATCTATATATATATTTCATATTCACTTGCATCGTTGTTCTCGTCATATTTTTTCTAAAATAGTTCCATCCATTATAAGTTAAGTTTATATATTTCCATCCTAAATCTTCAAATATTTCTTTTAATCTTTCAATCTCTTGCAATAAAATATTTCTTCCATCTAATGTTATTTCATAAGTTCTTCTTCTATCATCCTCTCCATTTGCAGTGTCACTGTCCTTTTTTATCATTTTACTTACTGCTGTATACATAGTTCCAGATCCTATTTTCACTATATTATTTAATAGTTTTATAGCTTCTTGCATTATGCAATAACCATAATTGAGTCCTTTATATAAGCAAAGTAAAATATAGTAATAACTTTCTGTTAAATATTCTTGCTTCTTTGACATCCTTTATCATATCTTCTCTCATTATGTTGCTTATCGATATATCAAGCTTACTTATATCATATTGTAAATTTTTTCTATTTTAAAATTTAAAGGAGGCTAGACAATATTCTCCAACCTCCTTATTTAAAAAATATGTTTTTGTAATTTATGAATTTACTTTATACTTCTTTCATCTTTTCAATAATTTCACCATATAGTTTTTCTTTTTTACTTTCTCTAATTTCATGAACTAACAATCCATCTTTTAACCATATTACTCTACTACAATGGCTGGCAATAAGAGGGTCATGTGTAACCATTATTAATGTTTTCTTTAGTTCAATGTTGGTATTTACTAAAATATCTATTATAGTTTTACCAGTTTTAGAATCTAAACTTCCTGTAGGTTCATCAGCATAAATAACACTTGGGTTATTTATTAAAGCTCTACAAATTGCTGTTCTTTGTTTTTCACCACCTGAAATATTAGATGGCTTCTTATTTAATAAATGCTTTATACCTACTTTTTCGGCATAATAATTACATCTATCAAGCATAATATCTTCTTCCTCTTTATTTATAATCATAGGAAGCATAATATTTTCCTGTATAGTCAAACTATCTAGCAACCTAAAATCTTGAAATACAAATCCAATATCATTTAGCCTTATTTCAGATATTTCATCTCTAGATAAATTTTTACTTTTTTCACCTTTATAGTAAACATCTCCAAGTGTGGGGTCTTCTATAAATCCTAACATTTTTAATAATGTTGTTTTTCCACATCCAGAGTTCCCCATAATAGCAATTCTCTCACCTTCTTCAATGCAGAAGTTTATCCCTCTTAATACTTCAACTGATCCAAATGATTTTTTTAAATCAACTACTTTTATAATTTCCATCACTACTTCCCTCCAATATCCTTAATTAAAAAATGAGATATTATAAAAGTCGATACACCGTATATTGCTAGAAAAGCTAACATAATACTTGTATAAACTTTACCACTTGATATTATTTCTAAATAGTTAAATCCACGCATATAAACTGTAATTATAATAAATATTAAAGAAGTAAATATTGCTAATATACATGGTAAAAATGCAAATGCTATTATCTCTTTTCTTATTATGGAGTTGGATTTCTTTTTCTTTTCACCCAAATAACTAAGTATCTCATAACAATTTTTATAATAAGATCTATTTCCAAAAGCATGTACAAAAACAATCATTATACTTGCAATTACAAATGTTAATGATATGGATATATTAATAATCAACTTAAATATTTTATCTCCTTGAAAATCTTCATTCAAATCCTTTGATTTATAAACAGACTGTACCTGACTATCAATCTCTCTTTCTTCATTATGTGTTTTTTTGTAATTATCCATATACTCGGCTAAAGACTTATCATTTTTCCCATTATCTTTAATTGTCATTAAATATTTTATTCCATCAGTATTTTTATGCTCATTATTAAAATACTCATCTGAAAACACAACTATGTTTTCGTACATTACACTTGTAAGTCGCCCAAAGACTATCTCTCTTTTTTCTTTAACTATATTATAATCTGAACTAAAAATTACTTTTCTATTAAAAATGGTATAACGTTCTGGTTGACCAATTCTAATAAACGGTTTTGATCTAGTAACATAAAAATCTAATGGATGAGCTTTATTTGATTTATCTTCTTGATATAAAATAACAATATCCTTATTTTTCAAGTTTAAATTTTCACCAGTTAATTTTTTATATGTACTTTCTGAGATTCCCAGATGATGCCCCATTGGCAATGTTTTATAAAGACTTCCATATCCACCATCTTCTCCTCCTGGCACAGTAACTCTTACCACAGGGTAAATTCTACTTTTTACATCAAATTCTTGTTCTATTGTTTTTAGTTTACCTTTGTCCTTTTCATATCCTAAACATACATAGTCATATGGATAAAGCTCTTTAGTTTCTAAAGGAAATAAGCTTGATATTTGAAAAAAATATGTAAAGAACATAACAAAAAGTAAAGTATATAATAGTAAAGAATTTTTTAAATAGGTTCTAGATTGATAAAATATAAGAATAAAAGATAAAATATTTTTTAAATAATATTTCTTACTTTTAATTTTATTGAGTATATAACCTGCAACAAAATATATAAACACTACAAATATTATTATCCAAGTATAAATTATATATTTTGATTCAGCCCAATGAGAATCTGAGTATAGTTTAAATAATATAATAAGAAATATCGGTAATATAAGTAATATTTTTTTATAATTGGGCAATTTTTCTTCCATATCTGAAGATGAAACATTTAGAATACTACTTTCGATTGCTAAGTCTTGAACTATAGACATAATAAAGCCTAAAAGTAATACACATCCTATAAATGATATTACTGTTACAGTTACTAAATCAACTTTAGGTATACTAAGACTTTGTAGGTAGAAACCATACACTTTTCTAAATATAAAAATCATTCCATTCCCTAAAATAACGCCTATTATATAAGAAAGTAACAAGCTTATTATTAGTAAAAATCTCATACACTTGTATATTTCTTTTTCTTTAACCCCTAGTAACAATAATGTTTTTAAATCATGCATTCTATTTTGCACATAGTTTTTAAGCGCATAAAATTGAATCAATATGGTCACTATTGCAATAGTAAATAATGCATTTAATACAACTGATGTAATTCCTTCGGTAATATACGCAGCGCTAGTTTGTTGCATCTTATGTACAATAAAAAGGTTTCCTAAAAATCCATAAATATATGTCACTGTCAACACTGCACTTATTATGAATACTATATAGTTTTTTATATTAGATTTAAAATCTTTTAATAAAATTTTATGAATCCACTTACTGCTCTTTTTCTCTTTTTTCTCTTTTTTTATTCCTTTATTTAACTTCCTCTCTTCTTTAATCCTTTTATCTATCTCAGCATCTTCATAGCTTAATTGACGAGAAATAAATATAACTATAATAATAATTACTCTAAGTGCTAATACCATAGGTATTAGTTTTATATTATTTTCCTGGCCTAAGATAAATAAAGCTGCGTATGTAGCCATATGAACAACTACACTCCCGACCATAGATAAATATATTAATACTACTTCATAGTTCATATTTCTTTTATTTTTAATAAAAATATTTTTTAAGATTTATGTTGCATTATATATTGAATTCCATTTTTAATTTCTACACTTACTGTCTTATTAGAATTTATTTTTTCTAATCTGCTATACAAATCTTCTTTCTCATTTTGTGAAAGATTCTCTTTTGATGCGGGGTCTATCATATCAAATAAATCTATCAGTTCATAGTCTATACAGTCACATAATTCTTCCAAATTATCAATTAAAAACTTTAAATTTTCATAAGATGAAATATAAACATCCCTTTTATTCTCAGATAAATATTCACTAATTTTATACGCTTCATTTGCATACTTAAAGAAGGCGCCTGATGGATCCATTATCTCATTAATAGAGTTTTCATATTCTACTATTTTAATTTACCTTATTAATTTATCTTTTTGAGATAAAGTTTTATAATTATTATCAATATAAGAAACTAATCCCCAATCATAATTTAAAATATCATCTTTGCGCTCTTTAACAGCTTGCTCCCCGAATTCACTAAAATCTTCTAAATTCTTATCTATAGCTTTATCTCTAACTTTTATTAATTGTTCAATACTCAAATCTTCCAAGTATAACTTTTCTTTTTTTATTGTTACATTCCAGACATCATAGTTTTTATAGTAAACTTCGCTAGTTAATATAACTCTTTCATTATAGGATATAAGTATGAATCCACTTCCCATTTGGTCTAAAAAAGATACTTTATATTTATCTTCAATATATTTATGTAAATCTTCATAATCACCGTTTTTCGTTATGTATATTTCCTTATCACTATAAACTTTTGCAAATTCTTTCTCTTCATTAAGAGTTATCATTTTTCCAACATAAGGTATAGGGTTGCCACACTGAAAAATACTTTTTCTAAATGTAAAAACTAATATGCAAGTGAAAATTAATAATATACCAATTATATAAATAATTTTTCTCTTCATAATATATACCTCTTCCCTTATTTTTTCATATGTTTTTTATTACATATAAATGTCATTCATAATATATTTACTTAAACATAAAATCATATTTGAAAGAATTACCTAAAAATACTCCATAAATTTTGTCATTTAAATCATCTAAGTTGGATATATTTTTTATTTTTAGATTAGTATATTTTTTTTCTTTACCCTTTAATTTAGCTTTAAATTCAACAGTCTTAGATGATTCTCCTATATGAATTTCATCCATACTTATTTCCATAACCTCACTACTTTTATTCTCTATATATAGCCCATATTCAGCATTATTATCAATTATGGAAATATTTTTTACTGTCATCTTAAAATCTTCATTATCTATAAATACTGGTGCATCATCATCGGAATATAAAGTGAAATTTTTACTGTCTATTTTTTCAAGCTTATTTCCGTTGATTTTATACTGCATATTTTCTAATTGCTCTTTCTTTTCATTATACTTAGTAAATGTTACAATGCTAGAATATTTATCATACTGAGTTTCATAAATATATCTCTTATTATCTACCAACTCTTCTCTTGTTCCTATCCATTCTGGATAGTCCCATAGCCCTTCCATATATGCTTTATCTACCAATGAAAGTTCATCTATATACTCATGTTCCACATATTCACTTATAACTTCACATTTTCTACCTATACTTTTTACATAAGCTTCTGCCTGCTTATTAATATCTTTTAACAATCTATCTGTGTAATCAATACTCGTAGCTTGTAAAGCTTCTTTTTTAGGAAACATTTTAAATACAGAATCCTTATACATTGATCCATCCTGTGCTTCCTCGCTTTCTAGATAATAATATCCTGGTTTTGTAGTTAAAAATTCCCCTTCTTTTACTTTTGAAAATTTTATTCTTATTGGTATATTAGAACTTCCACCAGTCATGCTAAATATGTCATTTTCGAAACTATATGTTCCATAGGTTGATACAAGATAAACTTCAATAGAATCTTCATCTTCTTCTTTACCTAATATCACATGGCTTTCCACATTTAACTCTCCTCCAAAGTCTATTCCATACCAATCTTTTATATAATTATCTACTATAGCCTTTGAAATAGCCTGGTCTAAATCTTGCAAGTCAGTTTTTTCTGTAGCTAATAGTACTTTCTTATTATCTTCATTTATAACTTTACCATTAGTAAGAAGTACACCACACATAATCAATAAACAAGCTATTCCAGTTACGGTAAATATCTTCTTTTTCTTTGTAAAGTACTTTGAATTTTTAATTAATTCCACTCTCTTTTTTATGGTTTTCTTATCATCTGTCATATTTAAACCTACTGCAAATCTTTTATTATAATTAACTTTTTCCAATACAGTAAGCATAGTGATACCATATTTATTATGTTCTTTTTCATTTAAAACCGATAAAACTCTTTCATCACAAGCCATTTCCATATCATTTCTAACATGTTTAAATAAATACCATACTAAAGGATTAAACCAATGGACACATTGTAAGAGAACTAGCATATTATCTACCCAAGTATCTTTACTTTTGAAATGGCATAATTCATGTAGAAATATATGTTGTAATTCTTCTTCGCTTAAATCAACCAAGTTACTTGGTATAATAATTTTAGTTTTAAATATACCTACTAAGGATGGAGAATTTATCATATCATCAATTACAAGATTAATTTTTCTTTTTATATGTAACTTTTCCTTGCATTCTTTTAGAATACATTCTAGATAATCGTATTTAATATTTTCTCTTCTTTTAAGATTTTTCATGAAATGTAAATAAATTATTATATGAGCAGTTAGAGCTAAAGCTACACCACTTATCCAAATAATGGGTATTATACTCGTAAAAATACTTTTTTCACTTTCATTATTAGAATTAAAAGAACTTTGAATAGTAGAAACTTTTTCTTGTGGTAAATTTTCTTTTTTGCTACTTTCATAATCTGTGTCAACAGTGTAATCTATACTTTCATTGAAATTTGATATATTAATATCATTTGCAGCAACTTGATTATTTATTTTTACAGGTATTTTATTAAATAAACTTAAACTACTTTCTGGACCAAATGGAAAGGCTAGCTTAATTATCAATATTATCCATAATAGATAAGCATATTTTTTATTAATTCTATTTCTCAATAAGCTTTTTATAAGTAATATTACCACTCCTGCTATACTACCATAAACAGTAGCACTTAATATGTACCCCCATATATTACTCATACTCCACCTCTTTTCTATTCATCTCTTAATATATCTTTTAGCTCTTCAATTTCTGATTTTGATAATTTTTTATCTTTTACAAAGCTAAGAACCATTTTATTTATTGATCCATTATAAAGCTTCTCTAAAAAAGACTTACTTGCATAATTTTTATATTCTTTCTCACTTATACTAGCACTGTAAATATATGATTTTTTATTACTCTTATCTACATTTACAAAATCCTTTGATACAAGTCTTGTTATAAGAGTTTGTATAGTTTTTGGCTTCCATTCACTTTTATCTTTTAGATTTTCTATAATTTCTGCACTAGTAGCTTTTTTAGCCTTCCATAATACTTTCATTACTTCTAATTCCGATTCAGAAATATTTTGTTTCATTATTAACCTCCCTCAAAACTTACAATCGTAATCTTTTACTTAAATCTTACAATTGTAATCCAAAAATGTCAACTCATTTTTCTCAAAATAAAAAATCACTTCGTGAAAAGTGATCTTTTATTTTATAAGCTATCTTTCCTTAATCTCTTCCAATTGCCTAAGATAATATTGTATCAAATTAGTTTTTTCAATTAAATTTATATTATCCTTATAATTACTTTTAAAAATTTTATATGATTATTTAGGTAATATCCTAAACTTAAAAATAAAATCAATAATGCTAATGTCTCAAAAATATATATGAGCATAAACATATATCCTTTTATAATTTGTAAAACTTTTCATTCAAAGTCTCATTACTTCTATATAAATTAAATGTTTATTACATCTTCTATTTCATTAAGAGGAATTTCAAATTTTGGGATACCTATATAATAAGGGCCTATCTCGTATAGTTGAAAATATATTATTAATTTATCATTTTCCAAATAAAACCCCTGATTATCATCTATACCTTTAAATCCATCTTTACCTGTAAAATATAAATCCTTATTTTTTTCTATTTCTTGCTTTATATAAGTATTTATAATACTTTTATAATCTATCTTATCTTTAAAAATATTACTTAGTTCTAACTCTTCACCACTTTTCAAGTTATAATTAAAAGACTTTAATACAGACATTCCATGAGCTCCACCAGTAAATTCATATGTTAATATTGGTATACTAATCAAATTATTTTTATTGTATGCAACATCAAATTCACTATAAGCTTCATATACAAACTTAGGTAAAGATAAGTCCTTATCACTGCTTTTATACTCTTTTTCATATTGTTCAGATTGTTTTTTTATATTATTTTTAAAATCAACTAAATAATCATAGATTTCATTATTTATTTTACTTATTGTTTTTATATTTTCTTTTTCTCTATCTTTATATTTTTCTTTTATTTTAAAATAAGGGTAATTAATCTGTGCCTTAAAAAATTCACTTTCCTCTATTATTTTTTTAAGTTGAATATTATATAAATAATTTATTTCACTCTTATCCTTCCTACGTATTAATGGAAAAGCATTATGACCATTTGAAATCCCTGTACTACAAAATATAATAGTTAAAACTAAAAATACTATTCTTTTAAAATTCCTCATATTAATAAACCTCCTTACTTTTTAATATAAACTTATTATTTACAAAATAACAAAAAAAATTGAATTCATATTTTTTAAATAAAATTCATACTTTTCCTTCAAAGGGTAAAATAATAATGATATAATATTTTCTTACATGGAACCATAAATTTATGACAGAAATGAGGAATGACATTGAATAGCAGAACATTTGGAGGTGTACTAGAAAACTTACTATATATCTCTAAACAAAAAAAATCTTCTTTAGCCTCCTATTTAGGCTACGATGTATCTTATATTAATAAATGGGTAAATTCCAAAAACTTACCTAGTTTTAAAAGAGCAGTAGAAATTTGTGAAAATATTGCAAAATTTATTATAAAATCTCTAGATAATGATACTAGAAAACACTTAGTCGAATATTTTGAACTCGAAAGAGGGGACAACGATTTTCTTTATGAATATATAAAAAATACATTACAAGAAGTTTACTTCGAAAGCTCCAATAACAAAGGGACCCAAAATATCCCAATGACTTCTGTTTCACAAGAATATTATAATGTGAATTGCGAAGTAAAACCTACCTTATTACCAAAAGCCATACGTGAAGAAATAGAATTTAATGCTAGCGTTGGCAATGATTTAGATATTATTATTGCTATAAACTTATTCTCTATAGATTATAAAGATAAGGTTTCTCTTGTAGATATGAAAAAATATTTTTATGAATTAAGTAAGTATACAAATGTAAAAATTAATTTTTTGATAGGATTTGAAGGTGAGAATAAAGAAGAAATATTAAACTCTCTTCTTACAATTAATATTTTATCATCTTATCCAAAACTTAACTTTAAATTATTTAACTGTGCCATTAGTAAAAATACTGCATTTTTTATAATAAAAGATAGATTTTTAAGTACTACTATTTTTTCTAATGATGGAGAATGTTTATTTAGTAATACATCTAAAAATAAAAACTTAATTAATGAGTTTTATTATAGTTTAGAATACAAACTAAAAAACAAAGGTAAATATATTTCTCTAATAAAATCTCCTATGGAAATGATTGAAGATCAAACTTATGTGCAGTATATTATGAATAGTGAACTAAGATGTCTTTTAGGTTCTATAAATGAGTTTTTCATGCCTCCAGACTTATTTATGGAAATTGCCCATAGAATATTTGGAGATCGTCCTAAACTTATAAATGAATTTAAAAAAATTAATGTATTTTTACACAATGCAACTTATAAATGTAAATTAAAAGTACTTATATACGAACTAGAACTTAGAAAATATATGTCATCTGGATGCCTTCATTTCTTTAATACTCCAGTGACTTTAACATTTAAGGAAAGAGAAAGACATATAGAATATATAGAAAAAATATTAAAAGAAAATAATAAAGTTGAAATAAGGCTAGTAGATGGTAACTTTGTAGAGGATTTTAGACATGCAGATAATCCATCTTTCTACCTTTCTAAAAATCTTAAGTTTATAAAAGTTCATCCTGTTTCAGGTAAAAATGATTACTCTATATTAAGAGATAACGAAATAAAAAAAATGGTCGATAATTTATTTGATAAACTTTGGAATTATGGCAATGATTTAATTTTAGTAGATAAAGATGATATATTAGAAAGAATATCAAAATCCATAAGTTATACAAGGATAATAAGTGAAAACTTAGGTGAAGATATACACTAGAATAAAAAAAGTGAACTTATATAAGTTCACTTTTTTATATTAAGCAGCCATACCTGCTTCTATTTTAGCTTTTCTTTCTTTATTTAATTTAGTCATTCCTTTAGCTGCAGTTATTAAGCATATAAATGCTGCTACTACGAATCCTAATATTATCATCCAAGTCGTATTGTATCCTAATGCTCCTGCTAATACACCGAATAATACTGATCCAGCTGAGAACCCTATTGCGAATACTAATTGTAACATACCAAGTATACTACCATATGCTTTTTTACCGAAGTATTCTCCAACTACATAAGCTGGTGTCATCATGTAAACAAATACTGCTACACCTTTAACAGCTGAATGTAAGTGAGCAAATATTGGGTTGCTTCCAGCTAATATTATAAATACTCCTGATGCTGCAACTGCAACTGCAGATATAAGTAAAGTTTTTACAACTCCTAATTTATCAAAGAACACTCCACCTACAACATTTCCTGCTAATGAACATATAGCAAATATTGAACCTGTAAGTGCTATTACATTTGGGCTTAAGTTTAATACGTTTTGGAAATAGTTTGCATATTGTACTGAATAAGCCGAAACATAAAGTCCTACGAATAAGAATCCAATACCAAACATCCAGAAGAATTTGTTACTTTGAGCTTCTTTTAAAGTATATGATATATCTATTTCATTTGCATTTTCTTCTTCTGTTAAATCATTATTTCCTGTTACTACTTCACTAGCATCCTTTGGCATTTTAACTAAGAATAAAGCTATAACTACAGCAACAACAAGTGCTACTAAACCAAATACAAAGTATGATTTAGATGTTCCGTTTGCAACTATTGAACGTATAACTAATTGTTGCATGAATATATTACCTATAGATCCACCAGCAAACGCTATACCTAAAGCCTTACCTCTAACATTTCCGTCAAACCAAGAATTTATTAAAAGCGGTACTCCTATAGCTGATATAACAGCTGCACCGATATTTACTATAGCTGCTACTGCATAGAATTGCCATAACTGTGTACACATAGAGAATGCCATAAATCCTCCACCTGTAAGTATTGCCCCTGCAGTGTATATTAATTTTAAATTAACTTTCGCGAATAAAGAACCTATAACTGGAGCTGCTAGCGCTGATACTATTGTTCCTATTGAGAATATTAATGAGAATCCTGTTAAACTGAATCCATGTTCTTGTATAACTGATCCCATAAATAATGGTTGTATGTTAGATGCTATACAGAATGGTATTGCTTGTATTAACATACATACTATTAACATCATCCAACCTTTTTGTATTTTCTTTTTATTCATAATTTAATTATTCTCCTCTCAATCTTCATCTGAGCTTAAGACCCCCGGTAGGTTGTCTTTTTATTTGTTAATAGAATAACACAGAATATAATTGATATAATAGAGAAACAAAAGGATGAATTGTGAATTTCGTGAAATTTAAAATTCACAATTCATCCTGAAAATATTTTCCTGGAATTTTGCGCATAATTAATTTCATAATTTCCTTTTAATCCTAATCTGACCTTATTTTAGATTCCCCAAGTAAAAAACCTATTGAGGTACACATCAAATCCCTAAACTGAGATAATATAACTCTATCTGTATGGATGTTATTTTTATATATAATTAAAATCACAATTGCTGATATTACTGTAATAATAAGCGCTATAGATATTTGAACCGAATTTCCATCACCATAATCATACTCTCTTATTCTTTCACATATATCTTTATGCTCTTCATTGCTTTTTCTTGTCAATGACTTTGTTCCTGTATTTTTTTTATTACTGTTTTTTGTATTAGAACTTAATATAAAACCAAAAACTGATGCCAGGGAAGATCTAAACATAACTTCAATATCCTTAGAAATTTGCAGAGAATCTACATCAACTACTGCGAAATATATAATTATCCCAAATTGTAAGCCTCCTATAATAACTAGTGATTTAGCAGCTAAATTAAGTTCATCCCAATCATGTTTTAACTCAGATTTTAAAGCATGAATTCTACTGCCCAACCTTCCCCCTCCTTTAATATTTCTTCTTAATGAATATTATTTAACAAAATTAAATATATGCAAAAAAACACACCTAAATCATTATGAACTGCACCCTTCATGTGGAACAATATAAAACAACCTAGGCTACCTTTTTCTTGTATTTTACAGGAGAAAGGTAGTTTAATTTTGCCTGTATTCTTTCTTTGTTATAATAATCTATATATTGA
>NZ_JWHR01000156.1 GCF_000808015.1 Terrisporobacter othiniensis | reverse complement strand
CTTATATAAAGTTAAATAGGAGCATATGCTCTTATTTTTTTACGAAAGTAGGTATACAATTGTATAATTAAAGAAGAAAATAGACAAATAAATAGATGTCTTAATGAATTTTGCAGAAGAATTAGAAATTAAAAATGAAGTAAATTATTTAAAAACAGATACTTATTCTATAAATACTAAGATGAATTCATTGTTTAGAAAATTTAACTATAAACTTGTTGGGTAGATGAGTTTCTTAGAAAAAGAACAACCATTTTATTGTTATGAAAAACATTATAATATTTACTCAAAGGCTATGCCCTCACAAGGATATTAGTCAAAAGATTAAAATAATATGAAACACTAGAGCATTAAGATTTAATGCTCTTTTTTATGACCTATTTATAGGTCATTTTTTAATTGTAAGGAAGAGCCCACGCAGTGGCTTAAAGTGTTTCGCCGACACGTCGCTCAAGCAAAGCAAATTTTTTATGAGGAAAATAATTATTTCACAAGAAAAGTCTACCAAAAAAACAAGGGGATTTTAGATATGAAAAGCTAAAAAATTCTTGTTTTCTTTATATACATAAGCAAAATATCTAAAAAAAGTTTTTTAGGAGGATACAGTGGGTGGAGAGTTTTGATTATATCAATTAAAGGCCTTGAAATTAGCAAGTTTTAAACAGTTGACAGTACAGTCGCTATAGAAGATATAACTTAATTAAGATGATAAATTAAAAAAATATCAATGAAGTAATTAAGCAAAAGTAGTAATTAAGAGAAATAAAAAATTAAGTAAAAATTGATTAGAGATGTATGGGAAATAAATTGAGAAAGGATGGAATAACACATGGATTTTTCATTAAGTAAAGAGCAAGAAATGATAAAAAAGTTGGCTCAACAATTTGCAGATGAACAATTAGATCCAGTAGCAGCAGAAATTGATAAGGAGCATACTTTTCCAGTAGATAACTTCAAGAAAATGGCAGAAGTAGGATTCACAGGTATTGGTGTTCCAAAAGAGTATGGTGGTTCAGGTGGCGGTGCTTTGGAAGAAGTATTGGCAGTTAGTGAGTTTGCAAAGAAATGTATGTCTTCAGCAGCCATATTATCAATCCATTTAATAGCTCCTCACGCTATTTATAAACATGGTAATGAAGAACAAAAACAAAAATTCCTACCAAAACTTACTAAGGGCGGATCTTTGGGAGCTTTTGCTTTAACTGAACCAAATGCAGGTTCTGATGCAGGTTCAGCAAAAACTACTGCCATATTTGACCCTGAAACAAATGAGTATGTGCTAAATGGTACTAAATGTTTTATTTCTGGAGGCAGCCGTGCAGAAGTGTTAATAGTATTTGCTCTAACTCAACCAGAAAAGGGACTAAAGGGTATGTCAGCAATAATAGTTGAAAAAGGAACTCCAGGATTTAGTATTGGTAAAGTAGAGTCGAAAATGGGTCTTGCTGGTTCAGAAACTGCGGAGTTGATATTTGAAGATTGTAGAGTTCCGGCATCTAACCTTTTGGGAAAAGAAGGTCAAGGATTTAAAATAGCAATGCAAGCACTTGATGGTGCTCGTATAGGAACAGGTGCTCAAGCAGTAGGTGTAGCTCAGGGAGCTTTGGAACTATCAGTTAAATATACAAAAGAACGTATTCAGTTTGGAAAACCTATAGGTGCTTTACAAGGAATTCAGTGGTATATAGCTGATATGGCAACTAAAACAGAAGCAGCGCAGTCACTTGTTTATAAGGCAGCATATTTAAAAGATGCAGGCAAACCTCACACAACAGAGGCTGCTATGTGTAAACTTAATGCGGCAGAAAATGCACGTTTTGTAACGAATTTGGCACTCCAAATTCATGGTGGATATGGTTATATGAAAGACTACCCACTTGAAAGAATGTATCGTGATGCTAAGATTACTGAAATTTATGAGGGAACTTCTGAAATTCACAAAGTAGTTATAGCAAGAGCAGTTATGAAATAGGGAAAAAGGAGTGGATGAAATAATGAGAATTTATGTTTGTGTTAAACAAGTACCAGACACATCTGGAAAAGTAGCTGTTAACCCAGATGGAACACTTAATCGTGGATCTATGGCTACTATTATAAATCCTGATGATATGGTTGCAATAGAGCAAGCTTTAGAAATAAAAGATGAACTAGGATGCAAAGTAACAGCAGTAACAATGGGACCTCCTCAAGCAGAAAATATGCTTCGTGAAATTCTTGCAATGGGAGCGAATGACGCTGTTTTAATATCTTCTCGTGAATTTGGTGGTTCAGACACTTTTGCCACATCACAAATTATAGCAGCAGCAATTACTCATTTAGGTATAAGTGATGAAGATATAATTTTCTGTGGACGTCAAGCAATAGATGGAGATACAGCTCAAGTTGGACCACAAATTGCAGAAAAATTAAACATACCTCAAGTTACTTATGCAGCAACAATTAAAAAAGATAAAAACAAATTAACTATAAAACGTATGCTTGAAGACGGATATATGATGGTGGATGTTGAAACTCCTTGTCTTATAACATGTGTAAAAGAAGATAATATAGTACCTCGTTATATGACTATTAATGGAATTATGGAATGTTATTCTAAAGAGCTTACTGTTCTTGATTTTAATGCTCTAAAAGATGAGCCATTGATTGAAGTAGATACTATAGGACTTAAAGGTTCTCCTACAAATATATTTAAGTCATTTACACCTCCACAAAAAGGCGTTGGAAAAATGCTTGAAGGTGATAGTAAAGAAACAGTTGCCAATTTAGTAGATGAATTGAAAAAATTACATGTTATTTAATAATGAAAGGAGACAACAAATATGGAATTCAATAGTTCTCATATAGAAGAATTTAAAGATATTTGGGTATTTTGTGAACAACGTCATGGACAGTTAATGAATACAAATTTTGAATTAATAAGTGAAGGTAGAAAATTAGCTGATGAAAAAGGAGCAAAATTAATAGGAGTATTACTTGGTCATAACATAAGTCATTTGGCAAAAGAGTTAGGTGGTTATGGAGCTGACAAAATAATAGTTTGTGATGATGAAAATCTTGAGCAATATACTACAGATGCATATACAAAAGTATTTTGTGATGTAGTAATGGACAAAAAACCAGAAGTTATTTTAATTGGTGCGTCTAATATAGGAAGAGATTTGGCACCAAGATGTGCAGCTAGACTGCACACAGGACTTACAGCAGACTGTACACATCTTGATATAGATATGAATAATTATGTGGAATTTATAAAAACATCTTCTACTCTTGATTTATCAAAAACAAAATTCAAAATGGAAGATACAAATTTAAAAATGACAAGACCTGCTTTTGGTGGTCATTTAATGGCTACTATAATATGTCCTAGATTTAGACCTTGTATGTCAACTGTTAGACCAGGAGTTATGAAAAAAGTCGAGTTTAGTGAAGAAAAAGCAAGTTCTTGTGAAGTAGAAATTTATCCAGTTAACATAGATGAAAAAGATTTAAAGACAAAAGTACTTGAAGTTGTAAAAGAAGCTAAACAAATGGTTGACCTTGTAGGAGCAGATATTATTGTTTCTGTAGGTCGTGGAATTAGTAAAGATATTGAAAAAGGAATAAAACTTGCTAATGAACTTGCAGATGCTTTTGGTGGAGGAGTTGTTGGAGGTAGCCGTGCTGTTATAGATTCTGGATGGTTATCAGCAGATCACCAAGTAGGTCAAACAGGAAAAACAGTTCATCCAAAAGTATATGTTGCCTTAGGTATATCAGGAGCAATTCAACACAAAGCAGGTATGCAAGACTCAGATTTGATTATTGCAGTAAACAAAGACGAGAAAGCACCAATATTTGATTGTGCTGACTTTGGTATAAATGGAGATTTATTTAAAATTGTTCCAATGATGATAGACAGCATAAGAGAAGCCAAAGAAAATAAATAAGCAATAGATGTATGGAGGATATAAATGAATAATTTAAATAAAAATGGAGATTTAAAACTACCTGCTTTATTTATGATGGGTGGGGCATTGTTTTCCATGCACTTTGGGGCATCTAGCATGGTTTGGCCAATGAACTGGGGAAAAGAAAGTGGCTCATCTGTATTAATAGCTTTTGCTGGTGCGTTTATCACATCATTGTTACTTACACTACTTGCTTATGTTGCTTTATCAAGAGGAAATGGTAGTTATAGTAAAATTGCAACTCGTGTTTTAGGAAATAAATTAGGAAAATTTTATACAGTATTAACAATTGTAATACTTGGTCCCCTATATGCTATTCCTCGTATGAGCGCAGCAGCATGGGACTCAATAGTTCAAGCATTTGGACTAAATTCACAATCTAGATTACCACTTATTATATTTACAATTATATTTTATCTAGTAACTTATGTGTTTTTAATTAGCCCAGGGAAAACAATGGATCGTATCTCTCAGATTTTATTCCCACTACTTATTATTATTGTAATAATCGTTGTAGGTAAGGGACTTATAGATCCAATATCAACACCAGTGGCAAAATCTTATGAAGGTTCAGCTTTTTCCTATGGTTTTACTAATGGATATGCAACAGCGGAAATACTTTGTGCCCTAATATTTGGCGTAGTTATATTAAACTCATTAAAAGAAAAGGGTATTTCAGAAGATCGTATGAGCAAAAACATTATTAGAGTAGGCATAATAGGTATTGCACTTTTAACTCTTACACATCTATGTCATATGTTAATAGGTGCTTCAACAGGAGGCACAATAGATTTAACATACACAGCTCTTTATACGGAAGTTGCTACACAATTATTAGGAAAAGCTGGTGGAGTTTTATTTTCAGTAGCACTATTCTTTGCAGCTCTTACTACTGCAATAGGAATGACTTCTGGATGCGCAGAATTTTTCGTAGACACAACACAGGGAAAAATTGATTACAAGAAGGCATCTATTTCCATATTAGTACTTAGTACAATATTCGGTTGCATGGGACTTTCATCAATACTTGAATTATTAGGGCCTATACTTGATGGAATATATCCAGCAGCAATAGTACTGGTAATATACTATGCTATTATGCCAAACAACCAAAATGAAAAAAACTTAAAGGTGTGTTCTTATGCAATGATAACAGCCTTAGTATTTGGTGCTATTGATACAATTTACGCTTATGGAATTAAATTAAATATAGATTTAGGCATAATAAATAAATTCTATGAGGCACTTCCTCTATCATCTGAAAAACTTGCATGGGTTCCATGGACAGTTCTTGTTGCCATTATTGGATACTTCATATTTAGATGTAAGAGAGAGAAGATAGATGATGTTGTTAGTTAAATAAAAATTTGGAGGAATTATTATGAGAAAAGAGTCTTTTTTAAGTTATAACATGACAACTGCAGATGCAGCTAACCCAGATGGATTAATATCAATTGGACGTCAGTTTGATTTTATAGGTGACGTGGAAACAGAAGAAATGATTTTGTGTGATGGTGATGAGTCACTTTGCCTAGGATATCACGATGTTAAATGTTATAAAGATGTTTATGTGGGAGATATGGTTGATTACAAAGCTACATTAATAAAAGTTGGAAATTCATCTCGTGATTGCAAAATAGAAGTTTATAAACTTGCTACTCCAGCATTTCGTGAAGGAAAAACAGATTGTAAAAAAGGTGATATGATTTGGTTTGATGAGCCAGTTCTTTGTACAGAAGGATATGTTCGTTTGGTAGTTAAAAAACATTTACAACGTGGAGAGCAACCAGATGGTATAGTTACAGATCCATGGTTCCCACTTGATGATTTTCCAGAGGAAGCTGAAGCAGAAATATAATTAAAATTTAAATAAAAAATATTATGAAAAGGGGAATTGAATTATGAATGAACAACAGACAGTAACATTTCGTTATAGAATGTCAAATAGAGATGTTTTTTACCTTGGAGGACTTATAAATGGAGCTAGAAATATAACACTTATGAATGATGCAGCCATAAGACTAATGGCTAAGGTATTTGGAAATACAGGTCACTGCGTGGAAGTTAAAAAAATACGTTTATATACACCATCTCAAGCAGGTGATTATATGGAATATATAGCAAGAACTAAAAAAATCGATGGAAATCGTGCATTAATAGAAGTAAGAGCTTTCAAAGTTATAGAAGTTCCAAAAGAGCCACCATTCCCAAGTTCAATAGATGTACTTCCTGAACCAGTACTATCAACAGTAGGACAATTTGTTTACGAAACTTTTTAAAATAGAAGATAAAGGAGAGTATTAATCATGAAAAAGGCACTTGAAGGATTAAAAGTTGTAGATCTTACTTCAGCATTAAATGGACCTTTTTGCACAATGATATTGGCGGACTATGGTGCTGATGTTATAAAAATTGAGCCTATAAATGGTGACCAATGTCGTGAATGGGGTCCAATAGATGAGAAAAGTGGTGAAAGTGGCTTTTATTGCTATGTAAACCGTAATAAAAAAGGTGTTACTCTTAACCTTAAGTCAGAAAAAGGTAAAGAAATGTTTTTCGATTTAGTTAAAGATGCAGACGTGGTTGTGGAAAATTACAAAGGAGGAGTTACAAAAAGGCTGGGAATAGATTATGAGTCAGTTAAAAAAGTAAACCCTTCTATTATATATGCATCTGGTTCAGGCTTTGGTCAAAATAGTCCAATTTCACACAGAGCTTGTTATGACATAGTAGCACAAGCAATGGGTGGAATGATTAACCTTACTGGTTACAAAGAAAATAACCCAGTAAAAGTTGGACCATCTATTGCAGACCACGTGGCAGGTATTTACTTAACAGTAGGTTTATTGATAGCTCTTTATAATAGAGAAAAAACTGGTGAAGGACAACTTGTGGATGTATCAATGGTTGATACAATATTTAGCTTACTTGAAAACGCCCTTGTTAATTATACAGTGGCAGGAATTATACCAGAGCGTAATGGAAATATAGACCCATCAATAGCTCCATTTGACGTATATGAATGTAAAGATGGATTTGTGGCTGTTGGTGTTGGTAATGATAGATTATTTGAGAAATTCTGTAAAACTATAAATCATGAAGAATTGTTAGAAGACCCAAGATTTGCAACAAATGACTTACGTTGTAAAAACTATGTACCTGACTTACAAAATCTAATTGGAGATTGGTGCAAAGATTATACTAAAAAAGAAATGGAAGAGATTATGGATAAAGCAGGTATACCATGTGGACCTATATTAAATGTTAAGGAAGCTATTGAGCATCCTCATATTCAAGCACGTGAAATGATGGTACACTGTGAACATCCAACAGCTGGAGATCAATATTTCCAAGGCTGTGTTATGAAACTTTCTGAAACTCCAGGTAGTGTAGATACACCAGCACCTTTATTAGGTCAGCATAATGCAGAGGTATTTGGTTTAACAGAAGAAGAGGAAAAGGAATTAAGAGAACAGGGTGTAATATAACCCCTAAAAATACACCCTAGTGTTAGCCCCTTAAGATGCACCATAGTGTGAATCCCTAAATACATTATTAAAAAAGGTATGTATCGTCTAGTGACGGTACATATCTTTTTTGTTGCAAGGATTTCATTTTTGTTATGGTTTTTCAATAGGTATTATTATTTTAGTAACGTGTTCGTCAGGATTGTTTACATCAAATGGAGAAATAATAAACTCCTCAGAAATATTACCATTAATTTTGTATCCGCTTTTATTTAGATACTGTATCATTTCTATATGTTTATTTATTATGTTAGAATAATCTCCAATATGTATGGTAGTGGCAGCTGTAAATCCACCAAACTTCTTGCAATTAGGAAAATCAATAGGAGATTTTAAATACATAGCAAATTCAATATCAAGATCTTTATATAAAAATTGCTCCAAAGGATTTGAATAATAAGTAACAACTATGGAACCTTTATTTTCTAGATTTAACTTATTGGATAAATTTATTAATTCAACCCATCTTTCTAAGGAAACATCTTTGTTTGAATAATTTTTCATTTGTTTTTTTGTAAAAAGTATGTAAGATTGAGGAATCTCTTCTATGGTTATGCCTTTTGATGTAAGATCATCTTTTGAATATAGGGATAAAATATCCACACCCTTTTTCAATCTTTGTGAAAATGTATATCCCTCTGTATATTTTTGTTGCAGTTTTTTTATTTCATTAGATATTTCTATTAGTTTTGAGTCAATACTTTCTTCTAAAATATGAGCTCTGTTATCATTTATAATGTTTTGAATTTCTTTTAATCCAAATCCTAACATTCTTAATTTACGAATAATACAAATAGTAACCATTTGTTCTTTGTTGTAATACCTGTAACCACTTTTTTCATCTCTGAAATAAGGTATTACTAAATTTATGGAATCGTAGTATCGCAAAGTTTTTATAGGAACGTTGCAGATTCTTTCAACTTCACCTATGGGATATTTTTCTTGTGATTGCATAAATAACTCCTCCTAGAATCTATTAAAAAGTTTGAAAAAAATGGTAATATTATATATTAAATTATATCACAATCAGGTGATTGTTAATTGTTTATTAAGAAAATTATGAGAAATCAATTATCTTTAAAAGTATGAAATCTTTAATTAAATTTATGGACTAAAAAAGAGCTATTGTAAATGGGGGAATTTACAATAGCTCTTCTATTTTAAATGAGAAGCTCTACTTATTAAGTTTGATAATATTTCTGGATAAATCATTTATACTATCTGTCAAACTTTGCAGCTTTCCTTCAATTCTAACTAATAAATAGAGAGAAATGGCAATGGGAAAGCCCAGGTTTGCTATGATAGATTGAAAATTATCCATTAGATCACCTCGATTACTATACTTCCAAATCGTACTCAGTAGTTGTAGAGTCAACTACTTTAGCAGATATACATGCGGCTATGTCATAACCCTTTGGTTGGAAGATGTTTTTGTCTTTGATCAAATTCATAGCATCTATTATTTCCTGTTCTTCCAAGTCTTCTCTTGGGTCGTCCACAGTAATAGTAAAGCTATTACCTAAAGTATTTTTAAACGTCATTAAAAGTCTTTTTTCATCCATAATTTAACCTCCTAAATTTATAAACTATTCAGATAATGATGAGTTGTCCACTCTATTTGTACCACATAAAGTATGTTGTTGTAAGTCTGATATAGCAATTACAACAGACATTATATTGTCGTTTGTAGCACCTGATTTTATGCTAGAATAAGTCTTAGTTTTTATTACTCTATCTCCATTTAAATCTGTACCATGATCAAATTTAACTTTGATAGATGAAAAATTGGGAGTTGAAACTACTGCCATATTATTACCTCCTTAAATTTTTTGTAAAGGAATTTCACTTTCTACTTATATAATAGTTAGTAAAATTCATATAAAGTTGAAAAATATCTTAGTAAGTTATATGTGGGAAGAAAGGGTATATTTGTCACAAGTAACCTTATATTAATGTAGTAAAATATAAGAATATGTTATAATAAAATAAGATACATAAATTATGAAATATGGAATTAAAATTATTATTTTCAGGAGGATGGTATATGAGTTTAGTTATAAGAAAAATAGAAGAAAATGACTATAAAGATGTGGAAATTTTAACAAGAGAAGCCTTTTGGAATGTTTATAAACCAGGATGTTGTGAGCATTTGGTGGTAAATAATATACATAAAGATAAAAAATCTATTGAAGATTTAGAGCTAGTTGCTTTATATGATAATAAAATTATTGGTCATATAGTTTGTACAAAGGGACAAGTTAAGGGCGTTGACAATGAAACTTTTATAACTTTTGGACCACTGAGTATTATGCCAGAGTTCCAAGGAAATGGCATAGGAAGCAAATTGATTAGCATATCTTTACAAAAAGCTACTAGACTAGGTTACTCTGCTGTTCTTATTACTGGAGATGATAATTATTATACTAGATTTGGTTTTGAGCCAGCATCAAAATATGGCATTCATATGGAAGGAATACCTGTGGAAGATGAAGCTCCATTTTTCATGGTGAAAGTTCTTAAAGAAGGTGCTTTGGATAATATAAATGGTTATTATGTTTTCGATGATTGTTACAATGTGAGTGATGATGAAGTGGATGAGTTTGATAAGGAATTTACTCCTAAGGTGAAGGAAGTTAGGGAAGGACAGTTATTCTAAGTAATATTTTTCAAAATATTATTGATTAAGTAAACTAAAATAAGCTAGTAAAAATTTTACTAGCTTATTTTAGTTTTCAAATGTTATATATTGAGAAATAAAGATGATTTTTATATCAGATAGATAAATAGGAATTTAAGAAGCTAGTTTTAAGGGAGAGTAGAAGTTATGTTGAGAAAAAGTACTTTTATGAGTGAAGAAGGATATGATATAAGAAATATACAAATTCATTTAGAGTTCAAAAGGGCAACAAAAGAACAAGTTATTGAGTTAAGTAATTTGGTTTATAATACTTTTTTCGAGAACATTGACGAAGACTTTATTATTTCATCTATAATAAATAATAAAAATTTAAGAGACATTAAAAAGATAAAAAAATGTTTTGATAAAATTAAATATTGAGCATAAAAAATATATTCAAAATGGTGGTGGAGCTGATATAGGTTTTGTTTATCAGGTACTTTATATGGAGGAAGAATATAATTTAAATAAAGAATCTGGATATTTTGGTGGTATTCAGTGGAATATTGGTGGATATACTTGTGGAGAAAACTATAATAAGGTAGTAAATTACCTGGAAGAATTCTTTAATAAAGTTACTAACTTAATTGATTTTGTAATAGGAAATATATGTTTTGTTCCAGAAGATTTATCTCCTTTTTGCTTACCTTTTCATTCATATTTTGAAGATAATGAATTCATCGACAATAAATTGAAAGGATTAGATAAATATGATGATATCGACAAGTTATACTGCAAGTCACACTTTAAATATGAAAAAATAGAATTTTTAAAGTCTATAGAGTGGTTAAGTTATTTGCCAATTGAGGTATTAACAAAAGTAGATGAAAATTTAATGAATGATAATTTACTTTCAGTTAGAATGAATGAAGATAAAGGAGCGTTTATAAAATTTGATAAAGATATAAAAGAAGTTTTGATAGCTGATAAACTTATATTAAGAAAATATGTAAACAGTATATTAGTAAAGGGGTATGGTCAAATACCTTATGATACATTAAGGTGGTATTGGGAAGAGATTCCTATATATTATAGTGAGATAATTCCAGTAAAAGATCCATACAGTAATGAATATGAGATATTATTTGTAAGTGATGGTGACTTAAAGTATACCTGTAAAAATAATGCAGAGTAGTTTTTAACTATTATAATTTTTTATAAGTATGCTTGATGAACAATATTAATATATTGTGAAACAAGTATTATAAAATAAAGTATTCACGAAAAAATCTGTTTTAGTGGATATTAAAACATGGCTAGGAATGATATATGTTAGTGTATCAAACCTAGCCATTTTATTTTATGCTCTTAATAAAGAATATTCTAATTAATGTTTTTTATTATTTTTAGATGAATTAGCAAATCGTCTAGGATCAAAATACAAGAAATATAAACTCAGTACTATGATAAAAATACTTGCTTTATCTCCCGCTCCAAAGAAAATTAATAAACCAAAAACAAGACAAAATATACCAAGAGATTTTGAAAATGTGTTAACTATCTTTAGTTTTTTATCGCTCATTGTCTCCCAACAAGTAGGACTCCAATAATTTACTTTCTTTGTTTTTGCATATTCTTCTCTTTCCTTATTTCTCTTTTCTTCTATTTTTCTCTTTCTTTCTTGAGCCTTCATTTTGTAATCTTCATTTATTTTTTTTATATCTTCTTTTAGCCGAATATTAGCATCATTAAATTCTTTTTTTATTTCGTCTTTATTTTTATGCATTAGAAACCTCACTATTATATATTTTCGTATAAATTGTATCAATAAAATATTAAAAATACAAATACAATTAACTATTTGGCTAAAAGTTCCATCACAATTTCAATGCAATGAAAGTAACCATATTTTTAATATCATAGATATAAATAGTAATTTGATGAGTAACAACTACATATTGCGAAAAAAGTAGAAATTTGTAGAAATATGTGTAACAAAAATTCGTATAAATAGTATTATAAAATAAGGACAATCAATCAAGGTTGTCCAATTAAAAGGAGATGGTTTTAGTATGTATAATAAATGTTGTGGAGAATGGTATGAAAGACCAGATTGTCATGAAAGACCAGATCGTGATGAAAAAGTAGAATGTAATATAAAGAGTGAATGTTGCCAAGGATTTGTTAAGCAACAATTTAGCATAACAGCAACTGCTACTGATGATGATGGAACAGTTGTTTATAGAAACTCTAATAATTTTGCCGTAACTGGAACAATAATATTAACAAATTTAGGAAGAAGAAATATTACTTTCACTGCAGGCGATAAACAAATAATAGTAGCTCCAAATGAAATGGGTGTAATTATAGCAGCTAATATAGACCATGTAACAATAAACACTACTACTGCAAATACTACTTCAAGAGCACTACTTTGCTTTGATATTCAAGTTCCATCGCCTGAATTTGAATGCTGTTCATAATTGGGTTGATTTTCAGCATGTAATTGACTATGCTGAATAAGAAGATTAGAAACTACAATAAAATAGCAATATAATGTTATTCTAGGCAGAGATTTATTCTCTGCCTTTTATTATTAAACTGGCAATATGTTCATAAATTTAATATAAAGACAGTAAAATAAAAACAGGCATACATTTGTATTACAAAAATGTATGCCTGTTTTTTAATGTGATATCTTCTTTTCAGAGTTATGCATATTAGCTCTGTACTTAGTAGGAGACATATTAGTTATATTTTTAAATAATTTAGAAAACCAGCTTAAATCATCAATACCAACCAAATGAGAAATTTCTTGGATAGTCAAATCCGTATATGTAAGCATACGAATTGATTCCTCGATTCGTTTTTCTTGAATATATCTTGTTATGGTGCTACCAGTTTCTTTTTTAAATTGGCTAGATAAAAAAGAAGGATTTTTATTGATAGCCTCTGATATAGTTGATAAAGACAAATTATTTTGCAAGTTTATATTAATATATTCTATAGCAGCGCGTACTGTATAGGAGTATTTTTGTAAATTGTAATTTAAAAGTAAACTACTGTATTTTTTTAAGATTTTGTAAGGGAGTTTTATTAATTTAACTCTACTTGTTTCCTGCTCTATTTCTTGTTGATTTTTAAGGTAAAGTTGGTGCACTTGCACAGGAGATAGAGGCTCCTTTAATAATTCTGATTCAAATTGAGTATTTAGAATATATAAGTTCTTTTTAAGCTTATCAATGCAACTAACTTTTAAAATACCAGTTAGTTCAATATAGTCATTTAATATATTTGTAGCATCTACTCCTAATCTAATACATTTAAATATGTCTTCTAAATAAGATTTATATTTTCTATAATATTGTATATAAAATTCAGAATCATCATAATTATAACCTGATAATTTTGGTTTATTTTTAGAAAAATCCACACCATATATATTTGACGGATTGTAATCTGAAATAAATAATCCTAAAACTGTATGTAAAGTTGAAATTACATTTAACGAATTTGCTAGAGGTAGAGAATTATAATAAGTTGAAATTGTTTTCCTCAAACCTTCAGGTAAATTATTTTTGTTTAATAAATTAATTATAAACCTATCGTCTGGTTCAACCTCCAAAAATGGGCCAATAATTATTATATCGTTGGAAATTTCTTCAGGAAAAGAAAATACTATTGTTATAAAATCCATAGCGCTTTGTAACACACATAAAGCCCCTTTTTTCATTTGTAAAAGTTCATTCATATTGGCATTATATTCATAATTACAATCTGGCCAAACAATTTTTCTAAATTCAATATCTACATAATTATTGAAATCAGAAGAATCATGTATTTTTGTAATACTAATATTAAATGAACTATCTAAAATAGAGACCATAAAATTATAAAAATCATTGTAATTAAAGTTTGTTATAAGCATTTTTCACCATCCACAAAAATAAAATAAATTTTTAACAAATCACACAAAAATTACACAAAATTATGTAAAATTTATTATAACATAAATGAAGTATACTAGTATATAATCAAGATGAATAACTTACAAGTCACAATTATAGCACGAAAGGAGAATATTTATAAAATATTTTTGGAAAAAACAGTAAGTTTTTTTAAGTTAGATTTATATACTAATTTTATACTTATAGGGGGAAAAAAATGAATTTAAGTGAAGCAAAGAATTTAGAGTATTTAGTGAAAGAAGAAAAGCCATTTGGTATAAAAGATAAGTTAGGGTATTTATTTGGAGACTTTGGTAACGATTTCATGTTTATTTTTGCAAATATGTACTTTATGATATTCTATACAAAGGTTATGGGTGTAAGTGCAGCCATGGTTGGAACATGTTTTCTAGTTGCTAGATGTATAGATGCTTTTACAGATATTGGTATAGGCCGTATAATAGATAGAAGTAAGGCAACAAAACATGGCAAGTTTCGTTCTTGGATATTAAAAGTATCTGGTCCAGTTGCTCTTATGAACTTTTTGATGTATCAACAAAGTTTAGCAAATGCATCTATGACAATTAAAGTAATAGTAATGTTTGTAACATATATATTATGGGGTTCAGTATTTTATACTGCAATTAATATACCTTATGGATCAATGGCGTCAGTTATGACTGATGATACAAAACAAAGAGCATCTCTTTCTACATGGAGAAATCTTGGTGCTACATTTGCTGGTATATTAATAGGTTCTGTAACACCTCAAATTGTTTATAGTGCAGATGCTGCAGGGAATCAAATAATAGATCCTCACAGATTTACAATAGTTGTAGCAGTATTTTCTATATCAGCATTTATATGTTATATTTTATGCTTTATGTTAACAAAAGAACGTATAAAGCCAGAAGTTAAAGAAAATCAAAAATCACTTTCTTTAGTAGATACATTTAAATCTTTATTAACAGATAGAGCAATGATTTCTTTTGTAGGAGTATCAATAGTTTTAACATTTAGTTCACTTATGGGACAAACTATAAATACATATTTATGTATTGATTATTTTAATGATGTAAACGCTTTATCAATATTAAACATCATAAGTTTACCAATTGTTTTATTACTTAGTACAGTAGCTGCAAATTTATCACAAAAAATAGGGAAACGTGAATTTTCTATGATAGGCTTAATATCATCAGGACTGATATTCTTAGCTGTATATTTTATGAAAGTAGATAATGCATATACTTTTATAGCTATGTATGCTTTAGTAACACTTGGTATATCAACATTTAATATATTAATATGGGCATTTATAACAGATATAATAGATCATAGTGAAATAAATACAGGAGAAAGAAATGATGCAACTGTATATGGTTTAGTTTCTTTCCTTAGAAAATTAGCACAAGCAGTAGCTGGGGCTGTTACAGGGTATGCTTTAACATTTATAGGATATGATTCTTTAGCATCAGTACAGGTTGAAAGCGTAAAGGAAGGTATTTACACTTTAAGTACATTATTCCCAGGTATTTGTTATATAATTGCAGGATTATTACTTATGTTTACATATCCTTTAACTAAAAAAGTAGTTCAAGAAAACGTAATCAAGTTAAGAGATTTACACCAAGGAAAAAACTAATAAATTGATGATTAATATATAGCTAGTAAAATTAAAAAGAAATATAGGAGATAGTAAATGGTAAATTTAAAAGCAAAACCATATTATTTGGATGAAGAAGGAATATCATGGGTTGAAGAGACTTTAAACTCAATGACTATAGAAGAGAAAATAGGACAATTATTTATAAATATGGGGTCTTCAACAGAAGAAGAATATTTAAAAGATGTGGTAAATAAATACAAGTTTGGGGCAGTTAGATATAATCCAGGAACTGCTGAGAAGGTATTAGAGCAAAATAGAATATTACAAGAAAATTCAAAAATACCTCTATTAATAGCTGCTAATGCTGAAAGTGGTGGTAATGGAGCTTTCATGGGTGGTACAGAAATAGGAACTCCTATAAAAATAGGTGCAACAAGGGATGCCAAATATGCTTATGAAATGGGTAGAGTATCTGGTATAGAATGTGCAGCTATAGGAGCTAACTGGACTTTTGCACCTGTTACAGATATAATGCTTAACTGGAGAAATCCTGTTATACAAACTCGTACATTTGGTGATGATGCTGATAGAGTTTTAGAAATGAGTAAGGCATATATGAAAGGTTTCATGGAGAGTAATGGAATATGTGCTATGAAACACTTCCCAGGGGATGGAGTTGATGAAAGAGATCAACATTTATCAAATAGTAGTAACTCATTATCTTGTGAAGAATGGGATAAAACATTTGGAAAAGTATACAGTGGTATGATAGATGCAGGTATACATTCTATAATGGTTGGTCATATAATGTTACCTGCTTATGAAAGAAAATACAATAAAAGCTTGGATGAAGATGGTGAAATAATGCCTGCCACTGTAAGTAAAGCTATAATAACAGATTTATTGAAAGGTCAATTAGAATTTAACGGATTAGTTGTAACTGATGCATCTCACATGGCAGGGCTAACATCTAGAATGAAGCGTAGTGATATGTTACCAGCATCAATTGCAGCAGGTTGTGATTTATTCTTATTCTTCAATGATCCAGATGAAGATTTTGGATATATGATGGATGGATATAAAAATGGCATAATAACTGATGAAAGATTAAATGATGCTATAAGAAGAATACTTGGAACAAAAGCATACTTAGGTCTTCATAAAAAAGACAAGAAGGATATAGTTCCTCCAAAAGAAGGTTTAAGCGTAATAGGTAGTGAAGAATTTAAAAACATAGCTAGGGAAATATCTGATGAAGCTATTACTTTAGTTAAGAATGTTGATAAATCAATACTTCCAATATCTGTTGAAAAAAATAAAAGAATATTACTTATAGAGCAAGAAATATCTAATCCAGTAATGGCAATGTTTGTGGGTGCTGGAAATAAAAAGACATCTACAGAATACTTCAAAGAAAAGTTAGAGGCAGAAGGGTTTGAAGTGGAGATTTATGAATCACCAATAGATAAAGTTAAGAAAGTTAGTAGAGAAGAAGCTGGAAAAATAATGATGAATGCTTATTCAGCTAAAGCTCCAATTACTGATTTAACTGATAAATATGATTTAGTTATACAATTAGCTAGTGTATATAATGCAGGTGGAACAACTCAAAGAATAGAGTGGAAAATGAGTAAAGGAACTCCAGATATACCATGGTATATACATGAATTACCTACTATATTTGTATCTTTATGTTCACCATTCCATTTAGCAGATGTACCACAAGTTAAGACTTATATAAACTGCTATGATAAAAATGAGCATACATTGGATGCATTAGTAGAAAAATTATTAGGTCGTTGTGAATTTAAAGGTATTGATCCTGTTGATTCATTCTGTGGATTAGAAGATACACGTTGGTAGTAAAGAAAGGAGATATCTCTTTTGATGATTAAAGGAGGTATCTTCTTTTTATATTTGGAACTATTGATATTAGAGATGTATATTATGTTAATATTAAAAAACATATAATAAATTATTATAGATGTTTTTTATTTTGATAATGTATATATTTATTAAATTTGATAGAATTAAAGTGTATATTAGATTTACTTATTATATATTATCAAATTTTAAATTTCCACTAATAATATTCTAGTAAATAAAGTAGTAAAAATCTAGAAAAATAGGAACTAATATATAATATAAAAATAACTATATTAAACAGAAAGGTAAATACTGATGATATACTGCAACAACTATAAAATTGGTTTAGAAGATATAGGAATAAAAAATGAAGCAACTAATAAAGCACTTCTTGCAATAATGGAAGACGTAGCAGGGCTTCATAGTGCATCTGTAGGCTATGGAGTTTTAGATATAGAAACTAAAAAGAGAGTATGGATACTTTTGGATTGGAAGATGAAGGTCATAAAAAGACCTAAATATAATGATGATATAAAAGCAGAAACATGGTCAAGAAAAGTAGAAAGGCTATATGCATATCGTGATTTTCAGCTTAAGGACAAAGAAGGCAATATTATTGCAATTGGAACATCTAGATGGATATTGATTGATACAGATAGGAAAAGACCAATGAAGCTTACAGCAGATATTGCAGATTTATATGAATCAGAAACAGATAAAAGTGTGTTTCCAGAACAAATAGAAGATATTAAATGTGAAAATTATCTTTTTAAAAAGGACTATTATATTCAAAGAAGGGACATTGATATAAATGAACATATGCATAATTTAAATTACTTAGATATGGCATATGAAATTTTACCAGAGGATGTTTATAAGAATAAGGTTTTTGATAATATAAGAATAGTATACAAAAAAGAAATACTCTATGGTGAAAAGGTTGTTTGTTATTATGAAGAGCAGGGCAATAAGCATATTATTACAGCAAAAAGTAAAGACAAGATAAATGCAATAATAGAATTGTCATAGAAATTAAGCTCTATAAGTGGTTCTTAATTTTAATATAAATTATATGGTTGTGATTTTTAGTTAAAGAAGTGTATTGATTGCACTTCTTTTTTTAATTATATATCAGCATTGACATCACTACTATCTAGTGATACTATATAGTGGTAGTAAGTAATACTAAATACCAGTATTACTACATAGTAAAGAGGTGATTAAAATAGAAAATATTACAGAAATGTTAAAAGGTGTATTGGAAGGTTGTGTTCTTGAGATAATTAGTCATGAAGAAACATATGGATATGAAATTACAAAAAAACTTAATGCCTTAGGATTTACTGATGTTGTAGATGGAACAGTTTATACAATATTAGTAAGGCTTGAAAAAAATAAATTAGTTGAAAGTACAAAAAGGCCATCTGATATGGGACCTCCAAGAAAGTTTTTTACTCTTAATGATGCAGGACGTGAAGAGCTAAAGAAGTTTTGGGCAAAATGGGAATTTGTTTCTACAAGAATTAATAAATTAAAGGAGATGGAATAATGAATTTTTGGGAAAAAATCACAGGAAGTGATATGACTAAAGAATTTAAAGCTTTTGAATTGAGAGTAAGCAAACTACCAGCTGATTATCAAAATGCATGGGATGAAATAAATACTAATCTTTTTATGTATGGAGATTTTACAGGTCGAAATCTTATGCCGATTTTAAATAGTGTTCTTGATATGCTGGAAGAATGGGTGGGGACTGTTGAAGCAAAAGATAGTATGGACTTACTTTTAGGAATTGTTGATTTTTTTGAAGAGGGAGCAGCCTTAGGTAAAGAAGTGCTAGAAGTTACTGGTAGTGATGTGGCAGCTTTTTGTGATGATTTAATGAAGAACTAAAGAACTTACCACTTTGAAGTATAGGAGAGGAAGTAGTCATTGGTGCAAATGGAACGGGAGTATAACTATTAAACTATATTCATGGTAACATACCTATCATAAAGTTATTTTGTGGGTGAATTTCAGCTTTAGCCATGGTATTATCATCTTTGTAAAGTAATAAAAGCACTGAGATATATCCCAATTGTTTAAATCTATTTTTTGAAATTTTTATTTAACATTTCTATGTCTTATTTCTCGATCTGACTTATGTTATAAGTATACGATAAATTTTATTCAATTGTAATCTAGGCTTAGTAGAGTGTATAGTTTAACCTAAATACAATTTCTTTAATTAAGAAAAATAAAAAATTAGAAAAAAAGAGCTATTGTAAATGGGATATTTACAATAGCTCATTTATTTTGACAGCTTTTCTTTTGTCAAAATTATATTTTAAATCTAAGATTTTTCAGCATTAAAATAATTATTAAAATAATCTTTGTTATATAAATAGCTTTCATCATATGGTTTAACTAAACCAGCTTTTTCATTATATTCATAAGCTTTTTGTTTATCGCCAATTTTATCGTAGCATACACATAGTTGCATGCAAGGTATATAATCATAGCAGTCTATTAGCTGAAAGGCACCAGAGGTAGGATCTAGATTTCGTGTAAGAGCTAGTTTATACCAAAATATGGATTTTGAGTATTCTTCTAATACAAAGAAATAGTAGCCTATATCGCAGCATATTTCTGCTCTTGGTTCATCAAATTGAAAACTTCTTAGTAATGCTTTTAGTCCAGCTATATTTTTATTTTGTCTAAAAAAACATTCAGCTAAATTTTTACACGCACTAATTTTATTTTCTATTCATCCTTCAGGAGAGTCGATAAATAGAGTGAATTTTTCAATAGCATCATCTAATCTATTGTTATCCATCAATTCACGAGCATAATAAAACTCTTCTCGTGGGTCTAATTTCTTTCCATTTAAAATCATGGTTTCATAAATTTTTAGATTTCTATCTAAAGGAGTAGCCTTAATTTTTTTATGACTTATGGCTACATCAGAATAAAGAATATTTCCATAGTGAGCTATGGCTTCATGCACTTGGCCACACCATAAATAACCCATGGTCCTTTTTAGTAATCTTTCTCGATTATATGAAAATGAGGGTTTGTTATTTTTATCAAAGGTAACATTATATTTCATAATTACCATATCAACTTTATTATCAAGGGTTTCTTTTAATTGTTGAAATTTTATTTTATCTTCATTTAATAATATATCATCCGCATCAAGCCATAAAATATAGTCTTTTCTTGCTTTGGAGAAGGAAAAATTTCTAGCAGCTGAAAAATCATTTATCCATTCAAAATCATAAAGATTATCAGTGTACATCATTGCTATATCTTTAGTTTTATCTGTTGAACCTGTATCTACTATAATAATTTCATCTACTAAATCTTTTACAGAATCAAGGCATCTTCCTATTACTAACTCTTCATCTTTTACTATCATACAAAGACTTATGCTTATCATATAGACCTCCTCATAATATACTTATGGAAGTTAATTGATAGTTATTCCAGTGCTGGCATAACCAGCAACAGCAGTTGCTAAACTTAATCCAGATGTAGTAACAGAATAAACTAGTAATATCCTTGTTTGCGGTGTTACTGAAATTGATAAAGAAGTATTAATAGCGTTAACAGTAGTTCCAGTTGGTTCAGTACAGCAACATTTTGTGCAATCATCTTTATCACAACTATTTGATGACATGTTTTATTATTTTGATTATTATATCCCAGTATACAATGCTAGGATATAATAGTATATTACAAATAAATCAAATTAGTGACAAAATCTGCTTAGATAACTTATTTAATTCAGTAATAAATATTAAGAAAGATTAATGTAAAAGATTTTATTAAATTAAGTGAATGTGTAATATTAAGCTATTGGAATGAGTATTACAGATACATAGAGAAAAACAATTATGTAGGATTCGAAATTATATACATTGTAGTTATATCTTGTACATTTATTACAATAACGGAATGTATAATTTACTCCTTAGAAACCAGATGATATAAGCAAAGTTAATTGCTTTAAATAAAAATATTAAAGGAGAATAAAATATTGTCAAAATGGATTAAATATATATTTATATTTATAGTATCAATAGTATTCCTACCATTTGTTGTTTTAATAGGTGGTAGATATTTAACAATTAAACTTGCTAAATACCTATGGTTAGAAAAAGATAAATATGAAGACATCAAGGGTTGTTTTAGAAGCATAAAAAATATAGGAGTTCTATTAGATATTATAATTGGTATAATAGCAGTTCCAATAGGGCTGGTTAAATACTCTAAATTCTGTATTGAAACAGCAACACAAGAACAAATAAATAAAAATTAAGCAACCCATAAAAAAGCTTTCCATAATAATTTTATGTTATTATGAAAAGCTTTTTTATTTTATGAAATAAAATTTTCACAGATTTTAATTAAATTCTTGTAAATATTCATCTATAGCTGTTAAAGACTGCAAATCAGCCGAGCTTTGGAAAAATACTTCTCCTGTTGAAGCATTTACACAAAATCTGAAATCTCCTGCCATACCATCGTTTATATAGTAGATGCCATAATATTTATGTCCATTAAGTTCTATAACTTTGTCTAGTCCAGAATCGTCTGTACCCAAAGTCAAAGAATCTGCATCCCAAACATCTTTCACCTTTTCTTTGCACAGTTCAAGTGCTTCTTCTTCAGTTATTTGCTTAGATAATTCATCTTCCTGTATTTCATCATATGCTTGGTTGAATAGCTCCTGTGTTAATCCAAATTCTTCCCAATTTCTATCATGTTTGTATGATGGATATGATGATACTATTGACTGTACGCATTCTTCAGCAGTCAATAACTTTAGATTATTCTTCTCAAAACAATTGCCATTTTCACAATTCCACATCATGTTTAGGGTTTCATCTTCATTTTGACTTAAATGTAAAAAAGAATTTATTGTATTGTTTGGATTTCCAAATTCTTTAGATGAAAGGTTATATATTAGATTATTATCTGATTTTCTATCTTCTATTTTATATGAGTCTGCATGATATCCGTATAATAATATTATTTCATTGTTTTTAAAATAGTAAATTGTTCCTGTGTCATTTTGATTTTCTACTATATGTATTTTTCATTTAAGTTTTCTTCTAATTTGTCTCCCTTTTTAACTATTTTTTCTACTTTTGTTTTTTCTTCCTTAGGTGTTTCTTTTTGTGGTTGTTTTGAGCAACCTATTAATAATATAAGTGCGACTATTGCTAATATTAGTGTTATTGATTTTTTGTACATTTACTCCTCCAATTGTTTTTAATAATATACTTTGTCTTTTATATTATAGAGATAAGACCCTAAATTAGGATAATATATTTTTACATTTTTTTCAAATAATAATAATAATGTTCTTTTAATTTTTTTTTAAATACAATTATGTGTGTTAAGAAAATTGTGTGAAACATGTTATTTAACTATAATATGACCTGATAGTTTATACATATTTTCGAACAAGGGTAGACAAAAGGGAAAATGCCCCCTTGCTTTTTAAGGGGAAGTACTATACACTATACTTAACTGTAAATTAAAAATAAAATTTTTAATAAAAAAAAGAACCGTCTTTAAAGAAGGGCTTTTGGTATTGCGCTTATTGCGTTGTATAAAAGCTCTTCTTTTTTACATATTAGGAAATTATGATACGCTTACGCTTGTTGAAAACCTTTACACTAAAGTATTAGTAATACATTTGAGTAGTAAAAAAGTAAAATTATAAGTTATGTAAAGTAATAATGCACTATATAAAGAAAATTGTAGGTAAGCTGTGACTATCAGCAATAAAAGCATCATTTCTATGGCCTGTTTCTTTGCAACGCAAGACGCTGCAATTAAGCATATATTATAAAACAATTAGGAGGAAACAAAATGGAAACTATTAATGTTCAAAAACGTGATTTTAATGTAAAGGCAAAAAAAATGAGACGACTCGGGATGGTTCCTGGAGATGTGTTTGGTAGCTTTTTGCCAGAATCAATATCTATTCAAATGGAAGAAGTCGTTGCACGCAAATTGATTCGCCTAAAACGTGAAGGTAGTAAGGTGATGATGAATATCGATGGGAAAACAATACCAGTACAAATTAAGGAAAAATCATTGAATCCAGTTAATAATGAAATTTTACACATCAGTTTTCAAGCTTTAACTGAAGATGAAAAGGTTAACAGCTTAATTCATATAATTATTATCAATGATGATAAAGTAGCAGGGATACTAGAAAAAATACATCTTGAAATCCCATATGCTTCTCTACCTGAAGATATGATTGATACTATAACTATTGATGCTGATAGAATGAAGGTAGGGACTGTTTTAACTGTTGGAGAAATTCCTGAACTAAAGAGTGACAAAATTGAATTACAGATTGATCCAGAAAGTATTGTATTGCGTGTAATTCCAAGAAAGAATTACAATCCTATGTCTGTTGAAGGGTAAATAAATATTAAGAATATATAATTATGAAAAGAGCTTGGATGGTTGTGCACTTTGGTGTAAACACATTAAAAGCTCTTTTCTGATTTAGATAGTTTAGAATTTATAAGTTATTAAAGTAATAAGCTTAGATTTTTGACAGTTTGGAATTTTTGAGGTGTTATTATTATAATAAAATAGTGCTATAGGGGTTCGATTTGGATCATCTCCACCATTGAAATACACGAAAAGAATTGGTTATTTAATCAATTCTTTTTTATATTCCTATAATGTATACTAAAAAATAAATCACAATTTAATTCAATCAAAAAGTAATAATCAAAATTAAGCCATATACAGTTATCGCATAGGAAAGGTGGAGAATATATATGAATATTTTGATATAATAGATAGATGGCATGATTTATCAAATAGTGATAAGGATAAGTAATATATATAATGATTACGTTGAAGTTTTGAAAAAAGAGTATGATAATTTAGACAACTTAGATATATGGAACTTATGGTATAGCTTAGACAACAAAAACATTATTAAAAAAGAAATAATGGAAAAGAACTTTCAAATAAGAAAAGAAGGTTATATAACTCATTATAGAGTTTTATGATACTATAATTTACTAACCATTTTGTTATTTTTAAATAATTTGTTATAATATATCTATTACAAGATTGTCCTATGTAGGAAATATTGACTAAATGGTAAGATAAATATAAGTAATAAACTCAACAATAGGAGGAAAGTTATGCCACAAATAAAAGTAAGAGGAATAAATGAAAACGACATCTGTAAGATAAGTGAAAAGATGATTGATGAATTAGTAGAAGCTGTAAAATGCCCAAGAGATTATTTTGAAATAGAATGTATAAAGTCTGTTGCTATAAGAAATGGTAAGATAGCGGATGTATATCCATTTGTAGAAGTAGCTTGGTTTGATAGAGGTCAAGAGGTTCAAGATACAGTAGCTAAAATAATCACTAACAATATAAGAGAAAATCTAAATATAGAAAGTATGGATTTAGCTTTTACAGTTTTTGAAAAAGAGAAGTATTATGAAAATGGAGAGCACTTCTAAGCAATTGTTATATAATGTGAAAAAAATAGTAGGGGTATATCAATTAATCGGTATACTCCTACTTTTTTACTTACAAGGAAATTATATTACCATTTTTAATGTGAAAAACTTATATAATGAAGTATTATCAATGGGTGTAAGAGGTAGTAAAAAAGTAAATTTTGGATTAAGGTCGTTGCCTAAAATTTCATAGCGCCTACACAGTGGCTTAAAGTGGTAACGAGGATATATCATTGGCGACATAAAGTATAGCGCCCACGCAGTGGCTTAAAGTGTTTCGCCGACACGTCGCTCAAGCGAAGGGAATTTTTTATTAAGATTATTCCTTATATCAACACTATATTTAATTAAAACATATCTTGAGTTTATCAAAACTTAAACTCATCTAAAATGAAAAACGATGTATAAAAAAAATAAACTGTCCAAAGTTTTGACTAACTGGCCAATTTTTTTAGTGAAAATTACAAAAAAAATAAATCTCATATGCTAACATATATTTAGAAATATATTATAAAAATATATTTTGTAAAATTTATTATATATGAGGTGGCTTTATGGGGATTTATCTGATAGGGGAATTAAAGGAAATTAGAAAGGGAAAGGGTTTTTCTAGAAAGAGGTTAGCTAATAGAATTAGTCATTTATGCAAAAAGGATTTTAAAAAAAAGACTGTGTCTGCAAAGACTATACAAAGGGCAGAAGAGGGGAAGCCTATTAAAAAAGAAAAGGCAAGTTATATAGCAAAAGCACTTGATATGAAATTGGAAGATATAATTTGTGAAAAAAGAAAAGATACAAATGATAAATTAGAGACATTAAATTTAGAAAAAAGTATGTGGAAAGAATCTGAGCTTGAAATAGGAAATGAGAAGGTAGGTGAATCTAAACAATTAGAATTTGAATTTTCTAATGATGGAAAACTAGTTATTTTAATTGATAACAACAATAGCATTGAAAAGATAATTAGTATAATAAAACAAGATGTAAATGATATTCCATGCTTGTGTAGGGTGAATAGATTAGGAAATAAACCAGATATGGCAATGTAGTAGTAAAAACTACTGTGGTAAATTTATAAAATTAAAATGGGGATGATAATATGAAGGAAATATTGGAAGAATTATCATGGAACTTGGGAAACATATCTAAACTTTGCTTATCGTTAGCAGAAAATCAACATAACATATCTACAAATGATAAAACTCCAACAGATAATAATAAGACAAAAATTGAAAAAAATGAAATAACAATTGAAAAAGTGAGAGAAGTTTTGGCACAAAAATCTAAAAATGGGAAAACAGAAGAAATAAAAACACTTCTTATGAAATTTGGGGCAAATAAGTTATCACAAGTGAGAAGTGAGGATTTTACACAAATTATAATAGAAGCTGAAAAACTTTAGATTAGGTATTAAGGGGGAAAATATGAGTAAGAATGAAAATTTATGCAAAGCTATTTTAGATGTAAGGTTTAGATATTTGAACATTTGGGAGCCTGTTTCTATAAATGGATCAGGCTTAAGGTACAGTGTGGGATGTCTAATAAATAAGGAAGATAAGGTCACTGTAAAAAGAATGGAGAAGGCACTTGAAGCAGCTAAGGAAATTTATATTTCAAAATATGGTGCAATAGATGAAAACACTTTTAAAAATCCCATAAAAGATGGTGATATGAAGGAAAATGCTGATGATTCTTTTAAAAATTCTTTCTTTTTAAATGCTAATTGCAAATATAATGCTCCAGAAGTGGTCAACGCAAAAGTGGAAAAAATCACTGATAAAAGTATGCTAACTGTTGGTGATTATGGAAAAGTCAGCATGACGTTTTATCCTTATAATGCAAGTGATGGTCAAGGAGTGGCAGTATTGTTAGGAAATATACAGTTCCTACGAAAAGGAGTTCCAATATATGATAAAGTTTCTGCCATAGATGAGTTTGAAGTTGTAAAAGATGTGGAGGAAAACTTCTTAGACTAGTTTAAAAAATTGCATACATAAAATTTAAGGTGGATTTAGTAAACGTGACTGTTAATATTTCCACCTTTATTTATAGGAGGAAAAATGAGAACTTTATCCATAGATATAGAGACATTTTCATCGGTAAACTTGTTAAATCGTGGGGTTTATGCCTATACAGAAGCAGAGGATTTTGAGATTTTACTCTTTGCCTATGCTTTTGATGATGACCATGTGAAAATAGTTGATTTTACTAAGGGGGAAAAGCTAAGCCAAGAATTGGTGGATGCACTTAAAAATGAAAACATTATAAAAACTGCTTTCAATGCAGCTTTTGAAAGAGTTTGCTTATCAAAACACCTAAACATGAAACTGTCTGCTACTTCTTGGCATTGCACACAAGTACAATCTTTGATGGTGGGTTTGCCTACTACTTTGGACAAGGTGGGGCAAGTTTTAAATGTAAATAGCCCAAAAATGAAAGAAGGAAAAAGTCTTATAAAACTTTTTACCCTTCCTTGTAATCCTAGTGAAAAGAATAATTTCAAAAGAAGGAATTTACCAGAAGATAACCCTGAGAAGTGGGAGATTTTTAAAGATTACTGTATAAATGATGTAAAGTGCGAGATGGAAATTAAAAATAAGTTGAATAATTATCATATAAGTGATGATGAGCTGAAATTATATGTGTTAGACCAAGAAATAAATGATAGAGGCATATTGGTGGATGTGGATTTTGTAAATCACTGTCTTAAATGTGACTTGATTTACAAAATAAAAATAAAAAATAAATTCTATAAACTGACTAATTTGAACAATACAAATTCACTGCAACAGTTGAAAAATTATTTATATGAAAAAGGTGTAGAAACAAAGAAACTTGATAAAAAATCCGTGGAAAAATTAATTGAGAAATCTGAAGGAGAAGTATGTGAAGTTCTAAAATTAAGACAGGCTCTAAGCAAGACTTCTGTGAAAAAATATGAAAGTATAGAAAGATGTATTTGTGAAGATAAAAGAGTGCATGGTCTTTTTCAGTTTTATGGGGCATCTCGCACAGGCAGATGGGCAGGAAGGTTGGTGCAGGTGCAAAATTTACCACAAAATCATATAAAAGATTTGAATTTGGCTAGAGAACTTGTGAAAAATGGCAGATATGAAGATGTGGAACTTTTATATACTTCCACAGAAGATGTATTGTCTCAGCTTATTAGAACAGCCTTTTTACCAAGGGGTGGATGTGAGTTTATAGTTGCTGACTTTTCTGCCATAGAAGCCAGGGTTTTGGCTTGGATAGCAAATGAAAAGTGGAGAATTGATACTTTCAAAAGTCATGGGAAAATCTACGAAGCATCAGCATCTCAAATGTTCAATCTACCCATAGAAGAGATTACAAAAGAAAGTGATTTGAGACAAAAAGGAAAAATTGCCGAGCTTGCTTTGGGATATGGAGGTTCAGTGGGAGCGTTGAAAGTTATGGGAGCTTTGGAGATGAATTTGAAGGAAGAAGAGCTACTTCCACTGGTGCAAAAATGGAGAAGAGTAAACGCAAATATTACAAACTTTTGGTGGAAGGTGGGAGATGCAGCCATAGATGCAGTGAAATACTCCCAGACAGTAAGAGTTGGGAAAATCATTTTTGAATACAAAGATGATATTCTTTTTATAAAACTTCCAAGTAAAAGAAAACTTGCTTACAGAAATCCTAGACTGGGAGTTAATAAATTTGGCAAAACTTCTTTAACTTACAAAGGCATAAGTCAAAATAAAAAGTATGAGAGAATTGAAACTTACGGTCCTAAATTGGTGGAAAACATAGTACAGGGAATTAGCAGAGATATTCTAGCAAATGCCATGGTTAATCTGAGGGATAAGGGGTTTGAAATAGTGATGCACGTTCACGATGAGGTAGTTGTGGAAGTGGAAAAAGGTAAAACTACTGTGGAAGAGATATGTGAGATTATGACGACTTTGCCAGACTATGGAGAGGGCTTGCCCTTGAAGGCTGAGGGATATAGTTGTGAGTTTTATAAGAAGTAAAGAAAGTTAAATTAGAGGGGGTTAAAGTGATAATTACCTAGTAGAAAATAATATTAAAATCAAAATAAGATTATTTATATATAACTAGAAGAAGAAAGGGTAGAAAAATGAAAATAGATATATGCACTGGGAAATCTCGAAAAGATAAAGTCTGGAACTATGAAGAGATAAATTTAAGCACATTTATAAAAAGAATATCAACAACTACAAGAACATCTGAAACTATGAAAGAATATAAAAATCTACCAAAAGCAGTCAAGGATGACATAAAAGACGTGGGTGGGTTTGTCCTGGGAAAACTGAAAGACAACAAACGAAGAAAAGACTGTGTAATAAGCCGAAGCGCCCTAACACTGGACATGGACTATGCCACAGCAGATATTATAGATGAAATAGAAATGCTTTTCTCCTTTTACTGTTTAATTTACTCCACTCATAATCACAAAAAAGAAAAACCAAGATTTCGTTTGATTATACCTCTAAGTAGAAATATTTCACCAGATGAATATTGCGCTGTAAGTAGAATGATTGCCAAGGAAATAGGAATAGATTTGTTTGACGATACAACTTATGAGCCAAGCCGCCTTATGTATTGGCCATCAACTTCATGTGATGGAGAGTTTATTTTCAGGGAAATAGAAGGTGAAAGACTAAATCCTGATGATGTTTTAGAAAAATATGGTAATTGGTCCAACTCTGCTTCCTGGCCTGTATCTAGCAGACAACAAATTATTATAAAAAACAATATAAACAAACAAGCTGATCCCCTGGAGAAAAGCGGTGTTGTTGGAGGCTTCTGTCGTACTTATAGCATAAGTGAGGCTATTGATAACTTTCTGTCAGATATTTATGAAAAAAGTGAAATGGAGGGCAGATATGACTATATACCTGCATCTTCATCAGCAGGAGTTGTAGTTTACGATGACAAATTTGCTTTTTCCCATCACTCAACAGATATGGCTTGTGGAAAGCTTTTAAATGCTTTTGATTTGGTGAGAATTCATAAGTTTTCTCATTTGGATGAAAATGTGGAGGATAATAAGGAGTGGGTAAATCTACCTTCATACAAGGCTATGGAGGAACTTGCCATAAATGATGAGAAAGTAAGGTTGCAATTGTCAAAGGAGAGGAAAGAGTTGGCAGCTATGGAGTTTGATATTGTGGAAGATGAAGAAGAAAATAAAAATTGGCAGGCGCTTTTAGAGTTAGACAAACATGGAAAAGTGAAAAGTACCTTAGCAAATATAACTAATATTGTTCGATATGATCCTAATCTTAAAAACATTGTATATAACGAGCTAAAATTTTCTATAGATGTTATTGGAAAACTTCCTTGGAAACAAGCTAAATTAGGATGGTCAGATGCAGATTATGCCTGTGCAAAAATATATTTTGAAAAGGTTTATGGAATTTGGTCACCATCAAAATTTAAGGATGGCCTTCTAGGTTTAGTATGGTCAGAAAGAACTTATCACCCCATCAAAGAATATTTTAGTAAATTAACTTGGGATGGCAAAAAACGAATAGATACTCTTTTAATTGATTATTTGGGAGCTAAAGATAGTGAGTTTGTAAGAGCAGTAACAAGGAAAACTCTTTGTGCAGCAGTGGCTAGAATATATAAACCAGGAATAAAATTTGATAATATATTAGTTCTTAACGGACCTCAAGGAATAGGAAAATCAACATTATTCTCAATTCTAGGAAAAGAGTGGTACTCAGATTCTTTATCTATAACAGACATGAAAGACAAAACAGCAGCAGAAAAACTCCAAGGATACTGGATATTGGAGCTGGGAGAACTTGCAGGAATGAAAAAAGTCGAGGTGGAAACAATTAAATCATTTGTAACACGAACAGACGATAAATTTCGCCAAGCCTATGGAATAACTGTGGAAAATCATCCAAGGAGCAATATTATCGTGGGAACAACTAATGCAGAAAGTGGATTTCTAAGAGATATAACAGGAAACAGAAGATTCTGGCCAGTAAATGTAAGTGGCGTTAGTATGTATAAACCTTGGGAGCTAAAAGAAGTAGACCAAATTTGGGCAGAAGCAATAAATGCTTATAAAGAGGGAGAAGAATTATTTTTAAAAGGTGAAGTAGTAGCAATGGCTTATAATGCTCAAAAGCAAGCAATGGAGTGTGATGCAAGAGAAGGGATAATTTTAGAATACTTAGAAAAGTTACTGCCTGAAAATTGGGACGAGATGGATCTCTATGAAAGACGTAGTTTTTTAAGTAACAATGACATAAGTCCTAAAAAAGGTACAGTAAAAAGAGATAAAGTTTGTATAATGGAAATTTGGTGTGAGTGTTATTACAAGGAACGCCAAGATTTAAAAAGAATAGATTCTTATGAAATAGAGAGTATATTAAATCGTATAGGAGGATGGGAAAAACTATCATCAAACAAAACTGGTAAAGTAAGATATGTTTTATATGGTCCTCAAAAAACATTTATTAAAAGTGAAATTTAAATTCTAGGCACAGCAAGGCACAGAAAATTTGATAGAAATATTGTGCTTTGGTAGATAGGCACAGGCATAAGCACAGATATAGGCACAACTTAGGAGTCAGCAAAGAACTGTGTTTGACAATATGTGTGCTTAGTGTACCTATAAGGATTTCTACTTATTTAATAATTACAAAAAAATAAGAAAAAATAGCGCATATGTGTATGTACGCGCGTATAGCGTTTTTGGTGTATAAGCACAGCACTTAGGCACAAGGCATGATAATAATAAAAATATGGAGGGAAAATTATGAATGTAATAATGGAAGATATACCTTATAATTTACATACAATGGTAGACATAGTAGGAATAGAAAACTTTTTGCAGATTTGCAAAATGTATGGAGGTAGCTCTATATACATACCTGTGTATAGTAAAATGATTATGGGGGATAGGAATAGAAGGATGGTTAGGGATTATAATGGAAAAAATATCGATAGGTTGAGGGTAAGATATGATCTTAGTAAAGAGCAGGTGAAGTATGTGTTGAGGAAGGAAGGGGCGATAGGTTAAGGGGAGATTCAATTTGAACTAAAAATGCTTAAATCTTGTAATATAGGGGTCTAAGTATATATAATAAATAGTGGTGAACCGTACCACAAGTAACGGAGCGATGTTTTTATAAGAAAAATTATAAATAGATTATACTAATTTTCATATGAGCCCCTTATGATAGAAAGTTAAAAAAATAAAACCTTTGTCATAAAGGGCTCATATCATTTTAATTCTAAAACTATAATCAGTAAATTTAGATAAATATATAAAATTCTCTTTTATGATATCTTGGGAAAAAATGTAATTATTTATTTTTTATAAAATTTTTGATAATAT
>NZ_JWHR01000155.1 GCF_000808015.1 Terrisporobacter othiniensis | reverse complement strand
AATTTTTCTTAGCAGTAGGTGTTATAGGATTTTTATCTACTTTTGTTATCACATTAAAAAATAAAAATATTAATGAGTATAATGAAAACATACAAAATTATATAAGTAATGTACCAGGAACTTTATATAATATAAGTGAAATATATGTAAATGATGAAAACGTTATTATATCAAGTAAAGAGGAGCATAGCACACAGGTGTTTGCCAAGAATGGTACATTTATTTTTAGATTATTTATGCCATATGATTTTGTACTTAATGTTGAAATAAACGATACCAGTAACATGGAGGTGTATACAAGGAAGAATCATAGTAGTATATATTATAAGTATATAGTAGATATAGATAACCAGAAAATTGTAAGTTTAGAGTGTCTTGGAGAAAGCGATGAGGAAGAGATTGATAAGTCAAAAGCTTATTTCTTAGATTTTCCTAAATATGAAAATAGTAAAGAATATTATGAGCTTAAGTATAACAAGCTATTGGTTTTAGTTGGAAGTGAAAAAAAGGTGATAAATATAACTGATTTTAAGATGATGCCATTGCCAACTATTACGTATGCTATTTTAGCTTTACAAGGTTTTGTAGGGATATTACTTGGTAGAAAGATATTAATTAGTGAGGGTTAAAGTTATCAGCTAACTCTAAGAAAATTCAAATAAAAGATAGATTTATAAAAGTCTCTAATTAATAATATTAGCAACAGGTATGAATAAATATATCATACCTGTTGTGATATTTTACCATTCAAAATATTATCTAACATTTATATAAAAAACTATATAAACAATATTTACAGACTATACTTATGGTAATGTAGGAAGCGTAGTTACCAGATTTGTAATAGATAGCAAGTCAAGCCATTTCAATGGACTTGACTATGATGTCCGGGCGTAGGAAAGTTGATACTGTGTGTCAACTTTTGCTATGCAGATTCAAATGACTAAGTAAAAGGATTAAAATTTGAATACAATAGTGATGGCTGGTTAATGAAAATAAAAGCCAAGATAAAAAGAAACTTTTTAATAGGAGAAGCTAACTATAGAGAATATACTTACGATACATATGAAAAAGTAAAAAATATAAAACTAATTTTAATAAACAACAGTGAACCGTATCACAAGTAAGGAAGGTGATTTGTTATAATAGTTTAATATAAAGAGTAACCGAGTTATTGGTTTAAATTAAGAAGAACAAAAAATGAGTGAATACATATGTGTATAAGGTAGATAGTCTGTATTCATATGAATTTAAGGCGATAAATAAGAATAAAATAGAAGAAAATATAACATAATATAAATATTTTGCAAAAATAACCATATAAGTTAAAACTGAAGACTTAGGTGAAAGAGGTAAGTAGTATAGGTGTGCAAAGCCAAGGTTAAATGCAAATTTAAATAAAAAATGTATAAAAAGGGAAACTTAAATTAATTTAAGTTCCCCCCTTTTTAAGTTTATATATTAATTATTGTAAAAACAATCATAGTTATTTTTTATTAATACTTATTAAAATTGTCGCTTACATTCTGTAAATTCATAAATATCCATTAACGCCTCACCAAATCTTTGATAGTGTACTATTTCTCTTTGACCTAAAAAACGTAATACATCTTTTAAATCACAGTCATCAGTTAAATTTAGTAACTGGTAATAAGTTGCTAATGCTTTTTGCTCAGCAGCCATGTCCTCGTGTAAATTAGTTACAGCATCTCCAAATACATTAATATAAGCTGTAGTAAAATTTACGCCATTAGCATCTACTGGTTGGAGTCCATGTCCAAAAGTTGCATAGTTTGGTCCAAGTCCAGCAGCCTTAAGCTCTTCAGGAGTACACTTACTAGTTAATTGATATAGAATAGAAGATATTATTTCGACGTGAGCCATTTCTTCTGTACCTATGTCAGTTAAAAGGGCACGAGATTTTCCAGTTGGCATAGTGTATCTTTGCTGAATATATCTAATTGCAGCAGCAAGTTCGCCATTAGGTCCTCCTAATTGAGTCATTATAAGTTTAGCCATCCTTGGATCTGAATTTTTTATGTTAACTGGGTACTCCAATGTTTTTTGGTAAATCCACATATTAACTTGACCTCCTTTAAATATTAAAAAATAAGTTAACTTTTATATTGTATATTATCTATAGAATTCATTGTCCCATGGCCAAGGATTACATACCCATTGCCAAGAATATGAGTCTGGTACATACCCGAAATTAGTTAATGGTCCATATTCATCTTCATAATCACGTTTAGCTTGCATAAACTTACAGCTGTATGTGTTGTATGAACGTAGAGCTTGTTCATCATCTGGATTGTTATCTAAATATAAATTTAATTCTATACAAGCAAATTGATATTCTAAAAGTGTATTTAAAAGTTCTTTTCTATTTGATCTCATAACTACCTTGTACACCCCTTTTGCATTTAACTCTATTTTTAGGATTTTCATATAACCAGTCATTATAATTATTTGATTCTACTAAATCTAGCTCTGGGAATAAAGTGCCTCTTCGTAAAGCTGTTTTTAAATCATATGAGTCAGTATAAACTTGACTATTTATATATGGTCTAGCTAATTCATAACCACAGTTTTGTTTGACATTTTTATAGTTATCCATAATCATTCTCCTTAATTTGTTGAATTTAGAAGTAATTAAATTTTTTATACTTTTATATTTATATCTAAATATGATAATTAGTTTTAATAATAATGAGTCATTAATTCAATATAAATTAATAAAAATTAAGCTTAATATATTTAGATTTTTATAAAAATATATTTTTACTAAAAAATAGTAGCTTGCTTTAAATTCTAGTAAACTTCTATTTAATACATAATATATAAATATTTTAATATTTGTGACTTTGTTTGATAAAAAAGTATATAAAACGACAAAATAAGTAAGAAAAGTATTTGGTTAAAAAATTAGTTATCTGAAATATTTCGACCCTCAACTCAGGAACAAAATGTTATTGAGTGAACAAATTTGTACAGTCATAAATAAAGAGATCATCTACCGGGGAAATTTTTCTCTCGACTAATTAAGCTTCACTTTTTTGTGAAAGTTCAGCTATGAGCTTTCTGTTATCGGTAATAACGACATCCAAAAATCAATTGGATAATGTTGATGAAGAAGATAAGCTAACGCACCAAATTAGTGCATCAGGTTAAAGTAGAAATATGAAAATAATAAATGAAAGTGGGCTTTACCCTTTTAAAAGGGGAAACTTCTGAAACTGATGTTAAAAATTTAGATGCGCATTATATGCATACCAAAAAATTAAACAATAAAGCTTCTTACTGTCATATAGATTAAGGTAGTTATATGGAGCGTTTCAACTTTTGGCAACGATGAGCTAAATTTTGAGATTGGAGTAGACAAATAGCCAATCTTATACCTATTTCACAAAAAGTGATAAACTTAAAGTATATATCAAAATGCTACTCACTTTTATTACTCCTCAATTGAGTCGGAAAAATATACGAATAAGATTAACTCAATCCAATTTTGGATTAACTAAGAATTTATTCTAGACATTCTGTACTCCCTAAAAAAGAGTATTCGGAGTGCCTAAAGTGTAATTATCCGGTCTTTTCGACTACCTTAAAAAAGATACTCGGTTATTACTCGGCACTTTCGGCAGCCTTAAAAAAGGAGATATATTCAGATTTAAAATCTGAAAACCTATCAAAACCTATCATTTATACTTTAGGAGTCAACAATTTTGCTGAGTAATGCTAAGGTTATGAAAACCTCACTATTGTATATTGTGTAAAATTTTTAATACCCTAATAGACCCTAACAAATACTATACGACTATAAAGTAATATATAATTATAACATATTAGAAAAGTTCTAATTATTGGGGATAATTATGAAAATAAATAAGGAAATGTATTTTCTTAACATTACGAAAATATGTGTAGCAATTAAAAATAAAAATATACTTACAGCTAAAGAATCAAAGAAAATTGCTGAAAGTATGGGATTTTATAAAATTAAACAAACATCCCATGGTCAGCCTATATTTTATAATAAGAAAAAAAGAAATATATATATCCAGATATAGATAGTCATAATGGTGGAGTATGGAAAATGGCATCTTCAATAAAGGATTTGGCAAATAGAAAGACAAGAGATGGTATATATGATATTAATTTAAATAGAGTAGGAGATTAATTAAAATGATGAATTATAGAATATCTAAATATAATCCTAAATATAGAGATGAACATGGAATCTATACTAGAGATGAATGGACTTCAATTAGTGATGTAGGAGAATACTTTGATGGATATGAAGTGACTATGGAAGAATATTTAGACACAGAAAATAGATATGTGAAAGCTATTGACATAATACTAGATTATTTAAAGATAAGTTATTTATATATAATGGAGCTAGAGAAATATGAAAATGATATAACTAATACATCTAATGATTTTTACATAAATATTATATCTTCTAAATTACCTGATGTTATTATTAATAAGATAAATGAACTAGGGCTATATATAGATTAGCACAAAATACTTATTGTGGAGAATTTGCAGCTAATGCAACTTATTATCCCATACAGTTTGTTGCATTACTACTATTCTGCATGGGTATAAGCACTAAGAAATGTACGTTTAGTTTTCAATTTAATTTGGCCTAATTGTAAAATTTTTATATCAACTTGTCTATTATAGATTACTTAATAAATATCTATTTTTACTATATAGAATATCATTTTAAACTTTGAAACTCAACTATTAATAATTTCATATGGTAAAACTTAATTATAAATAAAATTGTGGGTATTATTCTTGTGGATCATCTCCACCATTGAAATCCACTAACACTCATATCCATTGGATGTGGGTGTTTTTAGTGTATTCAAGAATTTAGTCAGGATTAGTATAATATTAATAGAATTCAATTTATAACCAATCTAATAACTTAGAAATAGATATATAGCTTATAATGTAAAAATACAAAGACTATAAAAGGAGATTATTATGGCAAGTTACTTTACAATAGGAGAAGTATCCAAGTTATCTAATGTTTCCTTAAAAACACTTAGATACTACGATGAAATTGGGATACTAAAACCTAAATATGTAAATAAAGAAAATAAATATAGATATTATTCTATAGAACAATTAACAACAATAGATTTAATAAAATTGTTTAAATCTACAGGGATGTCACTAGAATTAATAAAACAAATTTTAAGCTCACAGACTGATTTAGAGTTTATGGTAGAGAATATAAGAAATCAATCAAAAGTAGTAGAAGCAAAAATAAAAGAGCTATCGGCAATAAAAAGTTATCTAGATTATTTAGATAAAGAAATATCTCAAAATATTGAATATGGACTTAATGAAGTATTTATCAAACATAATGAAAAACGAAGTTATCTAAAATATGATGTGGTATCTCATAACCCTCAAGAACTAGATTTAAATTTAAGAAATGTGATATTTGATTTAGACAAAAATATAGAAAGAACTTCTGAGCTCTTAGGAGCAACAGTATCATATAAAGAGTTAAAAGAAGAAGATAAAATTATATATAAAGGATTTAAAGTTTTTATCAATCAAGATAAAGATATAAGGTATCTAGAAGAAGGTGATTATGTAACTATAATATATGAGGGTGGGCCAAGCGACTCAATTATATATTATAGAATGTTGTTAGATTATATAAATGAAAATAATATTGAAGTAGTTGGCGATTTTAATGAAACATGGATTATTGGTAAAATGGATGAAAACTTAGAAGAGAGAAGTTTAATAAAATTAGATATATTAAAAAAGTAAAATAGTATTGACCCTAACCTAACTGGAAGGTTTATTATTTTGTAAGTAGGTGACTGAAGAATAAAACATCAGAGTGAAAAAGTTTTATTCAAATGGATAAAGCAAAGAGTAATCTAACTACAAAATACATAGACAGTAAAGGAGATTTATATGAAAAAAGAAACAGTTATGGTAAAAAGTGAGTTTGCACCTTTAAAGAAAGTTGTTTTAACACAATCTGAATTTATATTTCCTATGAATAGTATAAGTGATGATGTAGAAGAAGTATTAGATGAAGAAACTCTACAAATGTATAAAGATGTAGATGGAAAAAATTATAAAGAGGCATTTCCAGAAAGACAAATTAAATGGGAACAAGAAAGAGAAAATCTAAAACAAGTACTAGAGAAATATGGTGTGGAAGTTGTTAGACCTCGTTTATTAACAGATTATGAAAAAGAAAGTGGCAAAGAATATGGGTGTAGTAACTCTTTTGTTAGAGACCCATTCTTTACAATAGGAAATAATATAATAGAAGGATCACTAAGATATCATCATAGAAGGAAAGAAATTTTACCTATACGTAGTATTTTAGAAACTATTGCATATTCCAGTAATGCCATGTATGTATCATTACCTATGGTAGATACTTCAGAAGGCTTGGATTCAGAGGCAGGACCATTTTTAGAAGGTGGAGATGTTATAGTCCTTGATAAAACAGTTTTTGTAGGTAAATCAGGACAAGCATCAAATGACAATGGATATAGATGGTTAAAATCATTTTTAGGACATTTTGGTTATAATGTAGTTCAAGTACCATTAAAAAATAATGTGCTACACTTAGATTGTGCATTAAGCTTAGTAAGAGATGGGATGATGATTGTATGTGAGGAAGCTTTAATAAATGGTATTCCAGAGGAGTTAAAGAATTGGGATAAAATATCAGTGCCTTATAGTGATGTATCCAGATTAGCTGTAAATGGATTACCAATTAACGACTCAGTATATATTTTAGATCCAGAGTTTGAATATATAGGAAAACAATTAATTAGCAAGGGGATAACTGTTGAATATATTGATTTTGAAATTTCAAGAAGTTTAGGCGGATCATTTAGATGTAGTACACAACCACTATTAAGATATTAAACAGTGATAAAATAAATATTTTTATATGACTTACTATAAATATAAATAAAAAAATAAAAAAATTTGGAAAATAATTGACAAAAAAACCTATAATATGATAAAATTTTTGTTGAAAATTCAATAGGCAAACCTATGGAAACATAGGGACGCAAAGCTATAGGGACTAAGGTTTTAAAACTATGTCAGCCAGTTGCCAAAGAGTACATTATACTTTTTGTTTTAAGATTTATAGTTAATATTACTGCAGGTATTTGCATGAAAATATTAAATTATCAAGTCTATATTAAGTTGCTCTTTTTGAGCAACTTTTTTTATTGCAATTTAAAACATGCAAATTTAATGTACTTCTGAGGGAGATCAATCAGGAGGGAAAAATGAAGAGGAAAATAGCATCAATAGTGGCTATGTCTATAATAGCTACAAATACTATGCCTGCAATAAATGTTTTTGCAGATGAAATTATAAGAAACAAAGTAGCAAGCATAGAAAAAGAAGTAAGCAAAAATATGACAGTGGAGAATTTCAAAATAAGAAATTATGAAAATTTCCCTAGTTATAATAAAGCTTATAAAGTAAATGTAGAATCTATAACTAATAATGGCGGTAAATATAATCAAAGTATTATAACTAACGCTATAGATGGTAAGCTAGAAACTCATTGGGAAACAGGAAAAGAAAATAAAGCAGACTTTAAAAATGAGGTAGAGTTTGAATTTGAAAACGTTGAAAAAATAAACAGATTAGCTTATGCTACTAGACAAGATGGTGCAAAACCTAAAGGTTATCCTAAAGTTGCACAAATATTAGTAGCAGATTCAAATGAATCAGATTACACGCTAGTAGGTGAAGTTGCAAGTACTAAAGTAACTGGAGATATGGTTGAATTTAGATTTGACACAGTAGAAGCTAAGAAAGTTAAGTTCATATTCTCTGATGCTCATGATGGTTGGGCAAGTGCTTCTGAGTTTTGGTTTTATAAAGAAGATAAAACTTTAGATAAAATGGAAACCATTTTTACGGATAATAACATGAATGAAGTTAACCCTGAATTTGCTAACATAGAAGATCTTAAAGCCTTGGAAGAAGAAGCTAAAGATCATCCCTTTTATGCAAACTTCAAGGAAGATATAGATAATGCTATAACTATATTAGAAGGTGAAAAACTAGAAAGTGGTATAGCTAAAGTATCTAAATTAACTGCACATGGTACAGAATATCAAGATGCTTACAACGAAAAATTTATGATACCAACAAATAAAATAACTAAAGTAGAAGCTAATGGTGGAATATATTCAGGAACTAAATATGAATATATGTTTGATGGTGACCCTAATACACATTGGGAAACTAACAGAAGCAACGGTACAGATTTCACAAATGGAATAACTTTAACTTTAGATGAAGCACAAACCATAGATAGATTAGCTTATAAAGCTAGAAGTGTAAATAGCAAGGGATTCCCTACTAAGTTTGAAATACATGTTTCAGAAACTTCTAAAGGGCAAACTTTCCAAAAAGTAGCAACTGGAGAAGCTAATGTAACAAGTGATATGGTTGAATTCAAGTTCGCTCCTACAAAGGCTAAGAGAGTTAAATTAGTATTTAATGAGTGTAACAGTAATAGAGCGTTTGCTTCAGAAATGAGATTATATAAGCAAGATGAATTAAGTGAAAAGTACGCTACATTATTTACAAATGATAAGAAAAATGAAGTAAGTAGTGAGTTCAATTCTACAGATAAACTAGAACAGTTTGCTAAAGAGTTAGAGACACACCCTTTATATAATTTATATAAAGAAGGTATAAATGATGCTAGATTAATACTTGAAAATAAGAAAGTTACATATGTGGATGCAAGAGTATCCAAATTTAAAGAGTTTGGTTCACTTGAGTTAGCAGAGTATGACAAGACTTATAAAATAGATAATAAGCGTATAGTAAACATAACTACTAACGGAAGTCACTATGCTAATGAAGTAATAGCAAGAGCAATAGATGGTAATATTGAAACTGCGTGGCATTCAAATAAAACAAATAACGAAAACCACACTAATGAAGTTACAATGACATTAGACAAACTAGAAACTATAGATAAGGTAGTTTACACTTCACCTAGAGCTAGAGGTTTTGCAGAAGAGTTTGATATATATGTATCTAAAACTTTAGAAGGTGATACTTTCCAAAAGGTTACAAGTGGTAGAGCAAGTAGAACTAATGATTCAGTTTCTATAAAGTTTAATCCGACAGAAGCTAGAAGAGTTAAATTTGTATATACTAAAGCTTATGAAAACTTTGCACTAGCTTATGAGTTTGGTTTATATAAACAAGACCCAGCTATAGATAAAATGGCTAGCTTATTCACAGACGAAACTATGAATACTGTAAGCGAAGAATTTGCTAATATGGAAGCTTTAAATAAATTAGAAGATGAAGTTAAAGTACATCCATTCTACGATGATTTTAAAGAAGATATAGACAATGCTAAGGCTTTGGTTGAACAAGGCGAAGTTGAAGCAACTGCAAGTAAAACTAAAAAGTTTAACCATTACAGCAACAAAGAGTATATGGAACAATATGCTATAAAGAGAGAGAATATAAAGAAAATATCTAACAACGGTGGACAATGGTCTACTATGAAAATAGATAATGCCATAGACGGTGATTTAGATACATATTGGGAAACTAATACATCTAATAAAGAAGATTGGAAAAATGAAGTTACTGTAGAATTTATAAACCCTGTAACTATAGATAGAATAGCTTATGGTGCTAGAAAATCAGATAGAAAAGGTTTCTTAGAACAATTTGAAATTTATGCTTCTGCTACAACTAAAGGAGATAACTTCAAACTAGTATCTACCGCAAAAGCAGACAAAACTACTGGTTTAGTTGAAGCAAAGTTTGAGCCTACTAAATTCCAAAGATTAAAAATAAGAGTAATTAAAGGAGATCAAAGCTGGGCTACTTTAAATGAATTAATTTTCTTAAAACAAGATTCTATAGCAGATAAAGTTTATAACATGTTTACAAATGATTTAATGAATGAATTAGTTGATGAATATGACACAATAGAAGAAATAGAAACTTTAGAGAAAGAAGTTAATACACATCCATTAAAAGAAGAATTAATGGAATATATAGAAAGAGCTAAAGATGTAGTTCAAAATCCTGAACAATCTAAAGAACATGTGTACGAATTAGAATCTAGAGGAGACTCTATAAAAGAATCTCAAAAAAGACAAATGTGGAACTTCCAAGACTGGCAACCAACAGGTTTAGCAGTTAAGTCTGAGCAAAAGATAACTGTTTATGTTGATGCAGAACCAGGTGAACCATTACCATATCTAGTATTTAAACAAATGGATGTTCAAAATAATGGTACTATAAACATAAACTTAAAGAATGGTAAGAACGTTATAACAGTGCCTACAATATCTGGTACAACAATTAGAGAAGGTGTTCCATACTCAGGTGTGTTATATACTGTTAACCCATATACAGAAGAACAACAATCTAGAATGCCTAAGATAAAAATAGAAGGTGCTTTTGAGTATCCTGCTTTCGTATTAGGAGAAGATTCTGATGAAGCTATAATGAAAGAGTTAGAAGAGTATACTGAAAAGTTAAAAAAAGATCCTACATTACCAGATGTATTTGAAGTGTTTAGTAAAAAGAACTTAGTAAATACTAGAGCTACATATGCTTTAGATTGGTATAAGAAGAACAATTTACTTCCTAGTTATACTGCAAACAAGGTAGATGATATCTTAGCAGAATCAATGAAATACTGGGGATTTGATGAGTCTAGCGAAGTAAACTCTGACTTCAACTATAGATACGTTTCTATGTTAAAGTACCTAGACGGTGGTGGATTTATGAATGCAGGTAATGGTATAACAGGCTACAACCAAAACGAGCAAGGTGCAGTTTTAGGATATAACACTGGTTGGGGACTAATGCACGAATTAGGACATAATATGGATACTACTAAAATGAGTGTAGTAGAAGTTACAAACAATATGTTACCTTTACACTTTGAAGTATTAGAAGGTAAGGCAAGTAGATTCACTCAACAAAACCAATACCAAAATAACATATTCCCTAAAGTAACAAGGGAAGATTACTCAAAGAACCTTTGGTATCCAGAAAGTGATTATACTAACTTACAACACATAGCTCCATTATGGCAATTACAGTTATATGATGAAACATTCTGGCCTAGATTACAACAAGAGTTTAGAGCAAACCCTTCATTGGGTGGTGGAAACTGGGATAATAAGCATCAGGCATGGGCAATTGCAGCATCTAATGTAATGCAAATGGATTTAACTGAACATTTTGCTAGACATGGTTTCCGTGTAACTGAAGAAACTGCACAACATATGAAACAATATCCAAAACCAACTGAAAAGTTATGGTATATGAATGATAACAAATACTTAAAAGACGGTGAAACATTTAATGAAAATTTAGATTTAAAATTACATACAAAAGTAAATAAAGAAAATGTAACTTTAACTATGGAAATAGATAGAGAAAATAATAAGAGTCTTTTAGGATACGAAATATATAGAGATGGAAAGTTAATAGGATTTACTAATACAGAAACTTATGTAGATAAAGAAGCTAAGATAGGAACTAACCATACTTATGAAGTTGTTGCTTTTAGTAACGACTTAAACAGTGCAAAAGCTGTAAGTGTTAAAGCACATCAACCTAAGTTAGAAGCTCAAAAGGATATAGTTATAGGGCTTAATGAAGACTTCAATGCTCTAGATTATGTAGAAGCTGTTGATTATGAAGGTAACAAACTTGATAATATAATAGTAGAAGGTAATGTAGATACATCTAGAAAAGGTGAATATGAAGTAACTTATAAGATAACTCAAGATGGAGTTACTATAACTGATACTACTAGGGTAACAGTCGTAAGTGATTTTACTTACCTAAGTGACTTAAAGCACGAAGATGTTAAGGTTGGTTGGGGTTCTCCTAAATTCAACAAGGATATATATGGTAGAGTAAACGGTATATCTAAACAATTTAAAAAAGGTATAGGACTTCATGCAAATGGTTATGTAGTATATAACTTAGGTGAGCATAGTTATGATACTCTAGATGTTAAATTAGGTACAGACTCTAGTAAAGCAGATAGTAGAACTACTTTAGACTTCAAAATAATAGGTGATGGTAAAGTTCTAGCAAAAACAGATACAAAGAGATACACTGACGATTTAGAGCATATTAAGGTAAATATAGCAGATGTTAAAGAACTTAGAATAGAAGTTAGTATAGCAGGTGATAGTGATGCTAATGACCATGGTATAATAGTAGAACCTAAGTTAATAGGAAACAACTCTAAACCAGTGATAAATATAGATGCCTCTCAATCAATAAAAGTGGGAGAAACTTTAGAGAATGTAGTAGGTAATGTTGAAGCTACGGATAAAGAAGACGGAAACATAACTAAAAAGGTTAAGATAAGTGGAGAAGATAAAGTTAACACTAATAGAGTAGGTACATATCCAATAAAATACACAGTAGAAGATTCTGATGGAAATACTACAGTAGCTACCAGAAGTATAAAAGTAGTTAACATGGAAGATTTCACTTACTTAAGTGATCACAATTGGGCGCAGCAATCTAATAACTATAAACAAGCACAAAAGGATGTAGCTATAAGTGGTAGAAATTTAACACTTACAGGTGAAAATAACGAAGCAGTTGAGTATGAAAAAGGTTTAGGAATGCATTCAACAAGTACAGTTATATATGACTTAACTGATAAAAAAGCAGATATATTCAGTACTTATATAGGTGTAGATAGAGCAATGTATAATTCTGTAGGTCAAGTACAGTTTGAAATATATGTTGACGGGAAGTTAGCTTATGATAGTGGCATAATGAGAGCTAAAGATAAACAAAAATATGTAGAAGTAAATTTAGCAGATGCTAAAGAATTAAAGTTAGTCGTTAAAGATGGTGGTAACGGAAATGGTTCTGACCATGCAACTTTTGGTGATACTAAATTACACTTTGTAAATGAATCAAGAATAGACAAAACTGAATTAACTAAATTAGTAAACGAAGCTAAAAAGTTAAATGAAGATGACTATACAGAAGAATCTTTTAATACAATGCAAATAGCTTTAGCTAAAGCAGAGAAAGTTTTAGAAGATAACAATTCTAGTCAAGATACTATAGATAATGTAGCTGCAGAACTACAAAAATCAGTTGAAGCATTAACAGTAGTAAACTTAGATGAAGTTGTAAATATACCAGACAAGTATTTAGCTAAATCTTTATCTAGTTTTTTAGGTAAGTCTGAAGGATTTACTGTTGGTGATATGAGAAGTTTAACTAAATTAAGTTTAAGTGGTGTTACTAACTTAGAAGGATTACAATATGCTAAGAATTTAGTAAGTATAGAAGCAGAATATAATGAGATAAAAGATCTTAGACCATTAGCTCAGTTAAAGAAATTAGAAAAAGCTAATTTTACAAATCAATTTGTATCAGTTGGTGAATTAAAAGTAGTTGATGGAACTGTTACAGTTAATACAGAAGCTTACAACAGAGCAGGAGAGAATGTAGCTACAAAAGTTACATTAGTAGACAAAGCTGGTAATGTGTTAAGTGAAAAAGCTGTTAATGACGATACAGAAGTTAGTTTAGATGTTTCAAATTTAGAAGCAGGAATTTATGGAGTTCATGTAGCATTTGAAGATGATGAATTAAGTGGGACATTAATAAACTTAGTTTTAATTAAATAAATTTTTAAAGAAATAATTTAAAAGGGTGTATCAAAAAATGATACACCCTTAGTTTTTTATTTTATATCGTAACGATCTGCATTCATTACTTTATTCCAAGCATATACAAAGTCCTTCAAGAATTTAACTTGAGAGCCTTCACTGGCATATACTTCACAAATAGCACGAAGTTGAGCATTAGAACCAAAAACAAGATCAACTCGTGTTCCAGTCGACTTCAATTGTCCTGTTGATCTATCACTTCCCTCAAATATTTGCTCCTCAGGTGAAGTAGGCTGCCAAATAGTATCCATATCTAAAAGATTTACAAAGAAATCATTTGTAAGGGTTTCTGGTCTTTTTGTAAAAACACCATAGTTGGATTTGTTATAGTTGGTATTCAATACACGCATACCACCAAGCAAAACTGTCATTTCAGGAGCAGTCAAATTTAGAAGTTGTGAACGGTCAATTAATAATTTTTCAGGTGAGCTAGAATAATCTGATTTCATGTAGTTTCTAAATCCATCTGCTTTTGGCTCAAGTACAGAAAATGATTCAACATCAGTTTGTTCCTGTGATGCATCTGTGCGACCTGGTGTGAAAGGGACTCTGATTTTATACCCTGCTCTTTTTGCTGCTTTTTCTATACCTGCACATCCACCAAGAACAATCATATCTGCTAAAGATACTTTCTTAACTTTTACAGAACACGCTTCATTGGAATTTAACTGAGAGGAGTTAAAGTCGGACATTATTTTCTCAAGAATCTGCAAAACATTATCTAATTGATCAGGCTCGTTAACCTGCCAATGCTTCTGAGGTTGTAGACAAATTCTAGCTCCATTTGCACCACCACGTTTATCAGAAACTCTAAATGTAGATGCAGATGACCAAGCTGTATAAACAAGGTCTGACACTGATAAATTAGAATCTAAAATCTTACCTTTAAGATATTTAATATTTTCTTTATCGATTAATTCATAATCAACTTTTGGCACAGGATCTTGCCATATAAATTCTTCGCTAGGAACTTCTGGTCCCAGATATCTAGAAATAGGACCCATATCACGATGTGTTAATTTGAACCAAGCACGTGCAAAATCATCGGTAAATTTACTTGGATTATTTAAATAATTTTTTGCGATTTGGTTATATATTGGATCATAGCGAATACCTAAATCAGCTGTTGTCATCATAGGAGGATGTTTTTTTGATGGGTCGTGTGCATCTATTATCATATCTTCCTCATCCACATCTTGTGCTTGCCACTGATAAGCTCCAGCAGGACTTTTAACTAATTTCCACTCATATTTGAACAATGTTTTAAAATAACCCATATCCCATATTGTTGGATTTGGTTTCCATGCTCCTTCAAGTCCACTAGTGATTGTATCTATACCATTACCTGTTTTATAACTATTTTTCCAACCAAGACCTTGATTTTCAATAGGAGCAAAATCAGGAGCAGGACCAAGGTATGTGGCAGGAGCTGCACCATGGCATTTCCCAAAAGTATGACCACCAGCTATAAGTGCAACAGTTTCTTCATCATTCATGGCCATACGAGCAAATGTTTCTCTCACATCTTTTGCAGACCCAACTGGATCAGGTTTCCCATCTGGTCCTTCTGGATTTACATATATAAGTCCCATTTGAGATGATGCAAGGGGATTTTGAATTTCATTTGTACCATCAATTTTGTTAGTTCCAAGCATCTGTTCAGTTGAACCCCACTTGATATCTTGTGGTTCCCAAACATCCTCACGTCCACCACCAAAACCAAGAGTCTTAAGTCCCATTACTTCAAAAGCACAGTTTCCCGTTAATATCATAAGGTCTGCCCATGAAATTTTATCACCATATTTTTGTTTAATTGGCCAAAGTAACCTACGAGCTTTATCTAAATTAGCATTATCAGGCCAGCTACCTATTGGTGGAAATCTCTGATCTCCATTACCTGCGCCACCTCTACCGTCACCTATTCTATAAGTTCCTGCACTATGCCATGCCATACGAATAAATAGTGGCCCATAATTACCAAAATCTGCAGGCCACCAATCATTTGAATCTGTCATTAAATTATATAAATCTTTTTTCAGGGCATAATAATCAAGTTTTTCAAATTCTTTAGCATAGTCAAAGTTAGATCCCATCGGATTACTTAACTCTGAATTTTGATGAAGAATATTTAAGTTTAATAAATCTTCATCAGAGGTTCTATTTCCTGATACAGCATGAATTGATCTTCCAGTAAACGGGCATCTCATGTCTCCCATAAGATTAAATTCCTCCTTTATTTCAATGTAAGTCCAGAGTTAATAATTGAAATTTTATAAAATTTAAATCTGAACTCATAAGTGTTACAATGTTATTACATAATATGTAAATTATTTTTTGCTTATACTAAAGAATATTTTTTAATTTATAACTAATCACACTTTTTTGAAAGTATACAAACAATATAAAATGATAAAGTTGAAAAACAGTATAGATATAATTATATATAAAATAGAAGAGATGTATTTTGAGTTTAAGAGGGTGTATCAAAAATGATACACCCTTAATTTATAGTAAATCAAGTTATCTCAATAACTTGATTAAACACAATTATTTATTATTTAATATCTGTTCTCAGTAGCTTCGGCATCTGCTTTAGTTTGGTGAACTGTGCCAGGTGGATGCTCAGGTGGGGCATAGATAGCATATACTTTAAGTGGTTTATTTCCTATATTTATTACATTGTGCCATTTTCCAGCAGGTATCATAATAGCATAATCATCCCTAGCTTGTTTTTGAAAATTTAAATTATCTTTGCTATCACCCATTTTTATAAGGGCATAACCTTCTTCAATTCGTATAAACTGGTCACCTTCTGTATGAACTTCTAAACCTATGTCATCACCTACATCTATACTCATCAAAGTAACTTGTAAATCAGATCCTGTCCACAAAGCAGTACGGAAAGTATTGTTTTGTGTAGTTGCCTGATCAATATTAACTATGAGTGGATTTGGACCATAATCTTTTAAATTAATTTCCTTTCTCTTGTATACAGGTGTATTACTCCAAGGAGGGTATGGATACATATTGTACATTTGTTGGTTCCCCCAGAAAGGATAGGGGTACATGTTGTACATTTGTTGTGGCATGATACGAGGATAAGGATATGGGTTTGTAATATTTTGCAAAAATAATCACTCCTTTTATACGTTTTATAAAATTATATGCCACATTTATAAATACATTCGTTTAAAAGGGTGTATCAAAACTGATACACCCTTAATTTATATAAAAACTATAATTTATTTATTTAAAGATAAGTAGCCCTAAACAAAATGAGTTCTTGACTCTCACTACCCTAAGGCCTATTGATAGTATCTATGGTTGAATGGTTGAATTTTATATGAAATAAATATCCACCGTTAATAAATAAATTGTAGTTTATTAAATATTATGTAACATTTTTACTTTATAATACTATAAATGAAAATTAATTAGAATAAATCTCAGTATTTCCTGAAATTGATTTATAATATGGATTTTGGCATTTACATATGCCAACGTCTAAAGCATTTATTGATTCTTATACAACACCTGTATCATTAAGAAGAAAGTTTATACAATTAATTATAGTATAAAGAGGATTTATGCTATGAAGGTGAGTTGTGGTTCTTTGGTGAACTTGATTAAGAATTTTAAATTTATTATTTATGATAAGCAGATTTGTAGGTATAGTATATAATCTTAAATTTAACCATGATAAACTTCAAGTTTAAAAATAATATATATTATAGGGGTGTAGCTTGTATGATGGAGGAATTATTTTGGCCAATAATTATTATTTTAATAATACTATATTTATTATTTACAGAAGTGAAAAGCTATAAATATAAAAGAAGTTTAAAGCTGAAGATAAAATATATTGAAGAAGATATTGTTGAGATGAAAATAGTAAACAAGCTATTTTTTAAGGGATATGCTTTCAAAGACTATAGATTACCAGATACATGTATTATTGAATTAGAATATGAAGATAACAAGTATGAGATAAATGATGAAGAAATATTTAATTCTTATGAGATTGGTCAGTTTATAAAGCTAAAGTTAGTCGAAAATTTAGATGAAAATAAAGAACTTATAAATTATGAACTATATAAATTAAAATGAAAAAGATTAGAAATTCAAAGGATTTTAAGGGTGTATGAAAAAAGGTACACCCTTATGTGCATGGATATTTTTTACGGGAGTTTGTTAAAAGGTATAGTATAATTTAGTTGTACAGTTGTTATGGAAATTATTATAATGGGGGAAATATTAATGAAGAAATCTATAAAAATACCTACGATAGTTATACTTGTGTTTATAGTTATACTAACATCTATTTTTTATAAAAGTATTGGAGTAAAAAAATATATAAAAGAAAACAACTCATTTGACTTAATAAATGTGAATAATTATGATGTATTTCTATCTGGAGAAAATCACACCTTTGCCAAGAGTGATAAATTCAAGCAAGAAATTTTCACGTATTTAAATAAGAAAGCAGGAGTTAAAAATATAATAGAAGAAGCTGGAGTTTGCAGTGTATATTTATTAAATGAATATATACAAAGTGGCAATGAAGAATACTTAAAATCTTACATGAGTAAATTAAAAGGAACCATGGCATATACTAGAGAAAAGTATGAATTTTATAAATGGTTATATAAATACAACTCAGAATTAGATGAAGATTTGAAAATAAATGTGTATGGAGTTGATGTGGAACATGATTCATTGGCTGCCATAAATGGTATAGAAGTTTTAATAGATAAAAATAAGCCTGTACCAAAATCTTTGGTAGAATCAATTACTCTTGTGAAAAATAAAGACATAAGAGCTATTAAAAGCTTAAAATTAGCTTACGAAGAAAACAAAAAAGACTGTGAAGAATACTTTGGTGATAAATTTATATACTTTGAAAATGGAATTGAAAATTTATACCCAAGTGGTGGTGGTCAGGATATGCGTGATAAAATAATGATGAGAAACTTTTCTGCTTTATATTCATTAAAAAAGGGTGAAAAGTTCTTTGGGCAATTTGGAAGTGAGCACATATATCAAGATTACATGAATACTGATTATGTAAGTGAGGATGAAGTGAGATTTGGTATATTACTTAATGGAAAGTCTTCTCCTGTAAAAAATAGAGTTTATTCTTTATTATGTGCTTATGAAAACAAGGAAGGTAACTATCCTGGTAATAATTTCTTTGATTATTCTTTATTTAAAAATATTAAAGAAGATACTTTTGTTGAACTATGTGGAAAAAATAGCCCTTTTTATAAAAAAGAATATTTATTCAAGGGGGCAAAGGAAGATAATGTAACTTGTGACTATATACAGGGGCTTTATATATTGAAGGATTCTACAAAAACACATACATATTATCCAGATAATTAAATATGATATAAAAAAGTTAATAGTAGATATTTATTACAAATACAGACAAAAAACATGTGATAAAAAAATAATTAACTAATTTAACTGGAGGTGATCCAGGTCTTGGAATTTTATCATGGGTTTTCTTAGAAAAGATAACCCTAACTTACATAGACCTTATAAAGTTCCTATGTATCCTTTTATACCTATTGTTGCAATGTGTGGTGGATTATTTGTAATTATAAACCAATTATTATTTGCAGGCTAATTTAATAGAGCAATGTCAATAGGTAGTGTTGTAATAGCTTTACTAGGATTACCTGTATATAATTATTTTAATAAATTAAAAGACAATGATTTTGAATCTGAACAAATAGTATAAAGCTGTTATTTAGCTAATTAAAATTAAAAATAGCAACTATTTCTGTATATTAGAAAATAGTTGCTATTTTCATATGAAAAATAAGTTTTAATTGTAAAACTTATTTTGTTGTTAGGTTTTTAATATATCTTTTTATGTTTAAATGTAGATGTCTTATAAATATAGAACTTAAACGCATCTACTAATTTTTTATTTTTTTATTGGTTCTTCAAAAGATGGTGGAGTAATATTCATTTTGCTATCATGGTTAGGTCCTGGTGTAGATAAATCAAAGTATATTTTTGAATCTTCAGTTACACCAAAGCTTTTATTTGAACCTGTATCTTTAACTTTATTAAGAGCATCTCTAAATAATGCATTGTGAGCTTCTTCTCTATTAAGCAAGAAATCTATTGTTTCTCTTACATGTTTATCTTCTATTTGTCTGTAAAGATATTCATAAACAACCTTAGCTCTTTGTTCTGATGCTATATTAGATAGTAAATCAGCAACTAAGTCACCAGTTACAGTTACGTAATCTGCTGTCCATGGTGCTCCTGATGAATTAATTAATACAGGAGATAATCCTGTTAATACATGGGTTTCTACTTCTCCAGAGTCAACTGCTTTATAGTCCACATCGTGACCGTTTAATAAATTTATTGTTTGCGCTACCATTTCCATATGACTAAGTTCTTCTGATGCAATGTCCAAAAATAAATCTTTAATTTCTGGATCTTTGATTCTAAAACTTTGAGCCATATACTGCATAGCAGCTTTTAATTCACCATTTCCTCCACCTAATTGTTCTTGCATTAGAACAGCATATTGAGGATTAGGTTTTTCTACTTTTACTTCATGTAATAGTGCTTTATCATGTTTAAACAAAGTAATTTACCTCCTTTTTTATATCTAATATTATATTTACCTGTACTTTATTTTGTATTCTTTTAATTTATAAAAAGAAGAATATAAAATGTGATTTATAAATTAAAATAATTAAATTTAGATTGATATTATGATATTATAAGTAAGAATAATATATAGGAACTTGAGGTGAAATAATATGAACCAATATACAGAAGAAGAATTAAAAGAAGCACTAAAAGTGGTAACTTCATCTATAAGAAACTGTGAAAAATGCATCCCAAATTTGCAGAGGGTACATCTCAGAACACCCTTCTTAAAAATAGAATAAAAGCACTTTATATTTCAAAATTTTTAATAGAAGATGAAAATATTGAAGAGAAATATACAAAGGAAGAGCTGGAAAAATCCATAGCACCAGTATCTTCAATCATAAGCAAATGTGAAAAAGCACACCTAAAAGCAGTGAAAGGCACAGCTAATCACACTAGACTTACAAAAATGATAAAAGCTATGTATGTTTCAAAATCTTTAATAACAAATGAAATAAGCAAAAGAGATTAATATTTATAAAAAGTAGTTCGTATGATCTGTAACCAATCACTAGATTTTTAATCAAAGAATGGGAGTGGAGTATATTGTGAGGGAATTTTTTCATTGTAAGGATTTTATCTTCCTATAAAAAATGATTATGAAAGAAAAATCTAATTTAAAATATAAAAATAATTGTGTTGTAGCCCTGTGTAAACTAAACTTAATAGTGAAATCATAAATTAAGCGAGGGGATGAAATGAAAAACTTATTGAATACCTACAAAGGCCTTCCCAGGGAAATATATATACTGTTTATAGGAAAAATAGTCAACTCATTAGGTGCATTTGTTCAACCTTTGATGTCTTTGATACTTACTCAAAAGCTGGGAATGAGTGCAGGAGAAGCTGGGGAATTTGTAACTTTCATGGCAATATGTCAAGTGCCCTGCATAATAATAGGTGGAAAATTGGCAGATACAATAGGAAGAAAAAAAGTAATAACCATGTTTCAGATACTTGGTATTTTAATGCTTATAATTTGTGGAATTATTCCACTATCAATCACAACGGCTAAAATCATGATACTATCATCTTGTTTTTATTCCATGTCAACGCCAGCCTATGATGCTCTAAATGCAGATTTAACAAATGAAAGCAATAGAAAGAGTTCTTATTCTTTATTATATATGGGTGTAAACATAGGATTTTCCATAGGACCTATAATTGGAGGATTTTTATATAAGGATTATTTACCTTTAATTTTTATAGGTGATGCTCTGACTACTATAGTTGCTCTTTTATTAATTGTATTATACATAAAAGAACCAAGTAGACAAAAGGAAGTTGCAGTGGATTATGAAGAAGAACAAGATTTAAAAGTATCAACATTAAGTGTAATCTTAAAAAGACCAATACTTATTTTATTTCCTGTAATGATGCTATTATATCAATTTGCATATAGTCAGTGGGTATTTACATTGCCTATTCAGTTAGGGGAATTGTTCCAGGAAAATGGAGCTAGACTTTATGGATTTTTAGGTGGGTTCAATGGGTTTATAGTAATAACTTTTACACCTATATTGACTTATTTAACTAAAAAATTTAGAACCTTAAATATTATGAGTGCTGGGGGAATGTTGTATGGACTAAGTTTTGTCATATATGCTTTTGCAGATTATAAAGTGTTGTTCTTTGCTGCAACATTAGCTTTAACTATTGGGGAAGTCCTTATAGCAACAAATGCCCAAGCTTTTATTGCAAATAATACACCTTCATCTCACAGAGGAAGGATAAGTTCCATTGTTCCCATGATATCAGGTGCAGGATATGCTATGGGTCCTATGATAATGGGTGGTGTAATAGATGATTTAGGTATGTTTCAGGCTTGGATGATAATTACTGTTATTTGTATTGTTGGAGCAGTGGGAATGATGTTGATTAAGAATTTAAAAAATGTAAATGACTAATAGGAGGTTGAATATGGGAAAAAAGAGGAAAAGAGATGATATTGAAAACTACATAAAACAAATGGATTATGCTAATTGGAAATTAAAAAATAAAGATAGTGAAAACTTGATATTTGAAAAAGAAAAATTAAATAGAAAACATTTTAAAACTTTTATGAAAAGTGGGCTATCAATAAACTTTGTATATTTTATGATTCTTACAACTTTTACTATTAATATTTATGACTCTTATAATGTAAGTTTTTGCTATACAGTAACAAGTTATTGGAAAATATTTATGGTATTTTTATCTATTCTACTTCTCATAATGAGTTTAATAAAGTGTATCAGAGAAATAAATTACTTATTTAAATATAGAGTAGATATATCTAAAGAGAAATATGAGTATAGCATACCAATTAAGTCAGTTAAAAAAAGAATAAAATATGAAAAAGTGGAGGCAATTATATTACTAGTTTTATTAACTATATTATTAGCTATTACTATTAAAGCTAACTCCATGTCAAAGGAAGATAGACCAAATACTAGCTTAAACTTAAGCTTAAATGAGCTAAATGATAAAATTAAAGGTGAATCAGAGGATGAATTAGAAATAAGAAAAACAATATTTGCAAAGGATGTTTATTTTAGTCAAACTATTTACGATACAATAGATAAAACTTATTATACTGATCGAAAAGATAAAGCTTATTTAGAAATAGAGTATTTTTCAAGTGACTACAAATGGGTTTTAGATAGAGGTGTCAAAAGCATTTATGATAAAGTAAGTAATTACACAATTATTAAAGAAAACAATAATAAAAAAGAGTTGAAAAATTGGAATGCAGAGAAAGTATTTATGGGCGAGGATAAAGAGCGTATAATTATTTATAAAAATAGTGTACTGAGTATAGATGGAGATCTTGATTATACTAAAGAAAATATAGATAAGATATTAAAAGCTTGTAAAGACTCCATAGAATAAAAAATAGAAGAAAAATTTTTGAGGGAAAAAGAAATAGATGTATAAAAGATATGAAAACTAATAGAAATAGCTATAGGATTAATCTCCTATAGCTATTTTTTATATTGAAGGAAATTATATGTTATCTGCTCTGTGGATAACATATAATTTCCAACTTTGTGACTTGAGCAACGGGCGAAGCCGTTGGCGATATGAAGTGGAGCGCCCACGCAGTGGCTTAAGCGAAGCGAATTTTTTAGTTGTCTTTTATTTTAATTATGTTATGAGACAGGTCGTTAATACTATCTGTCAAAGCTTGTAGTTTCCCTTCAATTCTAACTAACAAGTAGAGAGAAATTGCTATGGGAAAACCTAGATTAGCTATGAGAGATTGTAAATCAGCCATTTAACTCACCTCGATTAAACTTCTAAGTCGTACTCAGTAGTTGTAGAGTCAACTACTTTAGCAGAAACACATGTAGCTATGTCATAACCTTTTGGTTGGAATATGTTTTTGTCTTTTATTAAGTTCATAGCATCTATGATTTCTTGTTCCTCCAAGTCTTCCCTTGGATCATCTACAGTAATAGTAAAGCTATTACCTAAGGTATTTTTAAAAGTCATTAAAAGTCTTTTTTCATCCATAATTTAACCTCCTATAAAATATGTTTTTAAGCAACGGAGTTACCTGAAATGATAATGAAGGTAACTAGTTGGCGCCATGAGCATAGCAAATTTTAAGCAACGGATTTGTCTGAAGCGATAGCAAAGACATATCGTTGGCGCCTTCCTTTTATTCAGATAAAGATGAGTTATCTAGTCTGTTTGTACCACATAGTGTATGTTGTTGTAAGTCTGATAGGGCAATTACAACGGACATAACATTATCATTTGTAGCACCTGATTTTATGCTAGAATAAGTTTTTGTCTTTATTACTCTATCTCCGTTTAAATCTGTACCATGATCAAATTTAACCTTGATAGAAGAAGCATTGGGAGTTGAAACTACTGCCATTTTACTACCTCCTTAAATTTATATTAAGGATAATTCCCCATTATAGTATAGGTAAGTTAACCTTTAATAATATGGTATTACTAAAGTGAGAATAAAGGAGAAAAGATATATGATTAAAATATTTTACTAAAAACTGAAAAATTCTTAAGAATATGCAAATTAGCAGGTTAAAATGTAATGAATAGTTAGAAGTTAATTATATTTCAGCAAAATTGACCATAAGTTGACCATTATTAAATTGAAAAATTTAGTATAATTATATTATAAAAATTAATTAAGAAAAGGGATGAGTTATGGGGATTGATTTTAGGCAAAGAAGAAAAGAGTTGGGGTATACTGTAGAGGAGTTAGCTGAAAAATCTGGAGTATCTAGGGGTACTATAAAAAACATAGAAGCAAGAAGGTGTAACCCAAGGAGCTATAATATTGAAGCTATTGCAAAGGCTTTAGATTTAGATATTACTTACAGAGATTATTATATTCATTTACATGGAGAAGATGAGAATTCCAGTGACAAAATTTCAGAGATAGACAAAAATGTGGAAGATAAATTATCTAATGTAGATAAGATATATTTTGAAAATAAGTATGAAGAGTCTTTAAATATTTATTTATCTTTAGCTATTATTTTTGATAGAGATAGTGAGCACCTGTTTAGATGTGGAATAATATATCAATCTCTTGATGAACATGAAAAATCTATTGAGTATTGTGATAAGATACTACATAACAATGAGGAAAACTTAAATGATATGGAATTAAAGGGTGAGTGCGTAGACAACTGGGCAATATTAAAGAGTCTTTGGGAATATTTAATAAATTAATCTAAAGAAGTATAAGATTATGATATTTTAATAATAATATATCTTTTAAAATTTAATAACCAATACACTAAGAGAGCTGTCATACTAATTTTAATATGATAGCTCTCTATTATTTTAAGGAGGGGAAGTATGGAATGTAATTTGAATAATTTAATACCATTTTCCATAACAGAGGAAAGTGAGGTCTTAGTAAGTGCCAGAAGTTATCACAGCTTTTTAGAAACAAAAACAAACTTTAAACAATGGTATTTAAAAATGATTGGCTATGGTTTTGTGGAAGGTGAAGACTATGAAAAAACTTATACAAAGGTGTTCACTACTCAAGGAGAGCAAACAGTAGTTGACTATATGATGAGCATAAACATGGCAAAGGAAATAGCTCTACTTCAGCAAAGTGAAAAAGGAAAGGTAGCAAGAAGGTATTTGATAAATGTGGAGAAAAAATTAAAATCTGCTCAAGTGGCACTGGGAAGCTTGCTGGAGATAACGAGAAGAAGTATGAGAAACTACACTGATTATAGTAACCACACTAATAACTATAGTAACTACAGTGAAGACTTTATGAATAGTAAAGATTCCGTGAATATGGGAAGCTCTGATTATGATGGTTATATGATAGAGCCTATTTCAACTGATGATACTGTAGCACAATCTACATATATAAAGGAAGAAAAGAGCAGAACTTTAAACACAAATTTTAGGGATACGTCAAAGCTATTTGGTGTGAGGGAAAATCTTCTGGTAAATTGGTTGCTTTTAAGTAACTACTGTTACAGAGATAAAAAAGGAAATATTAAGCCCTATGCAAAATTTATGGATTGTTTTCATATGAAAGAATTTAGCTGTGAAAGTGGTCATAGTGGTGTGCAAACTTTGATAAATCCCAAAGGAAGGGAATTTTTTAGAAATTTATTAGTTAATGAAAATGTGATAAAAGAAGTGAAATTATTAGAATGAGGTGGATAAAATGGCGAAAACTTATTTTTGGTTAAAAATACAAGATGAATTCTTCAGACAAAAGGAAATAAAAATTTTAAGAAATATGGAAAAAGGAGCAGTTTATATAATTATTTATCAAAAGATGCTTTTGCACTCTTTGAAAAATGAGAGCAAACTTTTCTTTGATAATTTGCAAGATACTTTTGAAGAAGAGCTGGCTTTGTTGCTTGATGAGAAGGTGGAAGATGTAAAAGCAACGGTGGACTTTTTGGAAAGAGCTAATCTTATGGAATGTGTATCCTCTGATGAGTTTCTTTTGTTGCAAGTAAATGAGCTGACTGGGCGTGAAAGTGAAACTGCTAAGCGTGTAAGAAAACACAGAGAAACTAAAAAAGAGGAAGATTTATATAAAGAAGATGAAGGATCTACTGAAAAAGTAGAAGGACCGACTAAAGAAAAGGAAGGATTTAGTGAAAAAGTAGAAGGAGCTACTAAAAAAGAGGAAAAATCTACTGAAAAAGATAAAGGAACTGTGAAAGAAGACAAAGTAATTTCTAAAAAAGTAAATGTGATTATAAATAATGAAGAAGACACTTTAAAAGGTGATGAAACTTTTTGTAACAAAAATGTAACACCATATATAGATACAGAATTAGACAAAGAGTTAAAGAAAGAAAAAGAGTTACATATAGATTTAAATAAAGGATTTCACAAAGATAAAAAACAAAAGAAAAATAAAAAATCACAAAACAAATTAGTGAATGAGTGTGTAGATGAGTCTGTAAGTGAAAACTTATCAAAAATAATTAAGCTTTATGAGGAAAACATAGGGCCTATTTATCCTGCCAATAGGAACTATTTTATAGAGTTGTCAGAAAAGATAGAGTGGGCTTTGTTTAAAAGAGCCATAGAAATTTGCATAGATAAAAGCAGCGTGAACCCAGCTTATTTGAAGGGTATAATCAAGAAATGGCATGATCAAAATATCTACACACTGGAAGCTTTAAAAACAAAAGAGATGGAAATGGCAAACAGAAACAAATATGCAGTAGAAAATGATTTGGAAAAACATAAACTAAAAAATAAATCCAGCAAAAAAGAGAAAATTGATGAAAAAATGTTAGCTGAAATGAATGATTTAGAAAAGAAGCTGGGTGTTAGTTAGGGGGAAAAATGGATAAAAATTTGTTAAAAAGGGCAAAAAAACTTATGGAAAGTGCCACACTTGTTCCAGATAGCTACAACTGTCCAAAGTGCAGAGACAGAGGTTATATTTTTGAAACAAGAGAAAACAACTGTGATGTGGCCATTCCCTGTCAATGTTTAGCAAAGAAACAAGTCTTTGAAAAGCTAGAAAAATGCGGACTAAGCTCAGCTTTTAAGAAAAAGACCTTTGCAAATTATGTCTGTGAAGATCAATATCAAATAAAAGCCAAAAGCCAAGTACTGAAGTTTTGTTTAAATTTTAAAGAAAACAAGGACTCTTTGCTTATTTGTGGAAGACCAGGCACGGGTAAAACTCACCTGGGAATAGCGTCTATGCTCAAACTTATAAGTGATAATGTGACCTGTAGATACGTGGAGTATAACAACATGATGGTAAATCTGAAACAAAGTATCAACGACGAGGAAAATCACATGAGGGAAATGGAAAAATACACAAACCCCACCGTACTTTTTATGGACGATTTTCTAAAAGGAAAGGCCACGCCAGCTGATCTTAGCTATATTTATAGAATAATAAACACCAGATATTTGCAAGAAAAGCCCATGATTATTTCCACAGAGAAAAGTGTGGAGGAAATTCTAGATTTTGATGAAGCTGTGGGGAGTAGAATTGTGGAAATGGCAAGAGAAAATGTGGTAGTGTTTGATGGAAATAGTGATAATCATAGGCTGAGAAATCTAAGAGCTGAGATGTATTAGGTGAAGTAGGAGGGCATATAGAAGTACTTGAAAATACATTGCAGAAAGTATAATAAGATATAATTACCTAGTAGGAAATAATATTAAAATTTATTTATATAAAGGAGTGAAAGTATGGAAATATATAAAGAGGATGTTCCTGTAAGTTTGCATAATTTGATTGATATTATTGGTATGGACAAGTTTGTAGAGGTTGCCAGGTTTTATGGAGGGGCTAATCTGTATATACCTATGTATAAGAATTTGATGATTTATGATAGGAATAGGAAGATTGTGAAAGAGTACAATGGGAAGAATGGCGAGATGATTAGGAAGAAGTATGATCTTTCTTATGCTCAGATGAGGCATTTGTTGAAAGGGAAGTAAGAGGGAGAGAGGCTGTACAAAGTGCTTATAATACTTTTTTGGAATATAGTATCTTGGAAATTACAGTTCTGAATTTTATACTTTAAAATATAATATAGTAAAATAAAAATGAATATAGGGGGGTAGCTATGATATATTTTTTAATAATATTGCTAGTGCTAAACAATGTTACGATAAGCATTACTTTTAAAAAATAATATTATTAAAGCTATATGCATATTAATTTGTAGTTAAAATTAATATGCTACCCTCATTAAGTATAGAATTAATAAAAAACAAACACTAGAATTAAAAAGGTGTTTGTTTTTTATTTTTTGTAACATCATAAATCATATATATTAGAAAGAAATAGTATGTTATTAAAATATATAAAGTAAATAAAAATTTTATTGATTTTTTACTTATAAGTATTCAGA
>NZ_JWHR01000154.1 GCF_000808015.1 Terrisporobacter othiniensis | reverse complement strand
GACTTGACCAAAATAAACCTAAAGGTTTATATCGCCAACTAAATCTTTAATTATATGTTTATAAGGAAGATTTCAGTTGCTAAAAATAAATAATGGAAAACATTAAATGTTAGCAGTTTTGAAAGTACTAACAAAAGTTAATACTTTAATCGAAAGATTATGTGGTTATTATAGCAAAGAGGATACACCTGTTCCCATTCCGAACACAGAAGTTAAGCTCTTGAGCGGCAATGGTACTTGGGGGGCGACCCCCTGGGAGAGTAGCACGTAGCCACGTAATCTTTTTTTGTATAAATGTTTAAACATACCTAATTGGTATGTTTTTATTATGGGCTTTTAGCCTGTTGAGTATGTATACTCAATATTAAACCACCCGCTATGCGGATGCGGAAACGATAGTTATACTAAAAAATCACCTTTTCTAAGATATAATGTAGTTGTTCAGGCTACAAAATGATGAAAGGAAAGGTGATTTTATGGCAAATAAAACGAATAGCTTAGCTCATACAAAATGGCTATGCAAATATCATATTATATTTACACCTAAGTATAGACGAAAAATCATATATAATCAATATCGAGAAAGCATAGGTCAAATAATTAGACAATTATGTAACTATAAAGGTGTTGAAATAATTGAAGGGCACTTGATGCCCGATCATATACATATGCTAGTTAGTATACCACCAAAGTTGAGTGTATCTAGTTTTATGGGATATTTGAAAGGCAAAAGTGAACTAATGATATTCGATAGACATGCAAATCTAAAATATAAGTTTGGGAATAGACACTTTTGGGTCGAAGGATTTTACGTTAGTACCGTAGGCCTTAACGAAGCAACAATTAAAAAATATATACAGGAACAAGAAAATCAAGACATATTAAAAGATAAATTAAGTGTCAAAGAATATAAAGACCATTTCAAAGGGTAGTTGGTAACAAAAAATCCCTTTAGGGATTACCTAGTATCAAAAGGCATTTTGGTATGAACAAAGTAAAAAACATCATCCTTTAGACGCTGTCACCAAAAAAGGTTTATAAGCCACACGTTTTACGGTGGATTATGATTATTTAACTTAAATTGAGAAAATCTAAGTGGGAATTAATTATGAATGAAAGATTTAATTAAGTAATTAATTTTTAACAAAGAATGAAAATATAATTTATTTAATGAAATTATTAAAGAGTGATAAATAAACAATATTTGTAAGGAATCTAAATGAATATTGTTTATGATTAAAGTGACTTTTAGTGATATTAAAGAATATTGAAAAATAAAATATAAAAATGATAAATAGACGCAGGAGGTAATAGTATTGTAATTAAATAATTATTTAAAAACTGGACATAATTATTTTTCTTTTGAGTATATTAATAAATGATAATAAAATTATTAATAGAAATCATTAATATATATTAAACAATATAAATAAAAGTTATACACATTATCAACGATTACTTGTGAATAAAAATATATGATTGGTAATATACCAGTGATTAAAGTTGTTTATAATGTGGATAAGAAATAATATGCTATGTTAATAAGTTTTTATTAATTTATGGTGTAAAAAAAATTTAAAAAAAACTATTGACCAATATATTTTACGATGGTATAGTAATACTTGTCCTTGAGACAGGGACAAAATGCCAACGAAAAACTTATTGAAAAAGTGGTTGACAAAGAAAAACAGCTTTGGTAAAATAAAGAAGCTGAAACAAGCAAAGAACTTTGAAAATTAAACAGTAGGTTAACAATAAATTAATTCTTTAAGAATTAAACTGAAACAACAAACAAACCAAGCCAGATATTCAGATAATGATTAGTCTGAGCAATGGACAACTTTTTTATGAGAGTTTGATCCTGGCTCAGGATGAACGCTGGCGGCGTGCCTAACACATGCAAGTCGAGCGATTCTC
>NZ_JWHR01000153.1 GCF_000808015.1 Terrisporobacter othiniensis | reverse complement strand
GAGTATATCCAGTTGCAATTTAAAAAATATAAATAAGTTAAAACCTTTTATAAAAAATTTATGTCTAATAAATAAAAAGGAAAAGAAGCTATATTTGTCAAATTAAGATTTTATGAGGGGGAATGATCTAAATGAAAAAGAAAATTAAGAAACTAAGTAGACTAGTAATTGTTAGCATGATGATAATATCAGTATTTATATTAAGTGGTTGTAGTGATAAAAATGAAATGAAAAATACTGTTAAAAATTATACTAAGTTATTAAATGAAAAAAAATATGATGAACTATATGAAATTTTAACAACAGATTCCAAGGAGTATATAAAAGAAGAGTTTGGTGGTAAAGAAGGATTTGTAAATAAATACTCTGCCATATATTCAGCAATGGGAGTAAATAACATAAAAATAGATGTGGGTGAAATTAAGGATAAATCAGAAATACCTATTACTATTTCAATGAATACTATTGGTGGAAAATTAAAATATGAGGATGCAATAATTAAGCTGAAAAAAGAAGATGATAAATATAAAATATGTTGGAACGAAAGCTTGATTTTGCCGGATATGGTACAAGGAGATAAAATTAGGGTAAAAGTTAGCAATGGTAATCGAGGAGAAATTCTTGATAGAGATGGTAACTTATTAGCTTATAATGGTGAAGTAAATTATATAAATATAGACCCTAAATTATTTAAAAAGGAGGATATAAGTGACTTAGCTAAGGCACTTGACATAAGCGAGGAATATATAGAAAAGAAAATTGAAAATAATATAAACCCTGATTATGCAATAAATATTGTAAAGGTTTCTAAATATGAAGAAGATAAGGTACAGGAAGCTTTAAAAATAGAAGGTGTAATGTCACAAGTAGGAGCTTCTAGGGTGTATGCAAAAGGAGAAGCTTTTGGAAGTTTACTTGGCTATATAGGCGATATAACAGCAGAAGAATTAGAAAAAAATGCTGGCAAAGGATATACAACAAGTAGTCAAGTAGGGAAAAATGGATTGGAGCAAGTTTATGAAGATACATTAAGAGCTACAGATGGAGTTCATATATATATTGAAAGAGGAGGAGAAGATATTACGCTTGCTAAGATAAAATCAAGTGATGGCAAGGATATAAAATTGGCGATAGACTCGGATTTACAAAAATCAGTTTATGATCAAATGGATAATGAAAAAGGTGCATCTATAGCCATGAATTCAGCTACAGGAGAAGTATTAGCCATGGTAAGTTCACCTTCTTATGATTCAAATACAATGGTGACTTACAAAACTAAAACTATAGCAAAAGAGTGGGAAGAAAATAAAAATGCCAGTTTTGATAATAGAGCAAATAATTTATACTCACCAGGATCTACAATGAAACTTATAACAGCATCTATAGGAATAGAAAATAAGGAAATAGATCCAAATGAAAAAATGAAGATAGAAGGAGTAAATTGGCAAAAATCATCATCCTGGGGAAATTATAAAGTTACTAGGGTAAAAAATGTAAGTTCTGTGAATTTATATGATGCTGTTGTAAATTCTGATAATATTTATTTTGCAGATAAAGCTATAAAAATAGGTAGTGAAAATCTTATAGAAGGAGCTAAAAAGTTTGGATTGGGAGCTGATATAAAATTTGAATATCCTATGTCTAACTCTCAAATATCAAATAGTGGAGCTATAGATAGTGAAATTTTACTAGGTGATACAGGTTATGGACAAGGAGAAGTTTTAACAACACCACTTCAAATAACTATGGCATATTCAGCTTTAGGAAATGAAGGAAAAATTATGACTCCAAGACTTGTGCTAAGTGAAAATAAAGAAGAAAAAGTGTATAGTGAAGCTATACAAAAGAAATATTTAAAAGAATTACAAAAAGACTTTGCTGGAGTTATAAATGATTCTAATGGAAGTGGATATTTATGTAAAATAGAAGGTGTTAATTTGGCCGGGAAAACAGGAACAGCAGAAATTAAATCAACTAAAGAAGATGAAACTGGAAATGAAAACAGTTGGTTTGTTGCTGTAGACATGGACAACTCTAAATTAGCTATATCTATGGTTATGGAGAATATGAAATATAAATCCACATCAAAGTATTTAGTACCTAAAGTTAAAAATATAATGAAAAGTTATATATCAGAAGATAAATAATATATAATATAAAAAAGGTCAATTTTACTAGGTTGACCTTTTTTATATTATAAACTCCAACTGACTGGGGTAATGGCCTATTTAAGTATTACCTAAATTAAGAAAATGAAATTTTTGAGTTATATATTAAATTCTTCTCCATCATGATTTACTTCAACTATTTTATCTTTGTAATCTAATGAATAATTAGAAGATTTAAAAATTTTAACTAAAGAGTAAGTTTTCCAAAGATGCATTGGAAATGCTATCTTAGTATTAGTGTTTTTCATAAAATAATCAAAACCTAAATAATATTGTTCACCTTGTCGAGGGTCTAAAGGTAAAAAGGCAAGGTCTATATTTTTTCCTTTTATTTTATTTATTGAAGATTTAAATATTTTTTCAGCATAATCATTTTCTTCAGGAGAGTTTTCACCTTCCCAGTGCCACCAGTTTAAATCTCCAGCATGATAAATTGTTTTATTTTCTACCCTCACAATAAAAGCCACACCTAAATCACTAGATTCAAGAGTTTCTATTCTTAAATCATCGATTAATAACCTTTCATTAGGACCCATAAGTTTTATATTTTCTGATTTTGGAGCATTTATATCGTTTGACAATATATAAGTCACATTAGGTTGTGTTTCCTCTATTTTAAAAATAGATTTATTAAAATGATCGTGATGAGAGTGACTTGAAAATACATATAACTTCTTGTTTTTATCGAAATATGGAATATTTCCTTGGAAATAATCAAAAAGTAATATGCAATTATCAAGTTCAGCGCTAAAGCTACTATGGTGAATATATGTTATTTTCATATTGAAATCCTTTCTTATCAATTATTTTATATGTTATGTAAATTATAATTTTATTATATATCAAGCACAACAAATAATCTTAAAGATTTATAAAACTCCATAAGTTCTACATATTTATTTTATATAATAAAAGTAAATATGTAGAAAGGATGTGATTTATATGGATAGTGACCCTAGGTTGAAAATAAGCAATAAGTATAAACAGAGAGAGTTCATATATAATCACAAGATTTTATTATTGATGATATGAACTCTTTAGTATGGAGGGATTATTATGGTACAAATAGTAAGTAATTTAATTGAAGAAAGAAAAATATTAGAACTAAGTGAATACTTTGCAAATTTAAACTCTGTTGATATAGCAAAGGATATGGTGGATTTAAGAAATGAGGATATAGTATTAGCTTTTAGAATACTGCCAAAGGATACGGCAGTAGAAGTATTCTCATATTTAGAATTAGATATGCAAGAATATATAATACAGTCCATAACGGATAGTGAATTAAAAGATATAATAGATAAATTATTTTTAGATGATACGGTAGATATTATAGAAGAGTTACCTTCTCATATAGTTAAAAAAGTATTAAAGAATACTTCAAAAGAAAAAAGAGAATTTATTAATCAATTTTTAAAATATGATGAAAATACAGCAGGGGCAATGATGACCATAGAATTTTTAGACTTGAAAGAAAGTATGACGGTAAAGGATGCTATAAAGTATATTAGAAATGACTCTTTAGATAAAGAAGATGTGGATACTTGTTTTATAATTGATAACAATAGAAAAATAAAGGGAACGCTACATCTAAAAGAGTTAATATTAAATAATGAAAAGACACTTATAGAAGATATAATGGATAGAAATATTATATGCACAAGTACAGTGGAGGATCAGGAAGTTGTAGCTTCCGAGTTTAAAAAGTATGATTTAACATGTATGCCTGTATTAGATAAGGAAGATAGGCTAGTGGGGATTATAACTGTAGATGATGTCATGGATATCATAGATAAAGAAAATACAGAGGATTTTCAAAAGATGGCAGCCATACAGCCCAATGAAGAGTCATATTTAAAAACTCCAGTGTTGGAGTTAGCGAAACATAGAGTTATATGGTTATTAGTGCTAATGATATCAGCCACATTTACTGGTTCTATAATAAAGAAGTTTGATGATGTGTTACAATCAGTAGTAATATTGGCTGCATTTATTCCAATGTTAATGGATACGGGAGGTAATGCAGGTTCACAGTCTTCAACTTTAGTAATAAGGGGATTGGCACTTGGAGATATTGAGATTAAAGATTATTTAAAAGTAATGTTTAAAGAATTTAGAGTAAGTTTAATAGTTGCTACTGTTTTAGCAAGTGTGAATTTTCTTAGAATATATTTATTAGAAAGAACTGAATTAGCCATATCTATAACTGTATGTTTAAGTTTATTTTGTACAGTTATAATAGCAAAAGTAGTTGGAAGTTTGTTACCTATAGTAGCTAAAAAACTAAAATTTGATCCAGCTATAATGGCTAGCCCTTTAATTACTACAATTGTAGACACTTTTGCACTTATGATATACTTTACTTTAGCAAAAGTATTACTTGGAATATAAAATCTTCTCTGCCTGAGTCGATGCTTCATGCATACATTTGCTACGTTGCAGATATATGCTTTAATTTGTTTGAAGAAGACATGGTTATAAATAATATAAAAGATCTGTTATGACAGGTCTTTTTACATATTAGAAAATTATATTGCTCTCAAATCTGTTAAAAACTCATGAAACTAAGTAATACCAAAAATATTGAACTGTAAAAAGTTAGTTTTTGAGCAAGATCATTGCCTTAAACTGCATGTCGGTCACACATTGGCTTAAAGTGGTAAGGTTTGCATATCGTTTGAGTAACGGATTTATACGAAGTGGTAATGAGGACATATCGTTGATTACATGATTCTCAACTTTGGCGATATGAAGTGTTTCGCCGACACGTAGCTCAAGCGAAGCAAATTTTTTATGGCATAAATAGGTTTTATATAAAAATATATTAAAGAAATACTATAATATATATAAATTTTGTAGGAGAAGTTATATGATAAAAATATTAGTAGTTGACGATGAACAAAAAATCTGTGAATTTGTAAAAGCATATTTAGATAGAGAAGGGTATGAAGTTACTGTTACCTATAATGGAAAAGATGCAATTGAAAACTTTGAAAATACAGACTATGATCTAGTCGTTTTAGATAGAATGTTGCCAGATATAAGTGGAGAAGAAGTTTGTAGATATATTAGAAAAAAATCTGATCTACCCATAATAATGCTTACAGCTAAGATTGAGGATGAAGATAGGATAGAAGGTTTCACTTTAGGATGTGATGATTATTTATGTAAACCATTTAATGTGAGGGAGTTAGTATTTAGAGTAAAAGCTATTTTAAAAAGAAGTAATAAAATAAGTGAAGACAATATAATAAAGATTGGTGACGAAGTAGAAATAGATACTTTATCATATCAAGTAAAAATACGAAAAGAACTTGTTTCACTAACTAATACAGAATATAAAATATTGTTACTTTTACTATCTAACCCGCACAAAGTATATACAAGAGCAGAAATATTGGAACAATTAGAAGAAGGATATTATGAAAAAGATGATCGTGCAGTTGATAGTCACATAAAGAATTTAAGACAAAAAATAGAAAAAAATCCAAAGGACTGTAAGATTGTACAAACAGTTTATGGAATAGGATATAAATTTGGACTTAAAAATAAAAAGCATTTCACTTAGAAATATAATAATAATATCCTTCTTAACAATTATAGTATTAACCATATTATCTATAACAATATTTGTAACAAAGACTTTTGAATCAGAGTTTGGCAAATATGTGGATGATAGTAATAAATCAGAAGTAAATCATTTAATAAACTTTGATTTAAATAATATATACAAAGAGAAAAATTGGGATGTACACTTAATAAAAAAATTGGCTGAAGATTCATAGGAAAAAGGAATTGTGCTGGAAGTTTATAATAAAAATAATAAGCTAATTTATGGAATACTAGAAGATGAAAAAAGTGAGTCAAATGAAATATTAAATAATATAAGAAAAAATATGCAAAGTATAGAAGAAAATTGGACTCCTAAATTGGAGCAGTATAAAATTGGTATATATAATGAAAATAAGGATAAAGTGGGATATGCTCAGATATTATATTATAAGTCACTATATTATATGGAAAATGATATTATGTTTTTAAATATAATCAATGATTTTATGAAAGTTATAAGCCTTATATCCATAGGAAGTGTAGTGCTAATTGCATTTATTATATCAAAGTCAATTTCTAGATCTATAGAAAATGTTTCTTCTAAAGCAAAAAACATGAGCGACGGAAAATATAATGATAAGCTTAAATACAATAGCAATATAAAAGAAGCAAAAGAACTAATAGAGTCAATTAATAAATTATCTTATAAGTTAAATGAACAGGAATTGCTTAGAAAGAGAATAACAACAGATGTGGCTCATGAGCTTAGAACACCTCTAACAAGTATTCAAGGCCATTTGGATTGTATGATAGATGGTATATGGGAAGCTACTCCAGAAAGGCTGAGCAGTATAAGGGAAGAAACTGACAGGCTTAGTAATTTAGTAGGACAACTTAAAATATTGTCTAGATACGATAGTGAAAGTAATATGATAAATAAAAGTAAAGTTAACTTAAATGAATTTATAGAACATTTTATTTACAACTATGAAGGTGATGCTTTATTTAAGGATATAAATATAACTTATGATTTGAAAGAAATATATATTAGTCTTGATAAAGAACAATTTTCTCAAGTATTAGCAAACTTATTATCCAATGCTATTAAATATACAAATATTAATGGAAAAATACATATAAAAGCTTATGAAGATTGTAACAATGTGATTATATCTATTAAAGATAATGGAGTAGGAATTCCTAAAGATGAGATTAGTTTTATTTTTGAAAGATTTTATAGAGTAGATAAATCAAGAGACAAAGAAACTGGAGGAATTGGAATAGGATTATCCATAGTGAAGAGCATAATTGATGCTCATAATGGACAGATCTTTGTAAATAGTGAAGTAAATAAGGGAACGGAGTTTGTAATAATATTACCAAATAATAAAAATAATATTTAATATGAAAAGAGTATCTGAAGATTTATGCAAAATAAATTCATAGATACTCTTTTGAACTGCACCCTTCATGTGGAACAATATAAAACAACCTAGGCTACCTTTTTCTTGTATTTTACAGGAGAAAGGTAGTTTAATTTTGCCTGTATTCTTTCTTTGTTATAATAATCTATATATTGAGA
>NZ_JWHR01000152.1 GCF_000808015.1 Terrisporobacter othiniensis | reverse complement strand
GAAAAAAAGTTTAATAATATTAAAGCATACTTTAATTATATTCAAAAATAAATTAAAAAACATAAAATAAAAATAAAAAATAAATTATTGATAACAATTATCATTTACAAAATAATATCATTATGGTAAAATATAATCAAAGTTGAAAAAACAAAAGATTTTAGTATAAGAGAAAATAATTTACCATAAAAGCCATAAAAACACCTTAATATTATGTGAAATATTTTATACTGATTTTTAACTTTTAAATTACTCTTAATTGTTAAGAAGAATCTGGGAGTCTGCACCTGGATTCTTTTTTTGTGGAAATTTATAGAGAAGTTAAAATAATATTTTTTATATAAAAACAAGGAACTAACTGCTAATGAAAATCATTTACAAGTAACTTCTTCAGTGATATAATTATATTGGCTTTAAAAATTATCGCGGCAAATAATAATTTTTAAGGAGATTAAAGCAATGGCAAAAATGATGGGACCAAGATTTAAACAATGTAGAAGATTAGGACTAAATGTATGCGGACATCCTAAAGCAATGGATAGAGCAGTGAAAGGAACTTCTAGAGCAGATAAAAAACTTTCACCTTATGGACTTCAATTATTAGAAAAGCAAAGACTAAGAGCTTACTATGGAGTATTAGAAAAACAATTTAGAAATTACTACAAGAAAGCTGAAAAATCTAAAGAATCAACAGGAACAGCGTTAATTCAAATGTTAGAGTGTAGATTAGATAATGTGGTTTATAGATTAGGTTTAGCAAACTCTATAAGACAAGCACGTCAAATGGTTGTTCATGGACATATATTAGTTAATGGAAAAAAAGTAGATATACCTTCATTCTCAGTGAGTGTTGGAGATACTGTTTCTCTAAGAGAAAAATCTAGAAATAATGAAATGTTTAAAACTAATTTCCAAGAAAGAATGCTAGTAGTATATCCTTATTTAGCAAAGGATGAAGAAAACTTTGCAGGTACACTTATTAGAATGCCTGAAAGAAATGAGGTACCAATAGAAATAAATGAAATACTAATAGTAGAGTTTTACTCAAAATAATAAGTAAATTAAAAGACTCAATAAGATGATAGAATGTCTTATTGAGTCTTTTTTGCTATCTTAAGCAAAGTGAATCCTTTTATTTATTTTGGTAATAATAAGAAATATATATTTAAGGAGGTAAAAAATGCAAAAAAGAAACTTAAAATGTAATGCTACAAATTGCGCATTTAACCAAAGTATGGAGTGTAGTGCAGGAGCTATAAATATTAGAGGAGCTCAGGCAGTTACAACTGATGGAACTACTTGTTCTTCTTATGTAGACAGAAGTTCAAATTCATTTACAAATGGTGTAAACTATGTAAGAACTAATCCAAATAATATAAGTTGTGAAGCTTGTAATTGTACATATAACGAAAATAAAAACTGTACTGCTGAAAATGTAAGAATAGATGCACATAAAGCATCTTGTGACACATTTATTTGTGAATAAAATAAAACTAAGGTCTATCTTTTAAGTATTAAGGATAGGTCTTTTTTAATTATAATTATTTTATTAATTAAGGTGATTTTTGTTGTAGTTAAAAATAGATTAGGTTACTTTTTAATAAAGTGAGTAATCACTTATTTTTGGAGGGGCGTAAAATGAAAAAAGATTATTGTATTGAAATAAAAAATATTAGTAAGTCCTATAAAAAACAAAAAGTATTAAAAGATGTATCTTTCAGTATTGAAACAGGAGAAATATTTTGTTTATTAGGACCTTCAGGAGCAGGAAAAACAACTTTAATTAGGCTTATTATGGGAATGGAAAGAAGTAATCAAGGTGATATATTTATTTTAGGTAAAAAGGTGCCAAATCCACAAATTATAGAAGGTATAGGATATACATCACAATCGGATGCTCTTTATACGGATTTAAGTATAGAAGAAAATATGAAATTTTATTGTAGATTATATAAAGTGCCTAAAAATGAAAGAAAAAGTAGAATAGAAAAATGTTTGGGACTAGTAAATTTAAATGAAGATGATAAAAAAATAGTAAGGCAATTTTTCTGGAGGGATGAAAAGAAGGCTATCCATAGATATATCATTAATTCATAATCCCAAAATACTAATTTTAGATGAACCTACAGTTGGATTGGATCCCTTACTTAGAAAGCAGATATGGCAGGAGTTATATAGATTAAAAGAAAAGGGAGTAACTATTCTTATTACTACTCATGTTATGGATGAAGCATCTTATTGTGATAGATTGGCTTTACTCAGAAATGGAAGATGTATTTGTGTGGGAGAACCAGATAAAATAATAGAAGATAATGAATGCAATACTTTAGAAGACGTATTTTTAAAACTAGGGGGTGATGTATATGAGGATTAATGCTATGGTTTGTAGAATAATAAGACAGTTTTTGCAAGATAAAAGAACCTTAGGTTTATTAATTGTTGCACCCATGTTAGTTTTAACCTTAATGAGTTTTGTATTTACTGATGAAGATGCCGTACTAAATATAGGTGTGGAAAATTCTAATGTGAAGGAAATATTATCTTCTATGGATGATGATAATGATATAAATATAATGGATAAAAAAGAAGCTGAAGAAAAATTTGAAGATAAAGCTTTAGATGCATATATTTATGGTGATGAGAAAGAATTGAATATTTTATTAAATGGAGCTGATAATTCAGTAATTGGTCAGTTAAATAAAAATGTACAAGAAGCTATTAAGGATTACATGTCTCAAAAAGGCGAAGATAATAAAGCTATAATAGAAGATATAGAAAGTAATCCTATGATAAATATGATGAATAAGGATTTTTCTAATAAAATTGACTCTATAGATATAAGTTCAACAGAAATAGAATCATACAATTATTTTGGTGATAATGATATGAGCACCATAGATTATATAGGACCACTTTTAATAGGATTATTTATATTTTTCTTTGTATTTTTAATTTCTGGAGTAAGTTTCTTAAGGGAACGTACAACAGGGACTTTAGAAAGACTTTTGGCTACACCAATCAAAAGATATGAAATAGTTTTTGGATATTTGATTGGATTTGGTATATTTACTATAGTTCAGTCGGCTATAATATCTGCTTTTTCCATAGGAGTACTTAAAATATACAATGGTGGAAGTATAGGTCTTATTCTATTAATAAGTATTGTAATAGCACTTTGTGCTTTAAGTTTTGGTATGTTTGTATCATCTTATGCACATAATGAACTTCAAGTTATGCAGTTTATACCTATTGTTATAGTACCCCAAGTATTTTTCTGTGGATTATTTTCCATAAGAAATATGGCAGATCCTTTACAAATTTTATCAAAATGTATGCCATTAACTTATGCAGTAATGCCCTACGAGGAGTTATGACTTGTGGTTATAATTTACAGCAAATTAGTTCTGACTTACTAGTACTTATAGGATTTATAGTAGTATTTGCAATACTAAATATAATTACTTTAAAAAAACATAGGATTTGGTAAGTTGACAAAATGAGTAAATGGGTGAATTATATAATTCAGGAAATGATATCTCAAGACTATATAAAAGAAGAAATAAGAAAAACATTTTTAAATAATGCCTATCCTATATTTACAAAATTAATCAATAAATTTAAGATTGAAAAAGAAATTAATATGACAATTCAAAATATAATAAAATCTTTAACTTAATAAAAGCAGTATATGTAAACTTTACATATACTGCTTTTATTAAATTACCAAAGTTTATATGTCCCCTTATTGTAGTAATTATAATACATATAGTTAGCCCTAAATCCCATTAGTATTCCAAATAATAAGGAAAAAATGCCATGTATATAATTAGTTAAGACTCCCACTACAATAATATATACTACAGCTCCAACGTACATTTTCTTTGTGAACATCCAAATCCAAGAAAATAAAAAAGGAAAGAAATTAAACTTACCTTTATAAGTTTCATCACTATCTTTTATTTTTGTAAATTCTAGTTGATAATAAGGCTTTAGATTAGCAAACTCATCGTAAATTCTATTGCCTGTTTTACCATTTCTATAATATTCTTCATGATTACTTTTATTGTCAGGATTAAAAATTATTATTTTTTCATCTTCTTTATTATTCATATCTGATTTTGCACCACATTTAGGGCAGAATTTATTTTCTTTATCATATTTAAATCCGCAGTTTTTACAAAACATAATTTATCTCCTTTAAAATATATTTATAGTAGAGGACTGTAATTTTTTAGCGCGTAGATAGTAGAAGTATTATAAATATTATTGTTTGATCTGAACTCATATCTTTGAAAAGGAAGATCTGATGCTGAATGATTCAATTTTGGTTTTGACCATGATTTTCCCGAATCTAAAGACTCACTGGTATATAAGTCGAAATATTCAATCCATTGAATATATATTTTTGAACAAGTAGAAATTAAATTAGGAAATACACACATAGAATTCTTACTGATATATTTTTCTGATGAAATAGTAAAATTATTATCCATAAAGTTTCCTTGTATGTATTTACAATAGTACTTATTTTTATTATTTTCTGCAAAAACTATATGATAGTTATTTTCATTATCTATTATTGCAGATAAATAAATTTTATCTTTTTTAGAATTAGTTATTTGTTTAGGACTTGACCATGCATAAAGATTTTCATTAAATGTAGATGAAAATAGCTCCTCATGACGATCTATTAATTTAAAGTAAAATATGGTTGGAACATTATTATTATAAGTAATAACGAAATTAGTTAAGATGCTATAATTGATAAAATCAATTCTAGTTTTCTTACAAATATTTGATGATTTATATAAATGAATTATATACGCACAGTAAGGATATTTTTTATCTATAGAGTAATAGAATATATGATTTTCACTATTCAATTTTTTTATATAAGCAAATTTTATAAAGAAATTTTTATAATCATATTTAATAATTGTATTAAGATCAACGTTATCACTAGTTATAATTAAATTTTGAAGTTTTCCTTTTTTATCATTTAATATACCGTAAATATTATCCTTATCATCTATATCTAGCCAAATGTCTATAAATGAGTACTCGCCGTTAAATAATATACGTGAATCTATATTATTTAAATCAGAATCTATATTAGTAGAGACAATATTTTTACCAAGTTCAAACAAGGTTAGTCCTTTATTAATAGAATTTTCAACTAAGATAGAGGTTTTATTTATAAAAGGCATAATATCCCTCCTTAAAAATATTCATATTAATATGTATATTAAAAGGCGATTTTTTATACATAAATTATCAAAAATAATAAATATATTAATCTAACAGTAACATGTACCCATTAAAATCATATATTTTATATAAGAAGAGAATATGGTCTTTTCTAAATAAATAATCAGGAGAGGATATATGACATGAGTGAAGTAAAAGACAATTTAGGTCAAGATTGTTGTGGATGCGAAAAACCAGAACCAATTGAAAAGCCAAACAGATGCCAAGAGGGATGTTGTTCTCCAAAGGAGATACCAGCTCCATTGGATATATGTACAGCGAAGGGTATCCCAGTATTAGCTGACAGAATATACGACTGCGTAAATTTAGAAGATAAACAGAAAAAATATTTAAAAGACATTCAATTTTGTATAACATCACCACTTGATAATTATAAACAAGGGGATGAAATATGCATAAAAACTATTATAGTTAAATATAAATGCATAGGATTAATAGATGAAGAAATAGAAGTGAGAATCGATAATCTAGAGAATGAAGTATGTTTCCGTGCATCTAATGAATCTGAAAGTTGCAAATGTGAATTTGAATGTAATGGAAATACTGTTAAGAAAAAATTATATAACATATACAAAGGAAGCAAGACACTAGATGTTGATTGTTGTGAAGAAGGCAGAAAAACTATAATAGGTGAAGATTGTCTAGATTTTCATATTTGCAAAGCTAAGCTTATAGTTAAGGGTAAAATAGGATGTGAAGATTTCAGAGCAGAAACTGAAGAATTTAGCGGATCATTATGTGAAGGATTTGGATTTAACAAAGCAGATTTCTTTGGAACAATATGCTTACCATCAGGAAGAAATAGAATATACTTTGAAGAAGTTTTTGATGCATGTCTTTCAATTGATTGTATAAGAGCAACACAAACTTTTAATTCAAAAAATAAATTCTGTGCAGATGCTTTTTCAACTTTATTAATAGACAAAACAATATATGCTATTGTAAAAGAGGAACTTATAGTATATACAAATACAAATCCAGGAAGTATTGGATGTACAGATGGAAGAATTGGTTCAAACTGTTACTACAATGGATAAAAACATATAAACGGCTAATTATTAATTGTTTAAGCATAGCCTTATGTAATAAAATCTTCTCATTATACATATGTATAATGAGAAGATTTGTTTTTTTTGATAAAGGGGTGAAGGAAAATGAGTAAAAGGAATGATAATAAAATATTTGCCAAAGTTTTTGATCTTATATATGATATATTAAATACGCTATCAGATAAAAGTAATAATGAAATTAATATGGAAATAATTACGGTAGATGGAGTAAGAAAAGAAATAAAAATTACTAATAATAATGTAGATTTAATTAGAATGAATAGAAACATAATAATAATAGATAAAGAAGCATTACGTTTAGAAGATATAGTAAAATTAAAGATATTAGATACTAATTTGGATGATAGGATTAAAGATATATTTATAACAGAAGTAGAAAATATTATTGAAAAGGAAATAATACAAGAAAATAAAAATTCAGGCTACTATAGAGGAAGTAATAACTCATCAAAGGAAAAGAGTATAGAATGGTATATACATGAAAATAAAAAGAATATCAATAAAATTTGTTGCAAGGGATCAAAATGTGATAGTTATATAAATAATATTAAATCTGTGGATAAAAAGGAAGCTTTAAGTCACGATACATCATTAGATATAAAAAGAAAAGCCGTTTTGGAAGACTTCAAAGTAAATGTTGAGGAGAATAGTGTGTTAAGCTCCATAGAAAATAATAAAGAAAAAGTAATAAAAGATATTGAAACTGAAGAAATCCTTGTTTTAACTAATAACTCTGATGAAGTTGAAGTTGCAAAACCTATAAAAGTAGAAGAAGTGGGAGTAGTAACAGATATACATATGGAGGATTGTAAAGTAATTACAAATCAATCGTCTACAAAAGTAGTTAAAGATATTAAAGAAAAAAAATCAAATGCAGTGATAGATATAAAGGCTGATTATGAAGAAAAAATAATAGGCAATGTTAATACGGATATTCAATTAATTGAACCTGAAACTGTAGATATTTTGATTGTTGAACCTAGTAATAGAAATATTAACAAAGAAGAAATAAAAGATAAATACCTAACCTTTGATCCAACAGGGGAGAATTATATAGGTATAGTACTTGATGACGGAACCTTTGAACCACTAAAAGTATCTATGGAAACTATAACAATAGTACCTAATAATATAAAAAATATATTAGTTAATATAGATAAAAATAAAAATATAATAAATCAAGTAGTTAAAGATATAAATTACTCTAAGGAGAGTTTTACAAATTTTGTAGATATTGAATACGATGACAACATACTAGAGAAAAAAGAAGAAAATGAAACTTCCATAAATAATATTATTAATGTTTCAAATAGTACTATAAATAATATAGTGAATAAGGATGAAACGGCTTTTGTTGCTACTAAAGAAAATTCAGAACTAATAAAGAGTATAAAAGATATTCAATATGATTCAGTATCGAAAATAGATAAGATAGAAAAAATAGATATGGTCAAGTCAGTGGAAACTATTGAAAGTAAAAACTATGTTGTAGAAGATGTGAAATTGGAGAAAAAGCCTACTAGTTTAGTAAGCTGCGTGGAAACAAGTAAGAAAAATATATCAACACCATTTGAAGAAGATATAAATGGTGTTATTAAACAGGTTGGTAGTGGGGTCATGTTAGTGGATAACAATGATTCAGGTATAACAATTTACTCCACATCAAAAATAAGTTCAGTATTATAAAATAAAAAAGGGTGTGCATCTTCTTTTAAGAAGGTGCACACCTAACTATTTAATCAGAAAATAAATTTTAATAGAATTCTTATAATCTACTCTATATTAGGTTCATCAAGTGTAGCAGGTTCATCAGGTGTAACAGGTTCATCAAATGTGTCATATGCACCTCCGAACCCATAGTAAGAACCGTAGAATCCGATAGATTCTAAGCAAACAAAACTGATTTTATTAGAACTTGTATCAGAAAGAACTAATACATTACCTACTCTGCCAAGTACTTCAGCATTTTTTAAAGCTAACCAGCCAGCAGTAAGATTTACATTATTAGTAGAAAAAGATAGATTTCTAAATGTAGTATCACCACAGCAGCAATCATCATCTTTACAGCACATAAATGGATGTTTTTTATCTAGTAATGACGTTAGTCTTTCTTTAAAAGACCAACCACCTACACATGGATAGTACTCAAATTGAATAGCTTCTAAATCACATAGTGATACTTTATCAACTGGATATGGCACAAAATAATTATATTTGTGATAAACAGTAGTAGGAATTGGATAGTAGAAACCGTTTGCCAATATATTTATATAATCGGATTGACAAGGGTCAATAGATTTTAACTTAGCCCAAGGTGCTGCAGTATTATCATGACCAATTTCATCTTTCTCTAAAAAAGTACCTACTAAATACTTTCTTCCAATAAATGAAAATTTGTGGAAACATACATATTCTTTTATTTTTTCATTAAATAATAATTCTAATGCTTTTAGCATATCTTTTTTACAACAACAATCATCTTCTTTTTGACAAGGTTTTGGCTCAGGCTTATGTCCTGGACAATGGTGTGCTTCATTGTTTTGGCATGGTCTTGAAACCATCCAACCATTATTACTCATAACATCTACTCCTTCAAATATTATATTATAAGCTTTCGAAGCTTATAGTATAATATATTTATAAGATAAAATAATGTTACAAAATAAGTATAAAAAACTAAAATTTTGTTAAATATTGATGTATTTTAGGAATAATAGATGCTTAAGTTTATTACTAAAGAATTAATTTTAATATACTTAGGAATAATTTAATTTTATAAAATAATAAATCATTTAAAATTTTTTATAACATATTAAATACATCAGAAATTCATAATTAATAAGTACCATTTCGAAAATGCCATCGATATTAGAGCGACAATCATATTTAGGGAATATAAATATGAAATTTGGACTGGTCTCAGCGTTTAAGCAATGATTCACTTCTATAAAACTATTATCTAAATAATAATTAGCAGGTATGCAACATTTGTTCATTAAAGGGTCTCTATACAATCCGTAGACTTTCCAGTAGCTTTAAAATATATCTTTTTACTATTGTTGTAACTATATTTAACGAAGAGAAATATAAATAATTAAATAGAATTATTGGAGGGGTTATGATGAAATGCTGTTCTTATAAAATAGGAGTAATAGTAGAAATAATGAATAGTAACGATGAAAGATATAAGTTAATCACTATAGGAGAAGATCCAAAGGATATTTATACATTTACAAGACTTGTTGTAAGTGAGGAAACTTTGATATTGGATCCTAAGTACAATGAAATTACTGTAAAAGATTTAAATATAGGTGATTTAGTTGTAGCTTATCATTCTAATGTTATGACAATGAGCATACCACCACAAACAAGTGCCTATATTATAGAAGTAAAATAAAATTCAACTTTTTATGATATGGGATATATCCGTTTAGAAAATTATATTATAATAAAATAGTAATATTAATTTGGAAAAATTAACAAGGAGATGAGACTGTGGCAAAAAAACAACAAAAGACTAATGCCATGAGAATATTAGATGCTAAGAAAATCGAATATAATATGCATACTTATGAAGTTGATGATAATCATATAGATGGAATAAGTGTGGCACAGAAATTAAATCAAGATGAAAATATGGTATTTAAAACCTTGGTAGCACAAGGGGCAAGTAAGAACTTTTATGTTTTTGTAATACCTGTGGCAGAAAGTTTGGACATGAAAAAAGCAGCAAAAGCAGCGGGGGAAAAGAATGTGGAGATGATTCATGTTAAAGATATTAATAAAGTAACAGGATATATTAGGGGAGGATGTTCTCCTGTGGGAATGAAAAAATTATATCCTACTTTTGTACATGAAAGTGGACAGGGTTTAGAAGTGATAATTGTAAGTGGTGGAAAAATAGGATTTCAAATTGAGTTAAATCCTGAAGACTTACAGAAGATAATAAATTTTAAATATGCAGATATTATAAAGTAAGGCATACCTTTGGTATGCCTTAGAATCTTTTTGTTCTATAAAATCTATAAAGAAAATCTTTTTCTAAAGACTTGCTTAAGGTAGCAGTTTCATCGAAATTAATAAATCTAATCTCAAGAGAAGATTTATTAATAGGTATAACCTTGTGAATTAATTTCAGATTAACTATGTACTGTTTATGAGTAGTGAAAAAATTAGGAGGTAATCTTTTAGATAAATCATCAAAATTCTCGTAGAATTTTATAACATCGTGATTTCTAGTATATAAATTGATAGCTCTAGAATTTTTTTCAAACATAACAATATCATCAAAATTAATCATATGAACTTGTTTTCTTATTTTATAAACAAACAAAGTATCTTCAATAAAATTAGTTTTAGCCAGTTTATGAGAATTAATATGATCTATGGCAATATTTAATGAATCTAAAATCTTCTCACTGGTAAAAGGTTTTACTATAAAATCAACAGGATGAACTTTGAAACTTTCTAAGCTATAATCAGCAAATCCTGTCACAAAGATGATATGAACATCTGCGTCTATTTTTTTTATTTCCTTAGCGCAATCAATTCCATTTTTATGAGGCATATCTATATCTATTATAAGTAAATCTATTTTTTCTGTTTTAATAAACTCAATAGCATCTATACCATTCTTTACTTTTTTTACATAGTCTACATATCCAGAATCTTTTATTATATTTTCTATATCATCTCTTACAGCTTTATCATCATCGCATATCAAAACTTTTATCATTAGAATTATCTCCCCCCCCTTAGTAATATTTCGGTATTAAAATTGTAAATTCAGTCAAGAACTCATCACTACTTGCAAAAATGTGATAACCATATTTATCTAGAATATTTTTAACAAGATAAAGTCCATAACCTCTGTTATCGCCATCTTTAGTAGAGAATCCTTCTTCAAATATGCTTTCAGTATTGTAAATTTGTGGTCCGTTATTTTTTATAGATATAACATACTGAAACTCATCTTCGTAAACAAAGAGTTTTATATATTTATTGTCCTTATTGATAGTAGATAAAGAGTCAATAGCGTTATCAATTATATTTAAAAGTACAGAGCTCATATCGCTTGGCTCAATAACTAAATTATCAATAAAGTCCTGAATATAAACATCAAAGTTAATATTCTTCATAAGACATTCTTCGTACTTTAGTGAAGCTATGGCATCTAAATAAGAGACTTTTCCATATCTAGAAGTCTTAGACCTAAAACTATTAGATATGTTTGTGATGTAGTCTTTTGCATCATTGCTTAAATTATTATTAAGCAGAGAATAAACAACTTGCAAATGTTTAAGATAATCATGTTTTTGACTTCTAAGCTTGGCAATAATATTGTCTTTATGTTCTATTTTATTATTCAATTTATTTAATTCAGATTTGTACTCATATTTCATATTAAGTACTTTTGAAAAGCCATAGCCAATAAATAGGCATAGAAGCATGACTATTATTGCACATAGGGATATGATGACACCTTTTATCAATAATTTATTATGCAAGCTATTTAGCGTAAAAATAAATATATTATATATTATCAGAAATAACATTATTGATATAAATAAGCTAAGTAAATTTCTTTTTCCTAGGTCCATTTTATTATAAAACTCATATCTATATAAAATCAGATTAATTCCTACGAAAA
>NZ_JWHR01000151.1 GCF_000808015.1 Terrisporobacter othiniensis | reverse complement strand
TTTTTATTCATAAAAAAACTATTGATTATCTTATCAATACTTTTAGTTTATTATTCTCTATTTTTATAAATTAAATCATTTTCAGATCATTATTTATGACGAAAATACTTAAATATTTATACTATAATTTAAAAAGATTTTTTATAATATCACCTATATCATCTGAAAAATCCTTATCAAGGTTAATATTTTTTCCTTTTATACTATTATTCTCAGACAATGTATTTTTCACCACTTTATTATATTTATTCACTAAACTTCCTAAATTATTTATATCTAAATTGTGTTTGTTAGCTTCTTCTACTTTATGAGCTTTTGCCTCTTTATTACTAATTCTATTTATAAATGCTTCCCATTTTCCCTTCGCGTTATTTTCAACACATAGATTTTTTAAATTCTTATTTTCAACTTGTTTAAAATTAATTACTAATGCACCACATTTCCTACAGTACTCTTCATTATGTTTAATTACAGCTCCACATTTTCTACAAATCATAACTATCCTCCCTGTTTGTTTATAAACGCTACCTCCTGAAACTATATTATAATTTTAAATCATTGCACAATAAATGTCTTTATTTTAATTTAGAAATTAAATTATTTCTACTTAACATATGCTAAATATGGTTTTATACTTATTATATAAAATGAGTAAAAGTTATATAATATATTAAATTGTAATTGGAGGATTATTATGATCATCTATAAATTCTTTGCCCTTGGCGAGTATGAGAAAGAAGAAGAATGGATAAACAACATGTGCTCAAATGGTTATGCTTTAAAAAATTTTAAATTTTGCAGATATAATTTTGAAAAATGTATTCCCAATGAATATTATTATTTTCTTGAATTGATTGAAAATCTTCCCTCTTCTCCCAATCAGGAGGACTTTCTTAATTATTTAGAAGATGAGTGGAATGTTGAATATGTCTGTCACTACAGAAATTGGGTTTTTTTTAGAAGAAAAAGAATGCTTGGTAAATTTAGTTTATTTTCTAATGTTCAATTTAAAATTTATTATTTTAGGAAGATATTAATTTTCAGATTTTTAGTAGTTATAGCATTAATTTCTTTTGGAATATTAAATATTTTGTTTTCTCCTAAAGAGTCCACAGATGCAACTTTCGCCCTATTATTAATTCTAATAGCAATAATAGTTATAGCTGTTAATATACCTACTTTTATGAAATATAACAAATTAAAAAAATCAGATAAATCCTAAGATTATCTTAGTTTTTATCTGATTTTCCTATTATATAATCATTTGGTAAAAATACAGAAAAAGTACTCCCTTCTTCCGTAGATAATACTTTTATGTATCCATTTTCTTTCTTAATAATTTCTCTACTTAAATAAAGGCCTATACCTATACCTTCCTCCTCTGATACGTTTTTACCTCTATAAAATCTAGAAAATATTTTAGGTATCTCTTCTTCTGATATCCCTCTTCCTTCATCTTTAATATCTATCTTTGTGAAAATTTCATATTTCTCAATAACAATATTTATAACAGTATTTGAAGGCGAATACTTTATGGCATTTTCTATTATGTTAAAAATAGCTTCACAAGTCCATTTTTTATCGTGATATATATTAACTTTATCTTTTTCTTCAAAGTTAATATGAATATTTTTCAGCCCAGCTTTTTTATGAAGTTGAGAAATAGCTAAAATAACTGTATCATTCAAATCGCTAAGCTTAGGTTTAATACTAATCACTGAACTTTCTAATCTAGACATTTTTATCATGCTTTCCACCAAAAAACAAAGCTTATCTAATGATAAAAGTATAATTTTATTAAATTCTTCTTGCTCTTCTTTTGTTAAATTTTCATCTTGTAAAAATTCACTATACATTTTCATATTTGCTAGAGGAGTTTTTAATTGATGAGCGATATCAGAAATCAATGTTTTTATCTCATTTTTATCTTTTTCAATTCGCTTATTTTGTGACTGTAATACTTTTGTTAGTTTTATAGTTTGGTGTTGTAGTTTTGAAAACATCGAATCATCTATCATTGTAAAAACTTCTTTTTCTCTTAAATCACTTATGGTAGATATCATGTCTGATAGTTTCTCAAGTATTTCAATCATATAATTTTCAAAAATTTTGTCATAAATAAAAAATCCTATTATAACAATTAAGGAAAATCCTATTGTTATATACATTATTAGGCTATCCTCAGTATTTAAATATATTAATATATTAAAAAATAAACACAATACAATTAGTAAAATCTTAAAAAGTTTACTTTTTTTTTCAAAATCATTATTCATTTTCTACTCTCCTAAAATATATCCAATACCAAATATAGTAATTATATACTCTGGATTTTTTGAATCATCTTCAATTTTTTTACGCAGTCTTCTTATATTAACAGACAAAGTATTTTCATCCACATAATTCCCATTATTGTCCCACAACTTATCTAATATTATTTCTTTTGTCATTGCTCTTCCCTTATTTTTACTTAGTAGCTCTAAAAGCTTATACTCCGTTACAGTTAGATATATTTCTTTATCTTTTTTATAAACTTTCCTACTATCAAAATCTATTTTCAAATCTTTATATTTAAAAATATTTTTAGTTTCTCCACCCTTTCTTTTTAAAATCGCATTTATTTTCAGTTTTAAAATATCTATGGAAAATGGTTTCGATATATAATCATCGCATCCACTCTCAAATCCTTTTATCATATCTTCTTCTGTATCATTTGCTGTTAAGAACACTACAGGAAAATCCATTTTATCACTTATTTCTTCACAAAAATCTAAACCACATCCATCAGGTAGATTTACATCTAAAAGCAATAAGTCTATTTTATTTTGCAAAATAGCAACTTTTCCTTCTTCCTTTGTGTATGCACTAATCACGTTGTAGCCTTCTTTATTTAGAAAAAAACTGACTCCCTTATTTAAAATCTTATCATCTTCCACTATTAAAATATTTTTCATTATACTCCCTCCTACCCATGTCTTATTTTTCTAATGTTATCTTTAATTATATCAATAGTAGTAGATTATTCAAACCTACCACTACACTTTAACTACTTTTCAATTTCTCTAAGTCTTTCTGTTACAGTTTTTTTACTACTATATTTGTAAGCCATAACCGGTGTAATTAAACAAACAGTAAATATTAAAGTTATTAATGATATAAGTTCCATGCCTGGGAACACAAACTCTGCATAATCTGCTATATTTTTAGTCAACTGAGCTATAAGGTAAACCATCCCCATGCCTAAAGTACATGTTAGTAGGGTAGTAATGCTTGCATAATATGCTCCTTCTATGGTTAACATATTTTTAATTTGTTTCTTTGTCATTCCTATGCTTTCCATTATGGCTAATTCTTGTAATCTTACATTAACATTTGTAACCATAACATTTATAAAGTTTAGCAGTCCTATAAATATTAGTATTATGGATATTCCTCCACCTACAACATTCATCATCACGGAACTTTTATTGAAACTTTCTATCTTGTCTGTTTTTGATTCTAATACTAAACGACTTTCACTTGCTATTGTTTTTAATTTACTTTTTACCTTGCTATCATATTTATCATCCACATCAATGTATATTTTATCAACATTTAAATTCTTGTCTAATTTATTAAGAGCAGAAGAAGATACATATATTGTAGGAACTCCAAGTACATTTGATCCATTAAAACTTAATATTCCACTTTCATCATTGAAAAACATTCTAGTATTAAAACTCATCGTTTTATTCTTATCTGCATTCTTTAAAGTTATTTTTTTACCTGAAAAATCTAATTCCTTCCCTTTAGAGTAATAAAAACTTTCTATTAATGCTAATTTCCCATTTTTAAATGCTTCAAGATCTATCTTCTCTTCATTCTCTTCATTAAATCTCTCTATGGTTTTATCTTCTACTCCTACCACCCATGGCGAGAATTCACTTGGATTCTTCTTCACCTTATCTAAATAAGTTTGAAGTGCTGATTCATCTTCTCCATGTCTTTCATATGCTGCTTTTAATAATGGTTTTATTATTTTTTCATTCATATCCATTTGTAACATGGAAGCCTTTAAAGTTTCTACAGAGTTAATTCCTTCTATTTTTTCAATTTCATTTATTACTTTATTATCAATACCACTATTATCATCATAATAAGCCTGCAGTTCAAAATCATTATTTAAATATCTATTTGCATAATTTTCTACGCTTACACTATTTATAAATGTATTAACTCCTAAAAATGCCATAATTCCCATAAATAATGATAAGAACACTAATATAGCACGTTTTTTATCTCTAAAAACATTGTACCAAGCCATTTTGTAAAGTTTTCCACCCTTAGTAGAATTTCTATTTTTCTTTTCTTTTTTTGTTTTTTGTCCACTATATTTCATAGCTTCTATAGGAGATATACTACTTGCTATTTTAGATGGTTTTTTGCAACTTATAAGCACTGTGAATAGTGAAAATAATATTGATAGTATAAATACTATTGGCTCAAAATATATTTTATTTTCCATCATTTTTTCATAATAAGTACCACTAGCCATACCTTCTAAAGCAAGAGGTACTATTAAGTAAGATACTATTACTGCTAATATGATTCCTATCGGTATACCTATAATAGATAATTTCAGTCCTTCTGACTTAACTATCTTTTTAATCTGCTTTGGTGAAGTTCCTATGGTTTTTAATAGTCCATAAAATTGAATATTTTTAGTTACTGCAATATATAAAATATTATAAATAATTAAATATCCACTTATCACAATAAAAGCACCTATAATACTACCTATCATCACAGCTGCAACTTTTATACTATTTGAGTCTTCTTCTGCATCGTAATTATATTCAAATTTTTGATTTTCATTTAAAGATACTTTTGATTTAAGAAGATTTGGTGCTTCAGCTTTTTTGTTGTTTTGTAAAGTTATTAAAAGTTGTCCATTTTTCTCCAAAGATAAATTCTTGTTATATACAAATTTTTCAGATACAAACATATATCCACTATCTTTTATATAATCATAAGAAGTGAAGTAACCACTTAAAATAAATTCTTTTTCAACAGTTTTTCCATTCATATCATAAGATATTTTTATTTTATCTCCTATTTTAGAATTTTCTTTATTTAAAAATTCCAAAGCTAACTTTGATAACATAATTTCATTTTCTTTTGTAGGATAATTTCCTTTTATACCACTTATACATGGAGTTAATTGATTTTCCCAGTTTTCTTTATCCAAATATTTTATAAATATATTGGTTTTATTGTTATCCAAAGATTCTTTAGATACGTTACCTACATTAATTTCTTGACCTATGTTTTTAGATATATCCAAGTTTTCTATTTCTTTAATTTGTTTATCTGTAGGATTAGCAAGAAAAGTTGTAGCTGTTGTTCCTTGATCCCTTAAATTCATTATCTGATAATTTTTTGCATAACTTATAGCTAAAGTAAATATGGCAGAAATCATAAATGTTGTTAAGACTATGGCAATAACTGCAAATATATTTCTAATTTTATTTGCTTTTAAAGACCTTTTTGTAATTTTCTTTATTATATCTTTATTATTATTTTCAAATTTCATCCTTATACCCCCGTTACTTACTTACAACTTTACCGTCTTCTATTCTTATAACTCTGTCAGCAAGCTGTGCTATTTCTTCATTGTGCGTTATCATAACCATAGTTTGGTTAAATTTTTGTGAAGTCATTTTCAGTAACCCTATAACATCCATGCTCGTTTTGCTATCAAGATTTCCTGTAGGCTCATCTGCTAAAATTATGGCTGGCTTTGTTGCTAAAGCCCTAGCTATTGCCACACGTTGTTGTTGTCCTCCTGATAAATTATTTGGCATATTTGTAAGTTTTGAACCAAGCCCTAAAATGTTTATTATTGAATCCACATATTCTGTATCAACCTTCACACCATCTAATTCTATGGGAAGAACTATATTTTCATATACATTTAAAATTGGTACTAAATTATAATTTTGAAAAATGAAACCTATATTTCTTCTTCTAAAAATTGTTATTTCCTCATCACTCATATTGCTTAATTTTTTATCATTTATAATTACTTCTCCATCAGTTAATCTATCTAAACCACCTAACATATTTAATAATGTAGACTTTCCACTTCCAGAGGTACCTACTATAGCAACGAACTCGCCCTCATTTATTTCAATATTAACATTATCTAAAGCTTTTACTGTATTTGATTCTTGACCATACATCTTTACTAAATTTATTCCTCTTAATATACTCATATAATTCACCTCTATATTTGTTTTTATTTTCAATTTATATATTAATAAACACTTATTACAATCTTGTGACATAAATAAAAATATTTAATTTATTGGTATATCTACAATTGATTTATAGATACTTATAGATTCATCTAATGTTTTTGCTGGAGCTGAAATCATATAATTACCTTTATAAATACAGATTTCTTTTAAATCTTTGGTTAAAGTAATCTCATAGTCAGATACTAATTCATCTTTCTCCTCTGTCAATATACCTTGCATAATTCCATCTTTCATTACACTAGAAGCAGATATATAGTATTTTTTACTACCAATACTTACAGATCCTTTTAACTCCTTACTAAATTGAAAATACCTATATACAAAGTGTGTATCAGACAAAGCACCTTCAATTTTTATATCTGTATTTTCTATGATTCTATCATCTTCAACCACAATAGTGTTTTTAAAGTCTTTATTAATCTTTATTACTTCTTTATGGTAGTTAAGATATAAGTTAAAACAAAGGAAAATCGATATTAATATTAATATCACCACAATAGTTTTGTTTTTTATTTTCATAACTATTTACCTCCATATCAATTTTATAATTATATAATATCTATCTCTTCTGGCAATCTTGTGACAGAATAAAAAAAGAGTTATTACACAAAACTTGTGTTATAACTCCATCTTAGATTGCTTATTTAGCTTTGATTTCATAATATTTTATAAGTATCTCTATACAATATACTATAATATTTTTTCTTTTAATTTTTCAAATAAATTACCATTATAATATCCTAAAGTTCTTGCATCCTCCCCAAAACTTGCTAAAATATGAAGTTCGCCACTACATAAACCAAGCTTGCTACTAATAGGCGTTTCTCTTACATTAATATACTGTACTTTTTCATATTTAATAATACTAATTTTCTTTGCAAAAATCCCCCAGGATACAGCCATATTTTCATCTCCCATATAAACTCCGCGAGTTATATATGACAAATAAGTAAATAAAACAAGAATTAAAAATATAAATAAATCTACAAGCAGATATATTATCCATGGTACTGTTGTATTAATCATATAAATAGCAAATAAAATTAAACTGCATATACTCATACCTATTATAATATTAGCGATTTTTATTATATGATGATTTTTAGATTCTCTTTCTAATTTAAAATCCCCCTCCAAATTTAATTCTGGGAGTAATATTTTCATATTTTTTATAAAATCTTCTTTATCACTAGACAACAAAATTTGTGATCCTTCAGTATCATTATCTCCCACACCAATAGTTACTATATCGCTTTGATATCTTTTAAATATTCTAGATATGGCAGATTGTTTAATATTTAAAGCATTTATTCTATCTATTGGAACAGTAAATTTTTTAAGTCTAAATAAACCATAACTTATATATAGTTTATCTTTTTCACGTTTAATTGAAAATTTATAGTATTTAAATAAATCTCCAAGGAAAAATTTTAGTATAGAAATACATGAAGTAATTGCTATTAACCCTACTGCAACAAAACCGTCTGAGCCGTCTGCCCGTATGGAGATAAACACCACAAAACATATCATAGCTAAATTAAATATAAATCCAAATATTGATAAATTATAAAAGCAATGTTTTAGCACATCATTTACAGAATAAACTATATCATATTCTATATTTTCATCCTCTAAATAACTCTCATTTCCTATTTCACTACCATACATATTATTTTCATCATCTTGGATATTCTTTAATTTTTCACTATTCATAAGAGATATAACTTTATTCTTAAAATCATAAGCATTTTTCTTAGAAAGTATAATTTCTATATCTGTGGAGTTTGCTGTAGACAAGCTGTCTGTATCAATCTTTATTTTATATGTACCTATTATTCTTTCAAAAATATTTTGCTCTAAATTTACATTGGATATATTCTTTATTCCAAAAGTGTTTACTTTAGAGTTAATTGTATTTCTTTGAATAACTATTGTATTTTCTTCTATGGTTATAAAAGTTTTAGCCCAAACTATAATATTGTAAATCAAAATAAGAGTTAATACTGCAAAAACACCACCTGCAATTAATAAGTTCTCACTACTAAACCCTTCTTTTACTATTTCTTTCACATCATCTAAACTTGTTATAAAGATAAAAAACAATGCTGTAATAACTCCGCATGTCTTTTCCACAATAATACTTGGATGACATCTAAATTTTTCTTCATTCATAAATGTCACCTCTTATAATAAATTTTCTTGCTTTTCTAATCTTGACTTAATTGCTATCTCATTAATCTTTTTCTTAAGAGCATCTGCAATAAACTCTGACTTTTCATCTTCTAAAAATCTAATTGTTACATCTCCACCAGCTGTAGTAACAATTACTTTTGCCAAGTTAAACATTCTGTCTATAGGACCTTTTTCTATGGCTATTTTGTGCAACCTTTCAATAGGAACTATACTTCTTTCTATAAATATAAACCCTTCTCTCACATCTATAGAATCTTCTGTGATGGAATATCTATACCTTTCATACCTAACCTTTGGTGATACTATTAAATATAAAAAATCTAGGATTACTAGTCCTATCATAATATTTATAACTATTTGTGGTAAATATTCCCCAAATATAAACCAAATCACAAATAAAATACTTGTACTTATTAAAAATTGCACTAAGGTAGCTACAAACATACAGCTTGTAGCTTTTTTACTTAACTTTTCATATTTCATTAAATTTCCCCTTTCAAAATAAATTACTTATCTAATTAACAACTTATTTTTTATTATATTATAAAAAACAGCTGATTCCCATAAAATTATAGTCATCAGATGTTAATATTTAGTTAATTATGAATTTATATCTAAAGTCCTTCTTCTTATAAATAGATTCTCATACATATATTCTTTTCTATATTTATATATAAAAGCAATAGAAACTAACAATGTGATAACCTCCACGAAAGGAATTACAAGCCATACTCCATTTACTCCCATAAATTTAGGTAAAATCATTATCCCCAGTGCAAAGAATACGAAAGTTCTAAGTAAAGAAAGCAATGCCGAAACTTTTCCATTAGAAAATGCTGTAAACATGCCTGATGAAAATATATTTATTCCTCCAACTAAAAAACTAGTTGAAAACAACATTAATCCATTACGAGTTATACTAAATAATTCTGTTCCTCTATCTGAAAATAAAGATATTAAAACATCTGCCATAGCTCTACACATTATAAAAGTACTCACTCCAAATACGCTTATTATTAAAATACTGTATTTTATTAACTTTTCAAGTTGTTCTTCATTCTCACTTCCATAATTATAACTTATTCTTGGTTGTACGCCTGAAGTAAATCCTATATATGCTGCATTTAATAACATTTGTAAATATAAAGTAATTGTTATTGCTGCCACACCATCTTCACCTAAGTACTTAATCATTACTATATTAAAAATAAAAGTAGTAATAGCTGATGCCAATTGTGTGACCATCTCTGAAGATCAACTATCTTTTATCACTTTAAAGTTGAATTTCGGTTTTACAAAGTGAAGTGCATGCTTCTTATTCATAAAATATATTATTCCAACAAAAGATGGAACTATATATCCTATACAAGTAGCAAGGGCTGCAACCTTCACCCCCAAATTAAGCTCTACTATAAATACATAATCTAGTACTATATTTATAAGTCCACCAACTATACCACTAATTAATCCTAAGTTTGGTACACCTGCTGTAACAAGAAAATAATCAAAATATAATTTTAGTACTACAAATGGTGTAAAAATAACCATATAAAATAAGTATTCTTTGCAATTATCATACAATGCCTCTGTAGAACCTAAAACATAAATAATTTCTTTCATAAAAGCAATACTTATAACTGCAATAATACATCCTACAACTAAAGCACTTATTGTAATAAGAGTAAAATCTTCTTTTTCCTCTTTATTTTTTCCTTCTCCCATTTTTTTTGCAACAATGGCGCTACATCCTATTACAAACATAATTCCAACACCTAAAATAAGACTTATTACAGGGAAAACTATATTTGTAGCAGATAATGCATTAGACCAGATAAACTTAGAAATAAACATCCCATCTATAATTGTATAACATGAGAAAAGTACCATCATAACAATCGTAGGAAGTATATATTCAACTAATGATGTTAGTGTCATTTTTTTATAATGAATTTTCCATAATACCCTCCTTGAAATTCATATCGATGTAATATATAATAAACTATCCCGCAACAGGATAGTAAATAAGGAGGATTGTAGTAATTGAACGAGAATAATACAAAATATTTTTCCACTGGTGAGTTTGCAAAATTATGCAAGGTACATAAGAAGACCCTTTTTTATTATGATGAAATAGGACTTTTTAAACCTGAAAAGGTTCTTGAAAATGGGTATAGATATTATTCAACTTATCAGTTAGAGGTTTTTAATGTAATTTATACTTTGAAAGATTTAGGAATGCCACTGAAGGAAATAAAAGAATTTATGGATAAAAGAACTCCCCAAAATGTGGTTGAACTTTTTACTTATGAAACTAATGAAATTGAAAAAGAAATAAATAGACTGAAAAGAAAACAAGAAATAATCTTCAATAAGATAAAGGTTATAAATAAAGCAAAAAATATTACAGATAAAATTTTTATAGAAAAACAAGATGAAGATTATATTATTCTTACTTCTCCCATAGATAAAAGTAAATACCCTTACGATACAGATACCTATATGAGTCACTTGGACTATTGTTATAGTAATGATTTGTATATAGGGTATCCCGTAGGTTCTATAAAAACCATAGAAGACTTAAAAAGTGAAAATCCTTATGATTATAGTTATTACTATACAAAGGTAAATAAAAATTCAGTTGATGAAAACGTGATTATAAAGCCAGAAGGTACTTATGTAGTTGGATACTTAAAAGGTTATTATGAAAACACACCTACTATTTACAATAAAATTTTAAAGTATATTAATGAAAACAATTTAACTATTATTGGATATGCTTATGAAGATGTTTTACTTGATGAAGTAACCGTAAAAAATATTAATGAATATGTAATAAAAGTTTCTATACAGGTAATGTAAAAAAGATGAGCCTAAAACTCATCTTTTTATTATCTTAATATTAATTTTAAATGTTCTTGTAGGATATGTATACCTGTAGTATTTTCTCCACCTCTTGGTATTATTATATCCGCATGCTTTTTAGAAGGTTCCACAAATTGCTCATGCATTGGTTTTACAGTGTTAACATATTGTGATAATACTGACTCAACACTTCTACCTCTTTCTTTTGTGTCTCTTAAAATACGACGCATTAAACGCTCATCTGCATCTGTATCAACAAATACTTTTATATCCATCAGATCTCTAAGTTCAGGATCTTCAAATATTAGTATTCCTTCTACTATTATAACTTTTTTAGGGTGAGCAAGTACTGTTTCTTTAGCTCTAGTATGTTTAGTGTAATCATAAACAGGAACTTCCACTTCATTTCCTGCCTTTAATTTTTTTATATCTTCTATCATTCTTTTTGTTTCAAAAGATGATGGATGATCATAGTTTAAATTTTTTCTTTCTTCAAGAGTTTTGTCGTCGTTAGCTTTGTAGTAGCTATCATGACATATTAACTCTATATCATCCTTAAAAAACTCTTTTATATAACTTACTATAGTTGATTTTCCTGATGCAGTTCCTCCTGCTATACCAACAACACTCACTTGTTTCATATTATCTTCCACCTACTCATATATTTTTACACTTACTTTTACCCAAATGTAAAAGTCCGTTAATTATCTATATCTGCAATATTTTATCACATTTTTATATAGAATTAACATGGGAAAAATAACCATATATTTTTAATTATACAAATAATTTCATTCCACTTATGTTATGTATCTTATAAATTTTTATTAAAATTCTTTTAACATAATTAATTTTATTTGTATTATAAATAGTTACCATTTCAACTTATTATAACATAAGAGATTAATATTTTACCATTTTTTTACTTAGGACTAATTATTATTAATATTTTAAAATAATCAATTTTTAAGACAAAAAACTACTGGATTAATTTCCAGTAGTTTTTTATATTAAAATTGATCATTACTATAATGAACATCTTCATAGGAAGGTAATTTTAAATTCCCTTCTTTTTTTATTTTCTTGCTTACTTTTTCATTTTCATCTTCTATTAAATCAGTTAAATCTTCAAAAGTTCTTGCATGGTTAACAAAGTCAGTTATATTACTTTCATGGAGTTCTTTTTTACTTTGATTTACTTTTCGCATTTTTACCTCCTTTTTGAATCTACAATAATCATAGATTTATTATAGATTTCCACATAAAGATCTTTTTATTACTAATAAAAACAAGAAGTCATTTCCAAAGCTTAAAGTTTTTTAACTTTTATGGTGTTTTTTTGAATATAATTTATGTTTATCATTGAAGGATTTTTTATAAATATAATAGAAATTATACTTATATCACAATAAGAATCGCAGCTCCCCCAAATAGCTGTGATAATACAATACATCTTTTTAAATTTCCCTAAAAATAGTTTATTTTAAAATGGTTAAACTTAGCCATTTTAACAACTCTTTTATATACGAAAAAAAGCTACCTCCATGCAATGATTATTGTATCATTCATCAAGATAGCTTTTTTTTTATATATTCTTCCATAAACCGATTGGTGTCCATATTATTACCCTTTTATTATATCCTTGTTTTTATTAAATATATTATTTACCAGTTCTTTATCTAAATCCCATATTGATACAGGATCTTTTATATCATCTTTAAATTCCTGTAATGCTTTATTCATCCAAATTACATCTATCCATTTATTATGTTTATACACAGAATTTTGGAAAATACTCATAACTTTAAATCCATACTTCTCGTGGAATCTCATACTTTTTTCATTTATGGATAATATGCATGCATACACATTGTAATAACCTTGCAGTTTTAATAATTCCAATAAACATTCATATAGTGCAGATGCTAATCTTCTCCCATGATATTTCCCATCAGTATATACAGAAACTTCTGAATTCCATTTATATCCCTCTCTTTTAAATGGTTTTCCTGCATATGCATATGCTGCAACTACACCATCTATTTCACATACTAACCATGGAAATTCTTTAGTTATTAAATTAAATCTTTCATTTAGCTCTTCCATAGTTGGTACTCTATGCTCCGAGTTTACAACAATATCTTCTTGTTCAACATAAGGTCTATATATTTCTTGTATTCTCGCTAAATCTTCTACTGTTGCTAGGCGTATCTTCTTGCTCACTCTTTTCCTCCTTATTATTATTGTTGTTGGCATAGTAAAATAAGTCCACAAGTAATTTTATAATATAATTAAAGTATAATGCAATATTTATTTTATTTTTTTTGTATGATAAAATAATTTTTTTAAATTATAATAAGTTTTGAGTATAATTAAGGCTAAATATGTTATTATATTTAATTATGATACATATTTATTATAAATATAGTAAGGAGATGAAAATTTGATAAAATTAGGACAATATAATAAGCTTAAAGTTAAAAGAAAAGCTGAATTTGGATATTTTTTAGATGCAGAAACTGGACGTACTAGCGATGATGTGCTTCTTCACAATAGACTACTTAATAAAAACAAAATTGAAGTTGGCGATGAGGTAGAAGTATTTATATACAAAGACTCTGAAGGAAGACTTGCTGCTACTATGGAATATCCAAAAGCTGCTGTAGGAGATATTGCTTATTTAAAAGTAGTAGCCCACACAAAAATAGGAAGTTTCGTTGACATAGGACTTCCAAAAGATATCTTAGTACCTTTCAAAGCACAAAAATATGAAATGACTAAAGGAAATAGATATTTATTCTATATATATGAGGATAAAACTGGTAGGCTTGCTGCTACTACAGATATATTCCCATACTTATCTGTTGAGCATTCATATAAAGTTGGTGACAGCGTTAATGGTATAGTTTATGGATTCCAAACTAATAATTCTGCAACTATATGTGTAGATAATAAATTCGACGGTGTTATCCTAAAAAATGAATATTTCACTGAATTAAATATAGGAGACAAGTTAGAAAATCTTAAAGTTATAAAAATTTATGAAGACGGTAGACTTGGACTTACTCCTAGAGGTGAAAGAAAAGTTGAGCTAGATGTATTAGAAGTTGCTATCATGAACTATATGGAAGGAAACGATGGATACATGAGATTTAACGATAAATCTGCTCCAGAAGAGATAGCTACTGTATTTAACTCAAGTAAGAAAAACTTCAAAAGGGCTTTAGGCGTTCTTATGAAAAAAGGATTAATCGTACAAAAAGAAGATGGAACTTATCTTAGTTAAATAAAAATAAGTAAGGAGTAATAGTTATTCTATTACTCCTCTTTTAATTACTCATGTTAACATCCCTTTTATTTAATTGATTTATTATATATTAGATAATATATCCCCTTTATTTTTCAAATGTCCAAGACCTATACTCTCTAAAGTTAATCCTTCTTTATAAAAATCTCTTCCTATTAAAGTTCCACCAAGAATTATTATAGAGTCAATATTAGGAGTAGGCACTTTTAAAATCCTCCCTAAATCAGACCAAAGTACAAGACCTGTAGATATATCTTCTACTATATATCTTCCTTCCACACTTGCTGGTCCTTTTATATATTGAAAAACTGGGCTAGTGTTAAAAAGTTCATGTAAAGGTTTGTCTTCATCTGCAAAATATCCTCTATTTATACGAGCTTGTTTAGTATCTTCCAGTTGAATATCCAAAGCTTTTGCCACAGCTTCTCTTTCATTTTCTACTGCTTTTACTATATTTACTGTATGCTCTGTTATCCCTTCTTTATATAACCAAAAATCACCTTTAGTATAGTCTATTCTTCCTGCATTTAATAAAGTTGGACCTGGATGAACTAGTGGATTTGGATTTTCTAAGTTTACCACAATTACATTATCTGCTTTTACAAAACAGTCATAAATTTGCACACAAGCATTAAACACTTCATCTGTATGACATGAAGGATAAGCTGCTAGATATACTTTTCCTGCTTTCAATGAAATTTCTACTCTCGCCTCATTTACATAAGCTCTTGTGGCATAAGTCAATGAATTAGTCTCTCCAATTTTAAAATCTTTTTCTATTCCCATTTCTTTTGCTTTTTTTACAAATCTAACAGAAGCCATAGCTGGAGCAGAATTTATTAAAATTATTTGATCTTCTTTAACTACTGGCGCAAGTATTTCTGCAAAATACTCAATTCCCATTCCGGGTACCGTTATCATAACAATTTGACAATCTTTTATTGCATCTTCTATATTGTTTGTTATTAAGTTTATTTTTTCAACTGATTTGCTACCCTTATATTCCATAGCTATTTGGTTGCTCTTTTTAATAAATTGCAAGTCTTTGCAAAATCTTTGCGACTCAAACATATTTACTAAAAATCCTTTTTGTGTTAAATCAGCAGCTGCAGTAATTCCACCATTTCCGCCACCTAGTATTGCTATTTTTTCAACTTTCATATAATATATTCCCCCTTATGATTTTTGATAATTTAAAATATATAAAAATTAATTTTGTGAATTTTGCATAATTATTATAAATTTATTCATAATACATAGTAATTCTACATAAAATTAAATAAGTCTTTTGCCATGCATTATACTTGTTGCTTTATTCTTTTTTAAAAAAGAAGTGCTATTAATATCTTATTATTTTAGCACTTCTTTTGTTTATGTTATCTTTATCTAAACAGCATCAATTAAATCCTGTTTAGAATTTGCATTAAATATTCCTAACTTTTCAACTGTTAATCCTTCTTTGTAAAAATCTCTATTTAGTAAGGTTCCTCCAAGTACTATGATTGCATCTATGTTTGGAGTTGGTACTTTAAGTATCTTACCAAGGCTTGACCAAAGAACAAGACCTGTTGATATATCTTCTGTTATATATCTGTTAGTAACACTTGTAGGCCCTTTTATAGCACAAAATACTTCACTTGTATTAAATAACTCTTGTAAAGATTTATTTTTATCATCTTCTAAATATCCTCTATTAATACGAGACTCCCTCGCACCTTCTACTTCAAACCCTAGAGCTCTTCCTAAGGCTTTTCTTTCACTCTCTACAGCTTTCAATACATTTATAGTATGTTCTGTAATTCCTTCTCTATATAGCCAAAACTCACCATTAGAGTAATCTATTCTTCCTGCGTTAAGTAAAGCTGGCCCTGGATGAACTTCTGGATTACCATTTTCTAAGTTAACATGCCAAATGTTATCTGCTGGCACAAAACAATCATAAATTTGTGATAAAGATTCAATTATTTCCTCTGTATCACATGCTGGATATGCTCCTAGAAATAATTTTTTTACACTTAGTGACATTTCTACTCTAGCCTCATCGGCAAAAGCTCTACATCCATAAGTTAAGGAATTTGATTCACAAATTTTAAACTTCTTATCTATGCCCATTTCTTTAGCTTTATTTATAAACCTTATGCATCCCATAGCTGCTGCACTATTTATGTATATAATTTGCTTTTCATCAACTACCGGAGCGAGTATTTCTGCAAAATATTCTATAGCCATTCCAGGTATAGCTAGCATTATTATTTGTGCTCCCAATATAGCTTCTTTTATGTCATCAGTTACTAAATGAACTTTCTCAACACTTTCTTCTTCCAATGTTTGAAGTATAATTTCTCCTTTTTTCTTTATAACATCTAAGTTCTTACAGAATTTATCTGATTGAAACATACTCACTTCAAATCCTTTGTTTGAAAGATCCGCAGCAGCAGTAATACCACCATTACCGCCACCTAATATGGCCACTTTTTTAACTTTCATCATAATACCTCCTAATTCATGTTACTACTTTAGTTTACCCAATTTGCTAAAAGGCTACTGTTGCCAGCTTTATAAAATTTTATAAAGTTTTTTCTTCAATCAAGACACTGCTTTGACGAAACATTTTTCATCACATCAGACAACTTGTTAACTTTATATAAATTGGTTGTTATTATGAACTATCTACAAATTAAATAATTTATAATCACCGTATTTAAAAAATAACCTATTAAATTAATTTAATAGGTTATTTTGCATAATATTCTATATAATAACTCATTTTGAAAAAAATTTCAATAATGTCAATTGTTAATATTTTTTGAACCACTTTGTCATATCCTCCATAGTTTTAATATCAATGGAGTTATCCACAATAAAGAATATACTACTAGTATTATTTCCTACAAAATCTATATAGTAGCTATCTACCTTGATATTATTCAAATAAAAAGTACATGATTGATAGCGAGAACCATTGGAATAAACGTTGCCATTACCATATGGAGATATGAATATCTTTTCCACTGAAAGTATATCTTCCAAATAGTAGTTGTCCAAAAAATAGCCTGATTCACCCTGATTATTATCTAAAGAATAATCCTGAACAGAATGCTGAATAAAATAAATCTTGCTCCCTTTATTTTCTATGGGCATATTTGCGAAATAAAGTAATCCATCCTTAGTCTTTCCACAATACCAATCATCTGGAACCTTAGCCACTCCTATGTTTGGTATCTCCACTTCTTTATATCCATCATATCTATAATGTTCATTCACAAAAAATAAAAATGCTATAGATATTAATATCATAAAAATGCCGCTCTTTTTCATTTACTTCGCTCCTTTATTTATAATACTAAGTATATTTATACAAATAATATAAATATCCTTTTAAATTATCATAAATTTTATGCCAATTTTATTCCCCCCTACGTTTTAACTAGTACCTATATTTATTTTTAATTTTTATATGCAACTTTATCTTGTGAATAAAATTTACTTTCCTCTGCTTCTTTAAACGATACTTTTAATAAAATAGGCGATATAACTGTAGTGGCTATAATGACAATCAAAATAGCTATAAATAAATTTCCTGCTATTAAGCCTAGGTCCACGCCCTTGTTTGCAATAATAAGAGCTACTTCTCCTCTACACACCATACCTATACCTATTTGTGCAGATTGCTTATTCGAGTAGTTAAATATTTTAGCCCCTACTCCTGCACCTATTATTTTAGTTGCTATGGCTACAATGGATAATATAATTGAAAATACAATAATACTCATATTGATTGCAGGAATTACTAATTTTATACCTATACTAGCAAAAAATACGGGTGATAAAAATGCATATGAAACAACATCTAATTTTTCTGCAATAAACTGTTTTTTATCTAATGAAGATAAAATCACTCCCGAAACAAAAGCGCCTGTAATATAAGCCACGCCAAAAACTTTTTCAGTTATGTATGACATTAATAAACAAAATACCAATGATCCTATAGTATATCGTCTTTTATTATCCTCATTTTTACCAAACCAAAATTTAAATGATTTATGACATAGAATACCTATCATAAAAATGAAAACAAAATATCCCAATATCTTTACAACTACAATTCCCACATTGACATTATTATCTGTAAAACTGGTTATTGCAGTTAAAGCAAGAATACCTAGAATATCATCAATTATAGCTGCAGCTAGTATCGTATTTCCTACATCAGAACTTAATTTACCTATTTCTTTAAGTGTCTCTACAGTAATGCTTACTGATGTAGCTGTCAAAATCACTCCAACAAAAACCTTTTGTAAAAAAGCTATTTCACCTTCATACATAGAAAATACGCCTATTTTATAAAAGGTACTCGTCACTATATATCCTCCTATAAGAGGTATAATAACCCCAAGTAGTGCAATCCAAAATGAAGCTTTACCTGCTTTTTTAAGTTTATTCAAATCATTTTCTAATCCTGCATAAAACATCAATAAAATTACACCTATATCAGCTAATTGAGAAATAAATTCTGTCTCTTGAACTAAATTTAAAATACAAGGTCCAATTATTATTCCTGCTATTAATGCTCCTAATACCTGAGGCATTTTAATTTTCTTCGTAGCTATTCCTAAAAATTTCGTACTAAATAAAATCAATGCTATATCTAAAATAAATTTATACGAATCCACCTCTCTCATCCCTTCTTTTCAGATTAGTTTCCTAAAATTTAATTGAATATTTTCTGTTATAAAAAAATCATTACTATATTAATATAGTAATGATTTTTTTATATTTTTGCTCATAAATGGGTATTTGCATGTTCTAGTTAAATTAATATTGTCTTTTATTTAAAAATATAAATATTTTTAAACCTCAACGCTATTTTTACTTAAAAATTTTTCTATATTTTCTATTATTTTTTCTGCAAATCTAAACTTTTCTTGATGCGAACCTCCTGATGCTTTATGCGAACATATTACATTGTCAAGTTTAATAAGTTTTCCATTTTCATCTCCTAAGGCCATATCTGAATCACATATATAATAATTTGATTTGTCACTTAACCATTTTTCTAAGGCATCAATATCATAAGTAGGACTTATTGATGTATTAATTAATATTTTTCCACTACCCATTATTTTAAATTCTTCTTCAAAAAGTACCTTAGTATTTCTATTTAAACAAGTTATAATTACATCTGAGTCTTTTAAAACATGGTATAATGAACGTAATTCAAAACCATCATTTTTACAAAATTCTTTTTCAACTCTATCATAGTAAGAGATATTTGCTCCAAAATAATTAAGAGCTTTAGCTGCATTATAACCCGTATTCCCCATACCAATTACACCTATATTTAATCCATCTAATTCATATGGTTCTTCTCTCCACTGATGACTTCCAAATCCATGTATTAATCTAATAAGTCCTCCCACTATAAACTCAATCACTCCGTTGTCACCATAATGACTTATTCCTAATACTTCTATCCCCATTTTCTTTGCTGTTATTATATCCACATTTGCACTTTCAGCAGAGTATAATGTACAACACATACCTATGTATTTTAGATTAGTACAAGCTTTTATAACAGCTCCACCAATAGAACCCCTGTATGAAACAAGAACAGCTTCTGCATCTCCTATACGCTGAATTTTTTCTTCATCAGTTTCTGCTAATGTATCAAAGAATATTACTTCCTTAGCAAGATTATTAAGTTTATTTTTGCTTTCTTCTACTATTTCCATTGGATCTATAACTATTATTTTATTAAACATATTCTCCTCCTAATTTTTAACTAGATCAATTTATACTGTTTCATTTACAAGTAGTTCATTTAATACTGCTCCTAAACGTTTTACACCTTCAACAATTTTATCCTCTGGCATATTGGAAAAATTCATTCTAAATGTATTATCATGTCCTCCTCTTGGGAAGAATGGATTTCCTACTATAAACGCTACTTTCTTTTCTAATGCCTTTTCACTTACTTCTTCAGCATTTATATGTTCTGGTAATTCAACCCATATAAACAATCCACCCTTCGGATAAGTGTATTTTACTTCTTTAGGAAATACTTCTTTCATTGTACCTAGCATCAAGTCTCTTCTTCTTCTATAAACTTCTATAATTTTATTTATGTGTTCCTCTATATCGTAGTTATCCAAAAACTTGGATAATTCCATCTGTGATATAGTACTTGATTGCAAGTCTGCTCCTTGTTTGCATAAATTGAATTGATGAATTATTTCCTTTCCAGATGCAGCCCAACCAATTCTTAATCCAGGAGAAAATATTTTTGAGAAAGTACCTAAGAATATAACTCTATCTTCTGTATCAAAATGTTTTATGGCCGGTAGCATTTCCCCTTCAAATATAAGTTCTCCATATGGATTATCTTCTACTATTACTACATTATATTTATTAGCTAATTCTACTAATTGCTTTCTTCTCTCTAGAGACCATGTCTTTCCTGATGGGTTTTGAAAATCTGGAATAACGTAAATTAGCTTTACATTATCATTATTTTTTAATGCATATTCTAGATCTTCCATTACCATTCCATCATCATCTGTTTTTATATCTATATAATCAGGTTCATAAGCATTAAAAGCATTTATAGCTCCTAAATAACTTGGACTCTCGCATATAATAATATCACCAGGATTTATAAATATCTTAGCTGAGAAATCTAATCCTTGTTGAGATCCACTAGTAATTAAAATATTAGAAGGATCTATTTCTACACTTGATTTTTTCATTCTTTCAGCTATCTGTTTTCTTAATGGCTCATATCCTTCTGCTGGTCCATATTGCAATGCATTTGCCCCATTTTCTTCTAAAACTAATTTAGACATTTGTTTAAATTCTTCAACTGGGAATAATTCTGGTGCAGGTAATCCTCCTGCAAATGATATAACCTCTGGATTTCTAGTTATTTTTAACATTGCCCTTGCTGCTGATCCCTTAACATGTGACATACGGTTAGCATAATTAAAACTCATATTTACTCCTCCTAATTAAAATATAATTATTAACAATTACTATGTTCTTCTTTTATTTTTAATTTAAATAGCTTTTCACCTCTAAATAATGGTGTAAACACACCTAACTTAGTCAGCACTATACTAATTACTAAGTTTAACCAACAAAATATGGTGAAAGGAACAAACTGCATATTAGTTAAATTAAATAACTGAGTATAATATATATAACTTGAATGCCACGGTATTAAAGGTGTAGTGATTGTTGTTGACTCTTCTATTGAACGAGATAAAATACTTCTATCTATATTTCTCTCATCATAATTATTTTTGAATATTTTACCAACTAAAATTGCTGATACATATAATGATGATAATGTTATTACTGTAATACTTCCACATATTAAGGTAAGTACTACTAAACCTTCATCAGTTTTTACTACTTTCTTTAATCTTTCGATTATGGGATTTAATATTTTTAAATCATTTAAAATACCACCAATACCCAATGCAAATATAATTATGCATACAGTAGGAAACATTGAAACTAGTCCACCATTAGTAAGCATTCCATCAACTATCTCTATTCCTGTTGATGATATGTTACCTTTATACATAACTTGTAAAACATCAATTATCTTATTCCCCTGTACAACAACAGCTGCTATAGCACCCAGTATTCCAGATATTAGTAATGACAATATTGCTGGTGTCTTTTTAATACTCATTATAAATATAGAAATAGGAAGTAATAATAATAATGGACTAAATTTAAACTGTGAATATAATACATCTTTTATTTCAATAGTCGCTTGAGGATCAAAATTGCTTCCTCCAAAATATTTTCCTATAAAAAAGTATGCTATTAAGCAAATTAAAAACGTGGGTGTTGTAGTATACATCATTGATTTAATATGTCTATAAATATCAACTTCTGCTATGCTAGATGCTACTATGGTAGTATCTGATAGTGGTGAAATTTTATCACCTACTGTTGCTCCTGATATTACTGCACCAACTATTACATATGTTGGTACGCCAAGGCTTTCTCCTATACTTACAAATGCAATACCAATCGTTCCACATGTTCCCCATGAACTACCAGTGCAAATAGACATTATGGCACAAAGTATAAAAGTTATAGGTAATAATATATCTGGATTTAGAGTATCTAGTCCATAGTATATTATCATGGGTACTATACCACTTTTTATCCACGTAGCAATAATTACTCCTACTAATAAAAGTATTATTATTGCGTTGTTAACACTCTTAACACCATTTATCATTGCTGCTTCAATATCTTTATAAGGTACTTTATTTAACAATGATATTACGAAAAGAAATATTAAAATTATAAGCAATAATACTGATGTTGGTACTGAAAATGAAATTCCTAAAGTTAAAATCATCGATATGATTAATAATATAAATAAAGAAAATTTAAACGAAAATTTGTATCTCTTGTCCATGCTCTTATTATCCATCCCCCAGCTTCACCTCAATTTAAGTAAAAGTAATGGAAATCTTTAATTGTCATTCCCTGCAGATTTATACAAGCCTACAGGGAATAATCTATATAAAGGGTAGAATTTGGGCCTATTTTCATATTGAAACTGGTTCTGCAATTTTATCATCTTTAAGCTTAATTATACCTATTCCTAAATAGCCAAATATAATATTAACTATTATTGGAACATACACCAAAGTTAAATATGGTATCCATTGTATAGCTTCTATACCCACTATACTTTGAGCATACATTGTTACTGCACACCAAGGGAATAAAAGTACCCCATTAGTACAAGAAAACTGAAATGCTGTTACCATATTTCTACGACTTATTCCTGCTTTTTCATATACACTAGTAAACATTCTAGATCCTAACATTCCAGGTGCCATTACACTACCTGTAGCTGCACATAGAAATAATGATGAAATAGTATTTACTGCAATTGCATTTCCTGGTCTTTTTACATCCTTTAAGAAAGTCTCTGATATAACTTGAGCCGCACCTATTGTTGATAAAGTTCCTACATAAGCCATCATCAATGGAATTGATATTAAGAAATCTGCCATAGACATCATCCCACCTCTAGTAATAAGGTTTTGGAACTCTGGCATTAACTCAGTTCCTTCTGCTAAATTAAGCATTTCTGGATTAAATCCACCATAAGCTACTGAAAATGCATCATTTATAGAAAAACCTTGATATAACATTCCTACTAACAATGCAGCTATACCTGATACAAATAAAGTTGGTATAACATCACATTTTTTTATTACCATAAAGAATAATATTATTACAGGTAATAAAACTATAATTGATGATTTATAACTTATAAAAACTGTATCTACTAATAATTTTATTTGATTTACAGACTCTGGAGTTGCAGCTGAATCTAATCTTAAACCTACTATAAAGAAAAATACTAGTGATACTATAACTCCTATAGCTTCTGCTGGTAAACAAAGCATAACTGTTGATTGAGTAGTGTTACCTGTTATACTTGAATTCCAGTTAACCATATCCGATACTACTGATGTTATTTGTCCTAAGAAAGATCCACATATAACTGCAGCTGCAGCTATTCCAGGAGATACACCTTGTATTGTTGCAACGCCAAGCATTATAACTCCTATAGTACCCATAGTTGCACTAGAAGTTCCTATTATAGCAGCTATTATTGCACAGAATAAGAAGGATAAAACTAATACATACTTTACACTTATTAAATTAGCAAGCCATCCTATCATACAAGGAACTGTGCCTGAATAAATCCAACTTCCTATTAAGAAACCTATACCTAACATTATTACAAGTATTTCCGCATTATCGGCTACAGAGTCCAACATACCTTTTTTAATTTCTTTATATGTAAACCCGCATCTCTTACCTATGAATCCAACAAATAAAGTACCTAAAACAAACATTAGCTCTACAGACAATTTCATAATAACACTGCCTACAACTATTATTACTAATAAGAATAATACTCCTATAATCGATTCAGCAGGCGTTGGTTTACGCTTAACAATGTTTTTTTCTTTTTTATCCATAACATCCCTCCATGTTATTCACTAACCCAAAATTTTATAGATTTATTCATTTATTTCTAAACTCATTTAATTAAGTTTATTGATTTAAAACTATAAGAGCATCAGCTATTCCAACGCCTTCTCCCTCAGGATATACAAAAAGTGGGTTTATATCTAACTCTTTAATATTATCTTTATTTTTGTATGCAAAGTCAGAAATGCTTACTATCATTTCTGTTAATGCATCTATATCAGCCACATCTCCACCTCTATAACCATTTAATAATTTAAAAGATTTCAGAGATTTTATCATATGTTCTGCTTCCTTTTTGTTTAATGGTACTGGATATAAGGATACATCCTTAAACACTTCTACAAATACACCACCCATGCCAACTAGAATCATAGGTCCAAATTGTGGATCATTGTTTAATCCAACTATCATCTCAGTACCTTTGTTAAGCATTTTTTGCATTAGTATTCCATTTATTTTAGCTTTAGGTGCTTTTTCTGATACACTACTCATTATTTCCTCATAAGCATTTTTAACTTCTTTTTCATTTCTAATATTCAGCTTAACGCCTCCAACATCTGATTTATGAAGTATATCCGCCGATTCAATTTTCATTACAAGTGGATAGCCAATTTTATTTGCTTCACATATCGCTTGTTCTTTACTTGTAACTATCATTCCTAAATCTACATTAACTCCGTAATCAGAAAGCATTTTTTTACTAGCATATTCACTTAATGCTATTGTTTCTTTTTTATTTGTCATATCTGGTATTGCAAGCTCAAGATCTTTATCCTCTGATGTGTATTCTACAAATTCAACTAAATGTTTTAATGCGCTGAATCCATATTTTGTCGTTGGTAATACTGGTATGCCTATATTAATAAATCTTTCTACAAATTCTTTATTTCTTGATGTCTCCATAAAACTCATTAAAGCAATTGGCTTATCCATTCTCTCTGATGCTTTTTTTATTCCTTCAAACATAATTTCATTCGATACTGTAACATTTTCTGATATTGTAAATCCAATTAAACACATATCTACATTTTCATCACTCATAACTGCCGTAATTCCATCAGCAAATCTATCAGTGTTATAAGCTAATGTAGATGTCATATCCAATGGATTTCTTGGTGTTGCATATGGTGGTAATAGTTTTGATAATTTTTCTAGAGTTTCATGAGAGAAATTTGGAAACTCTATTCCATACATATAACCTGTATCTGCTGATACTGCTGTTTCTCCACCTGAAACACACATAGCCCCAAATTTATTATTTTTAGGTAGTGTCTTAAGAGTAGCAAGTATTGCCGAAGTACTTCTTAAGTCTTGCATATCGTCAACTCTTATTACACCAAATTTTTCAAATATTGCATCGTACGTTTTATCACTACCTGCCATACTTCCCGTATGAGAAGCAGCTGTTTCTTGCCCCTTAGGACTTCTTCCTGCCTTTAAAATTACAATTGGTTTTTTTATCTGAGCAGCTTTTCTTAGGCATTCTTCAAATTTAATAGGATTTTTTACTCCTTCTAGGTACATTGCTATTACTTTTGTATCCTCATCCTCAAGTAAAAAATTCATATAATCTTCCATTTGAACTATTCTACTATTTCCAGCAGATATAGCATAAGAATACTTCATTTCTGGGTTTTTCAGCATATCTATACAAAACTGACCGCTTTGAGATATAAATCCTATTTTACCTTTTTTGTTTGCATAATCTCCAACAAATGCAAAACTAAATGTGCTATCTATAAAATTTATATATCCTCCACAGTTAGGTCCCATTACAGCTATATCTAACTCTTTAGCTGCTTCTATAAGATTTCGTTCTTGCTCTTTGCCTTCTTCATCTCCAACTTCTGAATATCCACTCGCATAAACAACAGCTCCTCCAACTCCCTTAGTTTTAGCTTCTTTTAGTAGAGGTACTACTGTTTTTTGAGAAGTACAAATAACTGCAAGATCTATTTCATCATCTATTTCACTTATACTTTTGTAACATTTCTTCCCCATTATACTTTCTTGTTTTGGATTTACAAAATAAACATTATCTATATTAGATTGATACTTTATTATATTTCTACAAGTATCTCCTCCAAATCCAGACTTTTCACTAGCTCCTATAACTGCAACTTTTTTAGGTCTCAATAATTTAAATATATCCATATTTTATTTACCTCCAACTATACACAGCTAACTCCTCTATCAAAACAAAGGGCATTTTTAGGATTAACTTTTCCTTTATCTGCAAAGAATTTATCAATTGACTTTTTTAAATACTCAGTATCAAACAATCCAGTAGACTTAGCCATTGCCCCAAGTGCCACAATATTCATTCCTCGTGGATTGTCAAGTTCATTTGCAATATTTGTTGCATCTACTTTAACAACATTTATATCATCTCTATAATCTCTATTTTCAGATACTAAAGAACTATTTACTACTAAAGTACCTCCTGGTTTTAATTGATTTTCAAATTTATTAATAGATACTTCATTTAACGCAATTAGAATATCCAATTTTTTAGAATAAGGGCTGGCAATCTCATCCTTATTTATTTTTACAGTACAATTTGCTGTTCCACCTCTCATTTCAGCCCCATAAGATGGAAACCATGTTACATTTTTACCTTCATCCATTCCTGCATAAGTTATAATCATACCGGCTACAAGAACACCTTGCCCCCCAAAACCAGCACATATAATTTCAGCCATTATAAATTCCCTCCTTTATCAATGTATTCACCTACAGGATAAAATACTTTTTGTTGATCTTTTATCATTTTCAAACTATCCACAGGAGTTTTATTCCAGTTAGTTGGACAAGGACTTAGTATTTCTACTAAACAGAATCCTTCTCCCCTCATTTGTTTTTCTATAGCCTTTTTTATGTATTTTTTTGCTTTTGTAACTTCTCCTGGACTATCTACAGACCCTCTAGCTAAATAAGCTATATCATATTCTTTTAATGTTTTTACCACATCAAATGGTGAACCGTTGTAATCCTTATCTCTTCCTTTTGGAGAAGAAGTTGTTTTTTGACCAATTAATGTGGCTGGTGACATTTGTCCTCCTGTCATTCCAAATACACTATTATTAACTATCAAAGCTAATATATTTTCATTTCTTAAAGCTGCATGTATAGTACTCTCTATCCCTATAGAGTAAGCTGAACCATCTCCAGGATGAGCTATTACAATGGAGTCTTTTCTAGCCCTTTTTGCACCACATGCTGTAATAATAGGTCTACCATGTGCTCCACCAATATTATTAAATTCAACAACTCCACTAACCATAGCACCACATGCCACATCTCTTACCATGACAACTCTATCTTCAACTTCTAACTCTTCCGCCACTTCAGCAATTAGTCTAGCCACTATACCATGACCACAACCTGGACACCAACCACTTTCATTAGAAGTTATTGCATTCGGTATCTTATAACTCATATTTAACTCCCCCTTCATACTTAGATAACATTTCTTTTGCTTTTTGAACAATTATTTCAGAATCAGGTACATTAGCAAACTCGTTATAGCATTCAACTGGGTACTTATTTAAAGTAGCTAATTTTATATCATCTACCATTTGACCAAGTATACTCATTTCTACACTTAAAAATCCAACTACATCTTCACCTAAAGCATCAAATGCTTTTTTAGGGAATGGCCATAATGTTTTTGGTCTTATAAGACCTAGTTTTATACCTTCACCCCTAGCCATTTTTACTGCTTCCTTACTAACTCTAGAGCTTATTCCATAAGCAACTAAAACTAACTCTGCATCTTCAGTTTGAACACTTTCCCATCTTTGTTCAGTTTCTTCTATAGTTCTATATTTATCTAGCAAATATTCTTTATAATTATCTGCTCCCATAGCATAATATGTATTTTCAAGTACTCTTTTCTTTTCTCCTGGTTTTCTACCTCTTATAACCCAATCGTATTTATCTATATCATGTTCCTTGTATTCCGGTAATTCTACTGCTTCAACCATTTGACCTATTGCCGCATCTGAAGCCACGATAACTGGATGTGTATATTTTTCAGCTAAATCAAATGCTTCATAAGCCATGTCAGCGTTTTCTTGAACACTAGCAGGCGCTAATACTATAGTTCTATAATCTCCATGACCTCCACCTCTAGTCATTTGCCAATAATCACCTTGACCTTGAAATACATTCCCTAAAGCTGATCCTATTCTCATAACATTTGCTATTACTGCTGGTAAATCACTTCCACAAAGATAAGATATTCCTTCTTGTTTTAAAGAAAATCCTGGCCCAGATGAAGTAGTAAGAGCTCTTGCACCTGTTGCTGCTGCTCCAAAAACCATATTTATACCAGCTACTTCAGACTCTGTTTGGACAAATTCTCCACCAAACTCTTTCATTCTCCAAGACATATACTCTAAAATTTCCGTCTGAGGAGTTATTGGGTAACCACTAAAAAATCTACAACCTGCCCTCATGGCAGCTTCTGCGAAGGCTTCATTACCTTTCATTAAAACTTTTGCCATTGTATTTCCCCCTTTTTTTATAATATTTCAAACACATAGTCTGGACACATCTTATAACAAGCTCCACATTGAACACATTTTTCTTCATCAACTTCAATAGTATGATAACCCTTTGCACTCATTTCTTTTGCAATACTTATAGCTCCCTTTTTGCATACACTTACACAAATGTGACAACCTTTACATCTTGAAATGTTAATTTTAAGTTTCTCCATTTTTATCCCCCTTCAAGTTTTTTATTTCTTGCTTGTCATATTTCATTAAGTAAATTTATGGTGATAATTCCTATTTCCAAAACAGTGTTCCGCTTTTTTACATTTTAAAAAAATAATTGTATTATTTTAGATAATTTATATATTTATTTTTTTAAAATTATTTTTAGTTGTTCCGTTATCAGGAATATCTTTCCATTTTTATACTTACATAGTATCAGCATATATTTTAAATAGCAACCATAATTCAAAAATTCGTAAAATTTTTTTGCACAAAAAAAAGAACCCTAATTTTTTAACAAATTTAAAGTTCTTTTAATTATCTATTATTTTATATTTTCTGATATTAATTTTGCTGTTTCTATAACTCTTTTTACTCTATAATCAAAATCATCTGTTTTCACACGATAAACAGGACCTGATAAACTTATAGTTGCTATTGCCTCACCTTCGCTATTAAGTATTGGAGCTGCTATACAAATAAGTCCAACTTCATATTCTTCATCATCAATTGAATATCCATTTTCTTTAATCTTTTTCAACTCATATTCTAATTCTTCCCAACTAATTATAGTTTTATTTGTATATTTTTTAACATTTAGATCATTAAATTTTTCTTCATTTATCAGTTCATTATTAAAAGCTAACAAGCATTTTCCTGCTGCAGAACAATGTATATCCATTATACTACCTTCATAAGTATTAACTGTCTGTAACCTAGTTTTGCCACAGTTTTTATAAACAACTATACAGTTCAGGGAATTCTGACTGTGATCTGATAAAACGCTTACTGATACAACTTCATTAAATTCTTTATTTAACTCTTCAACAAAAGGTTTAGTAATTTCCTTTATCGAAATTTTTTGTCCTACTGCCATTCCAATAGAGTAAAACTTTAATCCTAGCCAGTACTTCCCTGTTTCTGGATTTTGGGTTACAAATCCTCTATTTTCTAATGTAGCTAAATTCCTATGTATAGTACTTTTAGACAGACCCAATTCTTTGCTTATTTCAGTTATCCCCATTTCTTTCCTCTTGCTATATAAAAACATTATTATATCTAATATTCTGTCTACAGCATTTATTGTTTCAGTCATGTTTATATCCACCCTTTACATTAAAATATTAGTTTGCTTTATTATATAGTTTAAAAAATATTAAAATTAAATTATATAATTAGCTATATTATAAGAGTATTATTTTTTATACTTATTTTCAATATAAATTTTCAAATATCTATGAATCAAAAAATTGTTAATTTTCGAATATTTTTATTCTATTATATCTTTTTAAACTTCATATTAATTTAATTTCTTAATAAAAAATTCGCTTCGCTCATGTGGCCAAAATTGAGAAATATATCGTCAACGATATATTATCGTTATCACTTCGGATAAATTATTTACTCAAATGAGATACCTTTAAGCAACCTGTTGGAGAATCATTTTGTTGCCACTTCAGGCAACTCCGTTGGTCAAAAATCGACTTTTTACATCTCAACATTTGTGGATATTACTTAATTTCACGATGTTCTCATAAATTTGAAAGCAGTATAATTTCCTTATATATAAAAAATGTCACACTAATTTATAGCGCGACATTTCTTTTTAACTTATTTTAATTTAAATTCATATTCTTTTACACCATCTATTGAATTAACAACATTAGTATATCCATTTTTCTCTAAAATTTGTGATGCTTCAGAAGTTCTATTTCCAGTATTACAGTATAATAATATCTCTTGATTTTTATCTTTTAATTTCTCACTAGCTTTTGCTTCAAATTCATCCATTGGTATATTTACTGCATTTTCTACTGAGCTTTTTTCAAAATCTTTAGCATCTCTAAGATCTAAAACAACTGCATCTGTTTTTTCTGCTGCTAATTTTTCAAATTCACTTCCAGTTACATTTGTATATGTAACTGTATCATAATCATATTCTTCCATTCCATCTTCTGCATTGTAAACTTTAGTAAATCCTTTATCTACTAACATTTTTCCTGCTTTACCACTTTTATTCCCCGTATTACATATTAATACTATAGTTTGATCTTTATACCCTTCTAAATCACTTATTTTCCCCTCAAATTCATCAAAAGGTATGTTTATCGCATTAGCTAAATGTCCCTTTGCGTATGCATCAGCACCTCTAACATCTATTACTAATGTTTCTTTAGTTTCATTTACTAGTTCTATTGTTTTTGCTGAGTCTATTTCATTATACGACTCTCCACTTCCCTTTGAAGAACATCCTATTGCAGAACTTAATGTTACAACTAATAACATTCCTATTGATAAAACTTTAAATCTTTTGTTCATTTTCATGATTATCCCTCCAGCTACATTCCTTATTATAAGATATTTTAATAATTGAGCTTCTCAATTCATCTCATTATAACAAATTTGTCTTATTTAGGTAAATTAATATAGAAATAATCAATACTTTATAGTCATTTATAAATTTCATCTATATGTTGTAACACTTATCTCTTTTATATATTCCTTTATTTTCAATTCAACATTTCCACATGTAAATAAAGTACTCATAATCGCAAAATCATCTGCATAGTTTAGAACTTCTTTAACATTACAAGGTAATATGCCTCCTAATGCTACAATTTTAATATTAGTGATTTTCTTAGCATCTTTTAAAATATTTATTCCTTTAGGTTTTAAGTCTTTCTTACACTTAGTTTCGTATATATGTGACAATGTTATATAGTCTACATTTAAATGATTATTTTTAATTATTCTTTCTAAATCACTAATTTCACTTACGCTATGCAAAGATAAGCCTAAAATTTTATTTTCCTCAAAAATAAATCCTTCTTTTATTAATTTTAAAAAATTTTCAAAAGGTAGATGAATACCACTAAAATTAAGTTTTTTGTATAAATTTAAATTACTATTAATAATTAAATTAAACTTATCATCGGAATAATTTGTTTTATTTACAACCTTCCAATATAAATCAGTTAACTCATCATCACTCATATCTTTTTCTCGTAAGATAATATTCTTTATGCCACTATTTATAGCCTCATCAATAACTTTCAAATAATGATTTTCATCACATAAATGTCTATTAGTTATCAAGTACATTAAAATCTCACCCAATCTTTAAATACATATTGGTATCCAATAGACTTCAGCATATTAGCAACTTCTTCAATACTGTTATCATCATTTGTTTTAAATTGAGCTGTATTTTCTTCTCCCTGAGAGTGACCTCCCACATCTGTTGATACTGCTGCACTTAGTTTTGTAACTCCAAGAGGCATTAAATGTTTTCTCATATCTAAAGTTTCTCTACTTGAAACATTTAATGCTGCATGAGGATCAAATAACCTCATAACAGTTAAAATTTGAAACTCTGTAGCATCGTCAACCTCTACTATATCACTAAAACTTCCTTTAAAGGGTCTGATTCTTGGAGCAGAGTATGCTAGTTCTATATGAGGATATTTTGTTTTCAAATACTCCCCATGTAGAATTGAGAAAAACGCATCTCTTCTAAAGTCACTAAGACCAAGTAATGCACCTATTGATAAAGATCTCATTCCTGCGATAGCTCCTCTTTCTGGTGCATCTAGCCTGAATCTATAATCGGCCTTAGGTCCTTTTATATGTACTTTTTTATAAACTTCCTCATCATAAGTTTCTTGATATATAGTTAGTGAATCTGCACCCTTATAAACTAAGTGGGTATATCCTTCCACATCCATAGGATAAACTTCTATTGCTATTGATGGAAATTTTTTTGATAAAATCTCCACTGCATCACCTATATATTCAATACTCGACATTGTTTCACTTTCTCCAGTTAAAACAATAATATGTTTAAAGCCCTTAGCCGAAACTGCTTCCCCTTCTTTTTCTACTTCTTCTAAAGATAATTTTTTTCTTTTTATTCCACTATGACAATTATAACCACAGTAAACACAGTGATTTTCACAATAATTTGCAATATAAATAGGAGTATATAAAGTAGCAGTTTTTCCACAGTATTGTAATGCTAATTTACTAGCTTTTTGGGCCATAGATTCTAAATGTTTTCTTGCTATTGGCGAAAGTAAATTAAGTATATCTTCGTGATTTAACTTATCCTTTGATAAGCTTCTAAGTACATCTCTATCGCTTACCTTCTCAAAATATCTATCAAAGTCAAAATATCTATATTTTTCAATTACCTCATAAAAACTCATTTTATATCCCTCCTATAAGTTCCCTAAAAAACCAGTAAGAGGAGATGATGCATTCGCAAATTCTGATACAGCTCCAGTTTTTGCAAGAAATGCTGCACGTCCACCTTCTACTGCCATTTTAAAAGCTTTTCCCATAGCTACAGGGTCACCTGCTGATGATATTGCTGTATTTACTAAAACTGCTGCCGCTCCCATTTCCATAGCTTCCATAGCTTGAGAAGGCTTACCTATTCCTGCATCAACAATAATAGGAATATCCAATTCTTCTATCATTATTTTTATCATTTCTTTCATTTTAAGCCCTCTATTAGAACCAATTGGTGCGCCAAGTGGCATAACTGCTGCTGCTCCTACCTCTATTAATCTTCTTCCTGCATATAAATCAGGGCTCATATATGGAAGTACTACAAATCCTTCATCTGCTAAGATTTTAGTAGCTTTTATTGTTTCTTCATTGTCAGGTAATAAATATCTAGTATCTGATATTACCTCTATTTTTATAAAATCTCCACATCCCATTCTACGAGATATTCTTGCTATTCTTACTGCTTCTTCAGCCGTTGTTGCACCTGATGTGTTTGGAAGAATTGTCATCTCTTTTGGTATATATGTAAGAATATTTTCATTGCTGTTGTCTAAATCAACTCTTCTTAGTGCCATAGTTATTATTTCACTACCACTTTCTTCTATTACTTTTGGAAGTATTTCATTAGATCCGTATTTTCCTGTCCCAATTAAAAGTCTGCTATTGAATTCGTGCCCACCTAATATTAATTTATCCATTAATTTATCCCCCTAGATATAATCTATAAGTATTTTACTTGCCAAATTTGCCATGTGATTTGCACAAATAGCCACACGAGGCGCCATTAACCCCTCACCTTCTTTTGCTTCATGTACAAAATCACCACATATATAAAACTTATCTCTTATTTTCTTAGTTATAATAATATTTGAATCGTAATATCCTGCCATACCAGAAGATGCTATTAAATATTTATCTCTCATATGAAGTAAAACAAAATTACTTATTTCAGCTTTACAATTTGGATCATCAAAAGCTTCAAGTATTATATCTACTTCATGTAAAAAATTAATATTTTCTCTAGTAATATAAGCATTATGTATTTCAACATCTATGAAAGGATTAATTTTATCTAAATGTTCTTTCATGGCCTCTGTTTTGTACTTTCCAATATCATCAATAAAATATTGCTGTCTATTTAGATTGGAAGGCTCTACAACATCATAATCAACTAGAATTAACTTACCTACACCTATTCTAGCCAACGAAATGGCTATATTCGATCCAAGTCCTCCTAGACCTAAAATAGCTATCTTTCCTTCTTTTAACTTTTCATGCACTTTCGGTGTATGCCTTGCAATCATAAGGTTTTCTAGTTCATTCATAGATGGTTTCTTCCCTTTTTCTATTAAAGTTACTCTATCATTTTCTTTTAATATTTCATCTTCTTTAATAGGAAAACCATTCAAGACTACAACATCACTGCATTTATTGAAAATATTCTTAGCTTTAAAAACACTTATATTATCTTCAACTTCTTTTTCTATTTCATTAACAAATATTTTCAAATCAACCACCACCAATAAAGCTAATAATTTCTATTGCATCATGTTCCTTTAATATATAAGTTTCATACTGCTCATTTTCTAATATTTCTAAATTTATCTCTACTACAACCCTATCTTTGTTTAAGTCGTAATCATTTAATAAATCTAATACAGTTTTATTATTTTGGAATTCTACTACCTTTCCATTTATCTTCATCGTTACACCTCCTCACTTTTTATTTCAATAAAAAATTCGCTTCGCTCATATCGCCAACGGCTTCGCTCGTTGTTCAAGTCACAAAGTTGGAAATTATATGTTATCCACAGAGCAGATAACATATAATTTCCTTCAATATAAAAAAGCCTTACCCGTAGGTAAAGCTTGTAGTAATCACATATCATATGTAAAAGTTCACATATTTCATTATATAACACTCTACTCTTTCCTACGCTGGTATTATCCAGATCAGGTATAAGGGTTAATGTTTCCATCTCTCAGCCTTTTAGGGCACCCCTAGGTAAAACTTTTGAATTTATTTTAATTGTAGTACTTAAATTTATTTTTTTCAAATCAAAATATTTTTATTTTTATATTAATTTATTTTTCTATCCTTGCCACACCAGTTTTTATAGCAGCTTCTCTTACTGCTTTTGCCACATTCTTTACTACATTTTTATTGAAAGCGTCTGGAAGTACGTAATCTGGAGTCAATTCATCTTCACTAACTACATTTGCTATGGCATAAGCTGCTGCAACTTTCATTTCTTCATTTATTTCTCTTGCTCTAACATCTAAAGCTCCTCTAAAAATTCCGGGGAAAGCAAGAACATTGTTAACTTGATTAGGGAAATCTGAACGACCAGTACCTACTATAAATGCTCCACCTGCTTTAGCTTCGTCTGGGAATATTTCTGGAGTTGGATTTGCCATAGCAAATACTATTGCTTTATCTGACATAGTTGCTACCATTTCTTTTGTAACCATTTTTGGTGCAGAAACACCTATAAATACATCCTTATTTTTAATAATATCTACCAAAGTTCCTACTTCATTGTTTTTATTAGTTACTTTTAGCATTTCTTTTTGTGCCCAATTAATATCTTTAGAATTTTCATGAATCGCACCATTTATATCACATAAAACTACATTTTTTACATTTAAATTAATTAACATTTTAGCAATTGCCATTCCTGCAGAACCTGCTCCATTTATAACAATTTCTAAATCTTCTATTTTCTTTCCTGCTAATTTTGCTGCATTTAAAATTCCAGCAGAAACAATTATTGCTGTACCATGTTGATCATCGTGGAACACTGGAATATCTAATTCTTCTTTTAATCTATTTTCTATTTCTATACATCTAGGAGAGTTTATATCTTCTAAATTAATTCCTCCAAAAACTGGTTCCAGTAATTTAACAGTTTTTACAATATCATCAATATCCATAGTATTTATACAAATAGGAAAAGCATCTACTTCTCCAAATTCTTTAAATAATATTGATTTACCTTCCATAACAGGAATTGAAGCAGCAGCACCTATATTACCAAGTCCTAAAACTGCTGTTCCATCACTAACTACTGCCACCATATTACTTTTACAAGTATATTTATAAACCTCTTCTGGATTTTCTTTTATTTTTAAACAAGGTTCTGCAACACCTGGAGTATATGCAATAGATAAATCATCTTTGCATTTTACTTCTACTTTACTTTGTATGCTTACCTTTCCTCCATGATTTTCATGCATTTCTAATGCTAACTGTGCAAAATTTTTGTTTCCCATTCTAGTTCTCCTTTATTAGTTCTGATTTATTCCGATGTTTTTGCAAACATTGCTCTTCCTTTTTCATATATATTGTTACCATAACAATCTATGGCTACAATTAATTGTAAATCTTTTACTTCTAGTCTTCTTACTGCCTCTGGTCCTAAGTCATCATAAGCTATTATTTCACATTTTTTAATAGCATTAGAAATATATGCTCCAGCGCCTCCAATGGCCGCCAAATATACAGCTTTATTTTTTATCATAGAGTTTATTACTTCTTCACTTCTTTTCCCTTTACCTATCATAACTTTTAGTCCCCTATCTAATAAAGGTACTGTTAAGTCATCCATTCTATAACTTGTTGTTGGTCCTGCTGAACCAATTATTTGACCCTCTTTTCTAGGTGATGGGCCTACATAATAAATTCCTGCTCCATTCACATCAAAAGGTAATTCTTCTCTGTTATTTATTGCATTTATCATTCTTTTATGAGCTGCGTCTCTACCCGTATAAATTACACCGCTAAGTTTTACTATATCTCCGCAAACTAACTTTTCTATATCTTCATTTTTAAAAGGTGCTTTTATCTCTATCATATTCCCCTCCTATATAATCACTTGCTTATGTCTAGCAGCATGACAATTTATATTAACCACAACAGGAAGTCCTGCTATATGTGTTGGGAAAGTTTCAATATTCACTGAAAGTGCTGTGGTATTTCCTCCAAGACCTTGAGGTCCTATTCCTAAATCATTGATTTTTTCAATCATTTCTCTTTCTAAATCCGCTATTGTATCATCTTCATTATGCTGACCAATATTTCTAAATAGAGCTTTCTTAGCAATTTGGGCACATTTATCTACTGTTCCACCAATACCTACTCCCACAACTATTGGAGGACATGGATTAGGTCCTGCTTCACTTACAGCCTTCACTATAAATTTTTTCACACCATCAATTCCATCAGAAGGCTTTAACATTTTTAGCTGACTCATATTTTCACTTCCAAAGCCTTTTGGTGCATATTGAATTTTGATTTTATTCCCCTTCACCATTTCATAGTGAATTATGGCAGGAGTATTATCCTTTGTATTTATTCTAGTAATGGGGCTTACTACAGATTTTCTAAGATATCCCTCTGTATATCCTTCACTTACACCTTTATTAATAGCTTCTGTTAAAGTATGGCCCTTTATCATAACTTCCTGACCAACCTCCACAAAGAACACTGCCATTCCTGTATCTTGGCATAAAGGTGTATGACTTTCTTTAGCTATTTGAGCATTTTCTATCAATATTCTTAATATATCTTTTCCTAATTCACTTTCTTCTTTTTCTAAATTTTTCTCAAAAGATTTTATTACATCATCTCCAAGAAATATATTTCCCTCAATACAAAGCTTCTTAACCTCTTTAGTTATTATTTTTGAATCAATTTCCCTCAAACGAACATACCTCCCAAATAACCTTATAATTATTCGTATTTATATTTTAACTGTACCACTTTTTTCTAACATAAACAATATTTTAAAGAATAAAAAATAAATCATAATAAAAAAAAAAGGGTATTCATTGCCCTTTATAGAATAGTAATATATTGTTAGTCCTATGCTTTTTTAGGATTTATTATAAAACTTGGGGAGTGAAATATATGAGTGTTACAACAGTAGATTTTTGGGTTAAATCATTTGATAATACTTATTTAAAATGTGCAAAAGAATTAGTAAATAGTCCTAAAGCTACTATCTTGATCCTGCATGGATTAGCAGAGCACTATAGAAGATACGATTATATCACTAGCAAATTTGTTGCAAATAATTTTAATATATATAGATATGACCACAGAGGACACGGTGATTCAGACGGTAAAAGAGGATATGTAGATGATGTTCATACATTTGCAAAAGATTTAAAAATTGTTATTGATTTAATTAAAGAAGAAAATCCCAGTCTTCCTTTATTTATTTTAGGTCAAGGCATGGGAGGACATATAATGAGTATTCTAGGAGGACAATATGATAACTTAGTAAATGGTATGATATTTTGCAGTCCTCTAGTTTGTGATTATGGTAATTATACAAATTGCAATTCCAATGAATATGATAGTGATTTTGACTTTGTTTCTGTGGGAAGTATTCATAACTTGAGTCATGATTACGATTTTATTCAATCTTATGATGAGGATGAATTAGTTCTGAAACAAGTAACTGTAGGTCTTTATCATGCTCTCAAAAAAAGTTGTTCGCACATTCTTGAATATTTATATAAATTTAAATATCCTTGTTTAATATTCCACGGATCTATGGATGCAATAACTGATTGTGAAGATAGTAGGTTTTTATTTAATAATATAATTTCTAAAGATAAAGAAATTAGAATTTTAAATGGTTTGTATCACAAACTTTTAGACGAATTAATCAAAGACGATATAGTTACAGAAATAAGCAAATGGATAGAAAATAGAATACAATTAATTTAGGAGAGTTGAAATTATTCAACTCTCTTTTTAAAAATATAATCCTTTAAAGAATAAACATCTTTCACCCTCCTTTTATTCTATTTTCCCAATTTATTTAGTTAAAAATTCAAGTAGGAATTGTATTAGATATGCTATAATTTCAGTGAAAAGTATTTTTTAAGGGGTTTGTTATGTCTGATACTATTAATGAAAAAGATTTGAAAAAACAAGAAGAAATAAAAAGATTTGAATCAATTAGGGAGGAAATGATAAACAAAGGATATAAAGAAAATCTAGGTATAATTACTGTTCAGCAAGCTAATATTTATTCACTACTTACTGCTGGTCCTATAGCTCTTATTTGTTTTATTATTTATATAAATAAATGGGATAGTATTTTCTTTGAGTTTACACCAAACACTCTTTTATTATATTCATTTTCTATAATTGCTTCTGTTGTTATTCATGAAATTTTACACGGAGTTGCTTGGAGCTTCTTTTGTAAGGGAGGATTTAAAAGTATTGTGTTCGGAGTTATGTGGAAATCTTTTACTCCTTATTGCCATTGTAAAGAGCCTTTAGACTTTAACTCTTATCTTACTGGTGGAATTATGCCACTTCTTATATTAGGAATTTTAGTATTTATTATTTCTTTTTTTACAGGAAATTCCTTAATATTAATTATAAGTTTAATAAATATTTTATGTGCAGGCGGGGATACTACTATTTGCCTATTATTATTAAAATACAAAGATGGTCTTTTTATAGATCATCCTACAGACTGTGGTTTTGTAGCATTCACTAAACAATAATATTTAACCCTCATAACTAGGAATTAAATTTTTCCTTCTTTATGAGGGTTAAATTATAAAAATCTTAGTTTTATATAAATAGCAGGTTCATATTGTATAGTCGTATATTTTCTGCTTTTAATGCTTCTTTTGCAACTTTCTTAGAGTTTTCTAATTATTGACGAATAGTATACTTTAAAGCTTATTTCTTTGGTCTTTTATTACATCTATCATAGATTTGAAATCCGTTGAATTATACATAAACATTACTATATCAGCATCACTATCTCTTATAATATCATCCATAGATAAACCTAGCTTGTCTGTATATCTAGGATCTACTAGTTGAACTTCAGAAAACACATCAGCAAATAGCCATGATGTAGGTGCTTGATAAGAGTCTCTTAATATAAGAATTTTCTTATCTGTTAAGGAATCTTCATTTCTGATTTTTAAAATATTACACGCATTACCAAGCATATATGCACCTCCGTATAATATTTCTTTTTCATTTCTACGGATAGCTACAAAGTCTTCTTCTTTTCCTTTAGTTTCTTTTTTTCCATCATATTTATAATACTCGTAGTTTCCTCTGTTTTTTAAACGAACGTAAGGTATCGTTTCATCTTCTTCAATTATTTTATTTAAATTCATATTGTAACTTCCTAAAAAATACCCTCTGTCAAAGTTTATCTGCTTATAATCATCCCAGTTTACATTTTTCACTTCATTCATTTGTTTAACAATAGTTTTAAAACCTTCAAATCCGCCTATTCCATTCCAGTGATGATCCGTTTTGAAGTATAATTTTTCTCTTTGATTTTCATTAAATCTAATTAAAAAATCTTCATCTATATCTATAAAGTTTATATTATCTAAATCTAAATAATCTTTAAATTTATTTTTATTAATAGTAGCATTTTCTAATCCGTCTGTATATTTAGGATATAAATGCGACAACATACTTTCTTTATGCGGAGTAGAAGCATAATACACTTTCTTATTTGAATTTATTGCTATTTTAGATAATTCATTTATTTCATTTGCTGTATCTTTTAACGCTTTATCTGATATTTTCTTTGCTGGCGTTGGCATAATCCAGTTATTTTCTAATACATAATAATTTTTTATTTTATTTTTTCCAAGCATTAATTGTAATTTAGAATATATTTCTGATAGTTCTTCTCTAAAAGGAAATTGATCTGAAAAATAATTTTCAAATTTACTTGTAAAGTCTTCTTTTTTTATATCCTTTATAGTGGGTATCTGAGTTAATGTTCTATTTTCAGATGCACTAGACTCTTTATCTTCACTTACTATATGAATAAGAAACATAGTCATGATTACAGTAACAAATGGAATAACTATATATTTTGCTTTTTTATTGTTCATAATGATTCTCTCTCCTAAAATCTAAAATATAAAAATGGGTTATATGTTGAATTTACTAATATCACAACAATAATAAACATTATTGACATTAGACACGCTGAATGTGTAAAATACATAAACCTACTTTCAACTAGTTTTTTATGATTCAACTCTAACATTGATTTGACCTTTGGAAGTACAGGTACTGAAAAAATTATAGCTAAAATCACAATAAATCCAGATTCATTTATATAACTAATAAATGAATTATTATATATTCCATTAGCCCCAATTCCACCTAAAACTCTTATAAAATCAATTGCCTGTGTTATATTTTCCGCTCTGAAAAATACCCATCCAATCATTACTATCAACACTAAATATATATGCCTAAATATTTGTGGTAATTTTTTCAATAATTTATCTAAAAATGCTTTTTCTAAAGCAATTAATATGCCATAATATAATCCCCATGCCATGAAAGTCCAGTTAGCACCATGCCATATTCCTGTTAAGGACCATACTATAAATAAGTTTCTATATTGCTTAATAGGAGAAACTCTATTACCACCTAAAGGAATATAAACATAATCTCTAAACCAACTTCCTAACGATATATGCCATCTTCTCCAAAATTCCGATACACTTTGAGAGATGTATGGATAGTTAAAGTTTTCAAGAAAGTCAAATCCAAACATTTTACCTAACCCTATGGCCATATCACTATATCCACTAAAATCAAAATATATTTGAAGTGTATAACATATTATTCCTAACCAGGCTTCCAATGTTGATAATTCTGAAACTTGAGCTGCAAACACACTGTCTGCAATTAAACCTAACTGATTTGAATATATAACCTTTTTTCCAAGACCAATTATAAATCTGTTAACACCATCAGCAAATTTGTCCATTGAATGTTTTCTATTGCTTATTTGATTATCAACTGTTTCGTATCTGACAATAGGTCCTGCCACAAGCTGTGGAAATAAACTTATATAAAGTGCCAAATCAAAAATATTGTTTTGAACTTTTCCATCATGTCTATATACGTCAATTACATAACTCATGGTTTGGAAGGTAAAAAATGAAATCCCAAGAGGCAATGCTATTGTAGGTATGTTTAGATTCATATTAAATAAACTGTTAATATTATCTATAAAAAAATTACTATATTTAAAAATACCTAATAATGAAATATTAAAAACCACAGCTATTATAATCCATAACTTCTTTTTCTTAACTTTATCCGAGGCTACTTTAAGTCCAAATATATAATTAAATCCTATGGATCCTAACATTAAAAAAACGTATTTGGGTTCTCCCCAGGCATAAAAAAATAAACTAGCAAGTAATAATACTAGGTTTTTCAACTTATTATTACATAAATAATAAAATATAAGTACTATTGGTAAAAATGCAAATAAAAATACTAAGCTACTAAAAATCATATTTACTTTTCAATTTTCATTAATAAAAATTGATTCCTCCCTCTTTTAATCTCTCTCTGACTTAAATATATCTTAAATTTTAATGAAAAAACTGTATTTAAAGGTATTGTGCATTCTTTGTTATAAAATCTTAGTAAATATCCATTTTCGTTATAAATTTGTAATAAAATTCTCAACAAATAAAATAATCATTATTTATATCTAATAAGCATAAAAATAGGAGGCTAAACTGAATAAAAGTATTAGACTCCTATATGAATTTATTTTATATTAAATATATACTTACTTTAAATTAATTATTATTGATTCTTCCTCTATTACTTTGTTACTGTTAAATTCTGTGATTATAGGTGTAATTTTTAATTTTTTACTATTTTTAAAAATATTTTTATATTCTACTTCTACTTCACAGCTTTGTTTTTCATCATTAAACTTAGGAGTCTGAGAATCATTTTGATACTCTTTTCCATTTTCATTCTCTAATTTAATTTTAAGATGTTGATTCTCTCCCACAGTATAACCATCTATATCAGTAGTAAATTTAAGCTTTATATAAATCGGTGATACATAAAGACTGCCAATATGAAGCTCTTTTTCTATTCCTTCTATATCGAACTTTATATTTTTATCTATTTTATACTCCTCATATTTAACTGTAGCTTTTATTAAATCTTCACCTTTTATAGGTATATCTACACTCCAATTACTTCTTATTGCACCACCATAACTTACTTTTTCTCCTTCTTCCATCTCGGCTGATAAATGTATTTTCTTTGCATTCAATGTTATATTATATGTTTTATCTTTATCTATTGTATATGGAAATTTGTCTTTTCCTACTTTTATAATATTAAAATCTTCTTCTATTTCATTTAAAGGAATAATAGAAACAACACTAGTTACTCCTTTTGAATCTCTTTTTTTATTCTCGTAATCAGCTTGTCCTGCATGTACCATAGGAAGTTTTTCTTTATCTACATAAGCCTCTATATTTCCCAAACTAACAAATGTTTCTCTATTCCCCCATTTATCTACATACCACTCTTTTTGTTGCTTTTGTGTAAAGTCTTCAAGTGGATTAAACTTGCTATCATCTATATCCATTTCAACTATTAAATTTCCATCATCAATCATCAAATTCTTATATGTTACTTTTATATCTTTACTTTCTACACTCTTATTTATTTCATATTTATAATTTGTAACTTCTTCATTTTTGAAATCTAATATTCTTTGCATTGTGTACCACATTTTTTCCACATTTGCCCACACAGTCTCATTTGATACTACCCCACAACCTAATATAGCTACTAAAGATGCTGCTACTATTGTTTTTTTATAATTTAATTTTCTACATTTTATCTTTGATTTCATTCTACTTTTTATCTCATCATTATCATCAAATTTAATCTCTTTATATTCATCAATGTCTATTTTTACATCATTTAATATTTCAAACTTATCCTTCATTATTTTCCTCCCTTATCTCATCATACTTTTTCTTATTTTTTTTCGCCCTCTTGATAACCGGTTATATAAATTTGATATTTTTGTATTATTTTTTACAGCAATTTCTTCTAAAGTTTCCCCATTCAAATAATGCTGTTTAAATAATTTTCTATCATTTTCATTTAAATGACTTAATATATCATTCACTTCTTCTTCTATTTCAGATTTCAATAATTCTTGGTCTATATAGTAAATCTCTTCGCTAATATCCATATATTCAACTTTTGATAAATACTTTTTCTTGTAGTCTATTGCTTTATATTTAGATACTGCACATATCCAATTTTTAAAGCTATTTTTGCTATCATCAAATTTTGTTATATTATCCCAAATAGATAACAATATATCGTCTACGCATTCCTCTTCATAGTTTATTAACACACCTAGGTGCCTTCTTACTACAGCAGTTATGATTCCTCTATAATTATCTATCAAAAGCTCCATGCCATTTTCTTTTTTCTTTTTTATATACTTAATCATTAATTCATCTTGCAAATTTGTCTCCTCCTTATATATGTAAAAGCTTTTACAATAACTAATACGATAATCTATATCAATTTCTATCATTTTTTTAAATTTTTATTATAAATATTATATTTTCATACTATCATAAAAAAAGAGTTATAAATTATTATTCATAACTCTAAAAAAACTATTAAATTTATCTTTCCTCTTGATTTAAATCTTTTAATTTTCCATCTATTATTAATAAAACTCTATCTGCTTTTTTTGCTATTTCATTATTATGAGTTATCATAATTAAGGTTTGATTATATTTTTTTATGGATTTTTTCATCAAATCCATAACTTCTTCCGTAGTCTTGCTATCTAAGTTTCCCGTAGGTTCATCTGCTAGTATTATGCTTGGTTTAGCAGCAAGTGCCCTAGCTATGGCAACACGTTGCTGTTGACCACCTGATAGCTGGTTTGGTAGATGACCCTTTCTTCCTTCAATTCCAAGCAATTTCATAAGATCTTCTATATAATTTTTATCTATTTTTACATTGTCTAATTTTAATGGCAATTCTATATTTTCTTTTACATTAAGAACTGGTATTAAGTTATACTGTTGAAATACAAAACCAACTTTCTGTCTTCTATATTTAGCTAACTCTTTATCAGATAAACAACATATATCTTTTCCATCAACTTTTATAGTTCCGTTACTTGGTCGCTCAAGTCCTCCTATTAGATGTAAAAAAGTACTTTTTCCACTTCCACTTGGTCCTACTATTGCCACAAATTCACCTTTATTTATTTTTAAATTAACATCATTTAAAGCATTTACTTTTGTTTGTTTTTTTCCATATATTTTACCTAAATTAATAGTTTCTAATATCACCATAACAATTCCTCTATTCTATAATATTTATAGCTTCCACTATGCTACTTTCTTTTATTTTTCTAGCGGGTAAATAAGTTGCTAACAATCCAACTGCAATATTTACTAAAACAATCAATATATAAATCATATAATTTACTTCAAACTCCATACCATAAGTTTCAAATCCAAATGTTTTATACATTCTTATTTGCATTAATAAAGAAGCTACTACTACTATTGCACTGGAAATCACTCCGTAAAATAATCCTTCAGAAGTTATCATTTTTCTGAAATCTTTGTCACTTATTCCTATAGCTCTAAGCATACCAAACTCACTAGTTCTCGAAGTTAAGTTATAACTTACATTGTTAATTATATTAAATACACTTATGGCAAACATAATTGCTACTACACCAAAATCCAAAAGCTTTTTTTGCTTAAGACTTCGCTCATTCATGGCTTTATCTTCAGTCATATCTGTAGTTATTGTTCCAGGCACCTTACTTCCAATTTCACCTAGTTTTTCATTTATCATATTATGATTCGCATTGTTGTCCATATTTGCATATACAACATCATAATTACTGTTACCCATTATTCTATTTAAATACTGATCACTTACTATAACATCTATTCCATCATCACCAGTATACATATTATCATCTGCATAAGGATAATTAACTATAGCTCCTACTCTAAAAGTATGATCTTCATAGTCATAATTATCTTTTCCTTGCCAATACTTCTGAGTATCTTCTATTTTACCTTTAGGATATTTAACTGTAACCGTATCTCCCACTTTTATGTTAGCAAGAGGTGTCCCCGTATTTCCTCCTAAGACCTTGCTTTTCATACCGTTATCATCATATATATAAGGCATATATACTACTGCTAAATTTTCTTTTTTCATCTTTTCTATATCAATTTTTCCACTTACTAAATAATCCTTTAGAGATTTTAACATCTCATCATTATATCCTTTTAACTTTTGTTTCATTAAATAAGCGTCATTTTTTTTGTCATCTATTAAACTTCCATTTAATACATCTCTTACATATACTTCTGAATCGAGTTGTTTATTAAAATCCTTCTCTAATAGGTCTTTTTTAGGTAAAACTAATCTACTTTGTAAAATTCTAGCTGTTTTTACTTCATTTATTCCCTCAGTATTTCTAATTTCCTTTATATCTTCATCACTTAAACCAACTCTTTCATCATTGGCAGAGTTTACTTGCATGATAAAATCACCATTTAAATACATTCCCTTTGCTTGCTGTTCATACATAGTATCAGATATTGTATAAGAGTAATTGTTTCTGATTACTAATACGCCACCTATGCTCATTGATAGCATTATTAAAATAAAAGCTTTTTTATTTCTAAATATATTCTTCATGGAAATTGCTTTTGTTGATGATATATGATTACTTATTTTAGCTATTATAAAATTACTTTTCTTAACCTTACTCTCTGCCCCAAAATTACCTTTTATAGCTTCAATAGGAGAAATTCTTTTTATTTTAAAATAAGTAAATATACTAATAATTAATATGACCACTAAAGTACATGATACGGATAATAAAATCACTTCTGTTGGTATAACAAAAGGTGTTGATTCTAACTTACCTTCAACAGTTATATTTCCACCAAACTTATTGAATAACTGGGCCCCACCCATACCAAGAAGCATTCCAATTGGCAATGATACTATCGCAATAATTAATAACTCATAAACCATAAGTCTAAATACTCTAAAATTAGTTGCACCTACAGCCCTTAGCATTCCATAATCCCTAATCCTTTGGTATACAGATATGGAGTAAATACTATAAATTACAAGACCTGCAAATATACTCATTGCAATAGCTGTACTTTTACTAGCCATATCTATTCCACCGTTATCTTCTACTGCTTGTACCAGAGATTTATTTACTCCAACCTGCTCTTTCAAATCTATGTTTGCTGTATTTGCAATAGATTCTATATCACTACTGATGGGACTTCCTTCATCAAACTCCACATTGGCAGTAAATTGACTAACCTTATTCTCATCAAGATGTAAAAACATTTCGCATCTTCCAACAACTTTATCTTTATATCTATCCTTTAGAATTCCCACAACTTTAAAAGTCTCAGTTTTATCTTGGTTATAAAGTTTAAAAGTTAATTCCTGTCCAACTTCAGGCTTCAATCCCATACTATTTAGTATACATGCTTCTAAGACTACTTCATTTTTTCCTTTTGGTAATCTACCTTCTATAATTGCCGATTCATCATTTAAATAATTGTTATCGGCATAAAGTATATTAATTGGTAACTTTTCATTCACATCAGTAGATGCATAGTAAGAAGTTATGCCAATATTCTTTATATCCTTTCCCTCTTTAACTATTTTCAACTGATTCTTATCTATATCTTTATAGTAAACATGATAAGTTCCCATTTCCCTTTTAGTTCTATTCACATCTGCTTGTTGTGCACTCCTTGATAAAGTACCTACCCCCACAATAAGTGATGTCCCTAAAATTATACTAAGCATTATTGCTATTGATCTTGATTTAAAACTTTTTATATATTTGATTACTATATTAAAATCTTCTTTCATTTATTTCACTTCCCTTCGCTTGAATAAGTTCATTATATCTGTGAAAAATAATTCTATCAAATCACGTTTTTACAAATTTATTATAGTTGTTTGTATATTTTCATGAGTTTATATAC
>NZ_JWHR01000150.1 GCF_000808015.1 Terrisporobacter othiniensis | reverse complement strand
TTATGAAGGTATAAATAATTTAATGTATCAATGAAGAATTATGATGTATATGATTCAAGTAGAAATATGATTATATCAAATAAAGATAACTTAAAAGAATCAAAAAAAGATGAACACAAAATATTACTAGATGAAAAAACTATTAAGGATGTTGTGCAGAGAAAAGATAAAAGTAAATATTTATATAACTCAGTTTTAGTTACTTTGATAGGTTCAAATTATGATAAAAAAATAGAATAGCTAACTGATAAAGATATAAGTGATTTTTATAATAATAGAATATCAAATATGAAACAATTATACATATCCACTAAATATGGTAAGGGTGAATTGATTAAAAGTAGAGTAATTATTGGTATAGGAGTAGGAACAGTAATTTATGTTATTGCAATAGGAATATTTTCACTATGCAAACTATTTGCATTTGGATTTGAAAGAAATAATTTACCTATCCAAAGTAGTATAAATTACTTCTTTTCTCCAGACAGTACTACATTCTTTGAACAGTACATAATAAATGTTTTAGTTGGATATGTAGCAATGTTAGTTTTAGCTGGAGTTACGCTTTTAACTACTGTATTAGCTGGACAGATACTATCTTAAGCAGTAGTTGTTACATTTATTTTAAGTATAATGACTATGCTACCTAATAATAAATTTGAATTTAATCATTACTTTAAGAACTTCGTACCTTATCATATGACTAATTTTAATAGGTATTATATTTTTCCTGAAATTTATACATTGTTTGGGAAAATAGTACCTACATATAATATGGTTATAGTGGTGGGGGTAGTCCTATATGTCATATTAATTGTAAGTACAATGTTTATGTCAAATAGAAAGCTTGTTAAAGGAAGGAAAAAGATAATAGTATAAATATATATAAACTGTGAGTATGATTTATTAGAGTCATATTCAGCTAGCAAAGTACCAAAGTAAGCTGCCACGGAGCAATTTCTAATTGTTTATGTGACAGCTTATTTTTTGCTTGTAAGGATTTTATATTTATATATTCATTGGAATGATTAATATATTATAAAAAAAGAAGTAATAATTACATAATGCAGAATAAGATTATTTGTTTCTTACAATAATTTAGATAATAAATAAAATAAAAGGGTGATACAGATGTCGCATATAAGTGCAAAAAATGCATATAAAGGTTTAGAGGAGAGGCTAAATAGATTTCCACAAGGGGCACCTCCTTCAAAAACTTTGTACAAAATATTAGCCATGCTATTTACAGAAAAAGAAGCTGAATTAGTTGCACAATTGCCAATTAAAGCATTTCGAGTAAAAACGGCGGCCGATATATGGAGTGTAAGTGAAAGTGAAGCATTAAAAGTACTTGATACACTTGCTAGCAAAGCAATTTTATTAGATTTAGAGGATGATAAAGGAAAACAGTATATACTTCCTCCACCAATGGCTGGATTTATAGAATTTGCTTTGATGAGAACTAGAAATGATATTGATCAAAAACTTTTATCAGAACTTTATTATGAATATCTAAATGTGGAAGAGGATTTTATAAAGGATTTATTTTATTCATCAGAAACAAAACTAGGAAGAGTTTTCGTACAAGAAGAAGTATTAAGTAATGACAATGAAGTGACAATATTAGATTATGAAAGAGCTACTAATATAATAGAAGAAGCAGAGCATATAGCAGTAGGAATGTGTTATTGCAGGCATAAAATGAAGCATGTGGGTAAAGGTTGTGATGCACCTATGGACATATGCATGACTTTTAATGGGACAGCAAACTCTTTAATAAAATACAATTATGCAAGACGAATAGATGCATCTGAGTGTAAAGAATTATTACATGAAGCATATGAAAATAATTTAGTTCAATGTGGTGAAAATGTAAGAAGAGGCGTAAGTTTTATATGCAACTGTTGTGGATGTTGCTGTGAAGCATTATTAGCAGCTAGAAAATTTGGTAATATGCATCCAGTAGCAACCACTAGCTTTATACCAAATATTAATTATGATTCTTGTGTAGGATGTGGAAAATGCGTAAATGCATGCCCCATAGGGGCAATAAGTAAAGTAAAAGAAAAGGATAAAGCTATAATTAGAATTGATGAAGAAGTGTGCTTAGGATGTGGAGTTTGTGCTAGAAATTGTCCCAAAAGTAGCATAATACTTTTGAAAAGAAAAGAAAAAATAATTACTCCTGCAAATTCAGTACATAGAGTAGTTCTTATGGCCATAGAGAAGGGACAATTACAAGAACTTATATTTGATAATAAAGCATTAAGTAGTCATAGAGTCATGGCAGCCATATTATCTACAATACTTAAATTACCCCCAGCCAAGAGAGCCTTGGCAAATGAACAAGTTAAATCAATATATTTAGATCGCTTGTTAAGTATGGATAAAACTTCAAATTGATGAAACCCCTTATGGAAAAATAATCTATATTTTGGTATAATTACAATGTCAAAATATAAATCAAAAGATGAGGGAGACAAAATGAAGAAAAAATTAATATCAATATGTATAATAAGTATGCTTTTACTAGTTGGTTGTAAAAGTGATGCTGCATACAATGAAGCATTAGAACTGGGGAATGAAGCATTAAAAAATGGAAAGTATGAAGTGGCTCTTACAGAGTTTGAAAAGGCATTGGAAGAAAAGAAAGATGATGAAGTTGCAACTGCCTTATATAATCAAAGTGAAAAGTACGTGAAAGCTTTAGAAAATTATGAAAAACAAGAATTTGAGCAAACTTTAGAGCTTTTGGATGAAGTTATAAATTATGAAAATGGATCTGATGTCTTAGTTAATGAAGCTAAAACTTTAAAAACACAAGTTGAAGAAGATAAAAAATTAAATGATAAAATAGATAAATTAACAAAATCATCAGAAGATTATTTCTCAAACAAAAACTACTCTAAAGCAATAAAGGATATTGATGAAGCCTTAGAACTTATAGAAGATAATGAGTCTTATGCTTCACAAAAGGAAACTTTAACAAATTTAAAATCAGATTGCGAAGTGGCTATAGAAAAAATAGCTAAAGAGGCAGAAGAAAAAAGAAGACAAGAAGAAGCTAAAAAGCAAGAGTCAAAAAAGAAAGAATCAACGTCTAGTAATAGTGGTGTGTCTGAAAGTAATGCAGTACAAATACTAAAAAATTACTTTATAAAAGAAATTGGTTATGCACCAAATACAATTGAAGTATATGAAGTAATAGGAAATAGATATCATATGAGCGCAGATAATTATGATGAAAATGACATGAGAGAAAGCTTCGGATGGTGGTATGTAGATAAGTCTACAGGAGAAGTATCTAGATAAATGAAAATAAATTATATACAAATAATTAAATAAAATAGATATTAAAATGTAGTTACTTAAATAATAAGCTTAGTAACTACATTTTTTAATTTATAAAATATGTAGTGTAGATATATGTTAAGATTATATTACAACAAGATAAGAAAAAGGGTGTGATAAAGATGATAGAAGTAAAGGGAAAGTATAACTTAGCTAAAATATTTTCGGATAAAATTGACGAAAAATCAAAGGAGCAAATAGAGGAGCTTTGTAATCAGGAATTTGTTAAAAACGGAAAAATAAGAATAATGCCAGATGTTCACGCAGGAGCAGGATGTGTAATTGGATTTACTGCGAAGCTTGGTAATATGGTCATACCTAATATAGTAGGAGTTGACATCGGCTGTGGAATGTTTACAGTGGAACTTGGTAAAATAGATTTGCCTTTAGAAGAACTAGATAATGTTATAAGAAAATATGTACCTTCAGGAAAAAATGTTCATGAGGGAAAAAAATATAATTTTGATAAATTGCAAGAACTACATTGTTATAGAGAGTTAAAACAAAGTAAATGGATAGAAAGAAGTATAGGAACTTTAGGTGGTGGAAATCACTTTATTGAAGTTGACGAAGACAAGAATAAAAATAAGTATTTGGTAATACATTCTGGAAGTAGAAATTTGGGAAAACAAGTTGCAGATTATTACCAAAGCTTAGCTATAGAATTATGCAGTGGTAAGGAAAAGTTCTATGAGGAAAAAGAAGAGTTAATAAAAACTTTCAAAGATCAAGGAAGAAGAAAAGAAATTCAAGGTGAGTTGAAAAAGTTAATAAAGAAATACGAAAACTTAAAACCTAAATATCCAAAAGACTTGTGTTTTTTAACAGGAAAATATAGAGAAGAATACTTACATGACATGAAAATCTGTCAGGAATATGCTGAGATAAATAGAGAAGTCATGGCAAATATAATTTTAAATAAATTATTAAAAAAAAGTATTGATGATTTTACATGCTTCCATACAACTCATAATTATATCAATTTTAGAGATAATATAATAAGAAAGGGTAGTATATCATCTTATGAAGGGGAAAAGTTACTTATTCCAATAAATATGAGAGATGGAAGTATACTTGCAATAGGAAAAGGAAACGAAGACTGGAACTATTCTGCACCTCATGGAGCAGGAAGACTTATGAGCAGAAGTGAGGCAAAGTCAAAGTTAAACATAAATGAATTTGAAAACAGTATGAAAGATATTTGGACTACTTCTGTATGCGAAGAGACGATTGACGAAGCTCCAATGGCTTATAAATCCATAGATGATATTTTAAAATTTGTAGGTGAAACAGTAGAGATAATTGATGTGATTAAACCAATATATAATTATAAATCAAAATAAGTGGATTTTAGGGGGATGTTATGTGTTCAAAAAAAGAAGATCTTGTTACTATGGCGAAAAGTAGTAAAAAGTTACCTAATTTTATTTGGGCTACGATATTACTTTTAATATTTATGTTTGGTGGTCAAATTATAGGTGGAATTTGTATAATACCAATATATTTGACTTTATACATGTCTAGGGGAATGTCATCGAATTTAAGTTTATTAGAATTATTTATTAATTTAAGTTCATTTTTATTTATAGCATTATTAGTTTTTGTGAGGGTTAAATATATTGAAAAAAGAAAAATTTCAACTCTTGGATTTAGCAAAGACAGCTGGTTAAAAAAATATACTAAAGGTTTTTTAATTGGATTTATTATGATGGCAATTGTAGTTTTAATATTGTTTGTACTTGGATGCGTTTCATTGGATAAAAATCCCATCCAGCCTGTTGGTATATCTGCATTAGGAGGAGTAATGATAATCTTAATTGGTTGGATGATACAAAGTGCAACGGAAGAAATATTGACAAGAGGCTGGTTAATGAATGTTTTAGCAGCTAGATATAACATGGTATTTGCACTGATTTTTTCTTCTGCTATATTTGGAATTATGCATTTATTTAATCCTGATGTAAACTACATTGCAGTAATAAATATTATTTTAGTAGGAATTTTCTATGGTATTTATGTTATAAAGACTAATGATCTTTGGTCAGTATGTGGGATGCATGCAGCGTGGAATTTTGCCCAGGGTAATGTATTTGGATTTGAAGTTAGTGGCATAAATGTAGCTGTCTCCAGTATTTTTGATTTTAACTTAGTAGGAAGTGAGACTATTAGTGGTGGAGCATTTGGACCAGAAGCAGGACTTATAGCTACTTTTGTTTTATTGTTATCTATAATTATAGTTTATGTACTTGGTAAAAAAGGTTATTTTATAAAGAATGAAAATTAATGTTAATAGGGAAAAATAAAATGAAGAAACATAATTGTTTATGATTATGAAAGGCTACTGATTTCAAATCAGTAGCTTTTTATAGTTAATGAGTTAAAAAAAATGATTATTTATTAGATTTATTATACAATTCATATCTATATATCCAAAACACTTGTGATAATAATATAAAGCTGCACACCCATACAGCTTTAGTACTTACAATAAGGGAGATTAGAGTTCCAGGGATGGCCCCCACTGCAAAAGAAAAAGTAAGTACTGTAAAAGTAAGAAACTTTATGATAGAGTCTTTATTTCTTTCATCTAAAGCACCATATAATAGTTGTCCAACAGTTCGAAGGTTTCCTGTGCAGATAGTTGTATTATAGGCAATGCCAAAGCAGTTTCTAAACAAACACAATAAATATCCCATGAAAAAAGAAACAAGATTAGTAACTATAAGATCTGGTACAGACTTAGGTAATAATCCAATGAAAAAAAGTGCCATTGATTCTAAAATAAGTGCCATTTTTCTCCAATCACCTCTATATTTCTTTTTTATAATCAAGAATTTAATATACTCACTAAATGCAGCTCCCAAAATGCACGCAAGTATGGGAATAAAATGATTTAGAGCTCTTTGCCAGTGAGCCAATGCAAGACTAATTTCAAAGATAGACATATTAGCAGTGTGCATATTAGCTAAAATACCATCTCTTGTAATGTATGTATATGCATTCATATATCCGCCAATAAAGGTTACAATCATTAGAAATAAAGGCCTTTCCCAAGGAGGTATTTTTTTATTTTTTTGCTGCGATTTATCTATATTATTTAAATTTTCTTTATTATTTTTCATATAATTACACCTCTTAATATTTTAGTATTACCATTAATGATATCTATATTATAATCATAATAGTGTAAACTTCATATTACAGTTTAGTCATTTAAAAATTATAACAAATAAAGTGTAGTTGACTTTTATCTTAAGGTAAAGTGTAAAATTAAATGAAAATATATTACAAAATAATAGCAAATATATAAATTCAATGTAATCTGATAACAATAAATAGATGTGGTATTAAGTACCACATCTATTTTAATCATTATATGAAGCACTGGAATGAAAACATTCCAGTGTAAAGTTTAACTAATAGTTATTTGTAGCTAGGACAATCTCCATCTTCTGCACAACAATCATCACACAACTGACAAGAGAAAATATCTACTTTATTAAGAAGTACTAATTCTAAATTAGTTAATGTTTTTATCATATCATTAACAGATTCTTGAGCACATAGCATTTGCTCTGCAGTACCATTTGCTACTATTTTTCGAAGTTTTAAACTTTCAGCATTTAATATATTTCTAATACCTGCTTGCTCAAGAGCTACTGACTGGATTAGATTTGAAATAGATAGTTCATATGGTCCGGTTGGACAAACTTTTACATAGATAGTTTTAGTAGTTTTTCTTCCATAACAATCTGTAGCGCTATAGATTACAGTATAAGTTCCAGGAACTTGATTGTTTACATTATTTGATACTACAGTTGCTGTTAGTTGATTACCTCTACAATCTGTAGCGCTAACACCATCTAGAGGATTGAATGGATCTCCCACACGAATACACTTATTACTTGCATTTATTGTTGGAGGAGGACATAATATAGTGAAAACACCAGCATCTATATCTAATTTAGATTCATTTGAGCCAAGATATATAATATCTGTTAGCCCTGTAGTTTTATTAGGTTTACTTCCGTCTAATGAACTTGCTTGTTGAATAGTTAATTTATAATCTCCATAAGGTCTAAACTTAACATAGTACTTACCTGCATTTAAGTTAGTAAATAAATAGTATCCAGGTTTACCATTATAATTATTAGAAGTAACTGTCGAGCTTATTAATTTAATAGAATAATCATATAGTTCCACTGTAATGCCATTTACACCAGGCTCATATTCATCATATATTCCATTACCATTTAGATCCTCCCAAACAAAACCTCCTATACTAGACTTAGAATGGTGTAATGTTTGTACTCCAACTTTGTTAGGTTCAGTTGGAAGTAGTGGTTCTGTGGAACCATCTGATTTTACTTGGTTAGCTTTTACAGCAAAAGAGTTATATGCTATTTTATTGACTGGCACATCAACGGGTGCTTTAGCTTGTATATGAACTATTAATCTCTCGTAAGGTTTTAATAATACATTAGATTTGGTAGTTACTTTTACTGCTCTTATTGTAGTAAAATCTGTTGGAGGAACTATACTCCAAGTACCTGTGCCAATCTGATTGCCTTTTTGATCAAATCTTATTGGATTGTTACTAGTTGAGTACTCAATAGAAATTTCAGGATTTGATTCAACCGATTCTCCTAATACATTAATTATTTCAGCTGTGACTATAGCAGTTGGATAGACTTCAAATTGTGAACCTCTAGGGGTACTTGTTAAAATAAGCCCTGTATCTCCTACATATGGCAATATATCAACAAGTTGTATATCTTTTAAATTTACATCTTGGTTATTTGTTATATAATATTGATAATCTATATTTCCACCAGGTGTGACATTTCCTAAACTACTATAATCTAAATCTAAATCTCCTTTTACTAATTTCTTTATAACAAATTCTGAGGATAATAAAACTAAACTTGTAGTGCTAGAACTTGATATGAATTCGTCTGTGATACCATCACCATCGTAGTCGTTAGTATCTTCAATTGCATTATATACAAAAAAAACATCATCTCCTGGATTACCTACATAAGCATTGTTTACAATAGTATTGTTTGAAGTAATTTTTATAAATGCTTTGAAGTATACTTGCAAATTAGTGTCAAGTGCAATTGTGAAATTATCAAAAGACCATCTTAGTAAAGTACGACCAGTATTTTTATAATTTTCTAGTACTTCTTTAGTAGGCAAAGGGACTGGGAAACCAGGATTTCTTGAATCATAGGTTATTCCAGTTATACCATCTTGATATATAAAATATTCACTATCAGGTACATAGAAAACATCAGTTGGTAGTAAGTCTGCAAATATTGGATTTATAGTAATGGTATTTAAAGGTTCAGATATTAAAACATACTCAAATTCATCTAGAGGAGCATAAGCAGGTTGATCAGGTATAATGCCTTTACTTACTTGTAAATCCGATGCTCCGTTTAGAACAGTTCCAGCGGATGTACTCTCAGTTATACCATCTGCTGAAGCTATAGCAGTATTAATAATAGTTTGGCCTAATTTACTTTGTGCTTTCTTATTTATTACTCCATATAATTGTAATGTATGTGATGAACTTACATTATTTAAAGTAGGTGCTGTTATTTTAATCTTACTTACATTAGTTCCAGCTGTAATAAAAGGTGTTAAGTCTATTAAATCAGTATTATCGCTTGAGTTTTTAAGAATAGATATAAAAGTATCTGGGCTGCTAGATAATGAGATAAATATACTATAAGACGGTAATCCAATAGAATTTGATTGAAATCTTAATTTTGTAATATCTACCTCTTCAGGCAAAGTATCAATAATTTGATAATTTGTATGAGCTTTGTTATCTTGATTTGTATTTACTAGTCCGTAAGTTATAGGCGTACCTACAGTTCCTGTACGTGTAGCATCTTTTTCAAAAGCAAATATATCACTCTGATTAAATACTCTTAATTTTACAGATTCGCCATCTCTTACTATGCTATTAACTTTCCAGTTCGCAGTATTTATAATTTCTTTACCTGGAACAACATCCATATCTACAATTGCTTTGAATGTTATTGAGTATCCATTGCCTTTGAAGCTAGGTAGTGTAAATGTTAGAGTTCTATCGTTCCAAGAACCAGTTCTTCCATTATATGTTGGATCATTATATCCTAATTCTGAAGCGTCATTACCTATTGGTATAAAAGATAAATCCGGTGTTAAACCATTAGGCAAAGTATCTGTGATTACAACATCTGATATTTCAGCTCCAGAATCACCGTAGTTCAATATATACAAACTAAAAGTAACTATATCTCCAGGTCTAACTAAGCTACTACCCTGAACTGACTTATTTAATCTAAAATCCTCGGTTAATGTTAAAGTTACAGTTTGGGCAACTCCAGTATTAACTATAACATTATCTGCATATAAGTCAGCTGAATTTGTAAAGCTATCATTATTAACTCTACCTGGACCAAATTTACAAGCTGCTTGAAATGATATAGACGTACCAGTAGGGATTTCTCCAAAATCAAAAGTTACTAATGTGCCTCCCGCAACTGGAGCTTGAGTAATGTTTTTTATATACCCAGAAGCTTGTGGAAGAGTAGGTATAATCTTAGTTGGGAAAAAATCAGTTAATTTTCCTTGAACAGTTGGTTCTGTAAGTCCACTATAAGAGACATTAAAAGTATATATAAAGGTTTCATCGCCATGAACTCGGGTTTTATTAACACTTTTTGTGATTTGTGGCATATTTTTAACCTCCATTTAATAAATTGATACTTTATTAGGTATCAATACATTGTATGTTTTTTTTAGTCGAAAGTGAGTAAATTTATAAAAAATATGACACCTATAAAATACAGGTGTCATATGGTTGCTTATATAGTACTTTTATAAAACTGTATACATTTTAGACAGCAGTTTATTTTATTGTTATATTATACATCATCTTCTTGTGTAGATCCTAGGCATAGTTGTGAAGTTCCTGGTCCTGGGCATACACAATCAGAGAAAAGATCCAACTTAGCAGAAAGGATCATTTCAAGGTTAGATATGGATTTAACCATTGATTTAACAGATTCATTAACTAATAACATGTCATTAACAGTACCATTAGCAACAATTTTTTGTATTTTTTCACCTTCTGCATTTAAAATATGAGATATAGCAGTTTGCTCTAAAGCAACTGATTGAATTATGTTAGAAATGGCAACCTCTCTAGTAATAGGTGTAGCTTGAATTGCAGGCATTGACATTAGTATTTCCTCCATTTATTGAAATTTATAAGTATCATAAAATATCTTATATTCATATTATATATAAGTATCATAAAATATCTTATATTCATATTATATATAAGTAGAGTAAAAATGTTACAAACTCTTTAACTAGGATGGAGGGATATAAGATGAATAAATTAAAATTCATAGAAGAGATATATCTGGATGACTACAATTGTTTTGACTATAAGAATATTTTATTTGATGGATGTAATTTTTATATAGTTATATATGGAAATCAAAATATTGTTAAGTATAATTATAAATTTGAAGAAGAAGAATGTTTTGAAATCTGTAGAGAATATATAGATATATGTTATGATAGTGAAGAAAAATGTTTTTGGGCAGTGGCATATAAAAATGGATATAGAATATTTAAACTTGATATGTGTTTTAAAGAAGTGGAGTCTTTTAAATTAATTTTAGATGAATGCTTCCAAGATAAAATAACTAGTATATCGTATTCTTGTACAGATAATACTTTAGTGATGTCAAGTACAAATTGTATAGGTAAAATTTATAAAACATGTGACAATGTGAATAAGAGACAGTGTTTTAATTGTTTTGAGATATGTGACGTATTATCAATTTTACCAGGTTATATTTTAACTATTAGAAAACATAGAAGACAGAAAATTTTAATTTATGATGAATATTTTAAGTTAATAAATGAATTTGAGTTTCCTAATTATTATTTAATTGTAAATATAGCATTTGAAATGCGTGAAAATAATAGGAAAGTAAGATTTTTTATTCTTGTGAAAAATAGAAATTATAAAGATAGTAAATATGAAGTACTTGTATATGAAATTAATTTAGAATTATATTCATGTAGCTGTAACCATAAATTAAATAATTGCTGTCTTAAAGATGATTGTGAAGAGAATTGTAAACACAATGCTTATAATAAAATAGTTCAGTCAATTGCATTAGTAGAAGCATCAATTTCACATATTTTGAATGCAGAAGGGGAAAAAATACAGAAAGTATTATCCGATTGTAATGACATAGACAAAATATTATGTATAAATAATGAAGTAAATAAAACTATAATTAATATTACACATTTGGAACAGGTGATATATGAACAGTTAGTTACTCTTAAGGAGTGTGAATGCTACGAATGTAGTGATAACAGTTGCTGCGAGCATGAGTGCGAGTGTGAATGTGAGTGTAATTGTTGCAAACATCACGATTATAATTGTGACGAAAAACATAATAATGATAATATTAGAAGATATGAAGATGAGTAATTTAAATATAATATAATGAAAAGTTGACAATTAGAATACATACTGAAAAGTATTTAGTTAATAAACATAATATTAATTATGCAATTAAATAGGAAAATAATACATTAATATAAATGATAGCCTACAAAAATCTAGAAGAAATAGGATATATGAGTATCTCCAAGAGATATTTAAAAGTGCATGAAACTTAATCGACCACTGTGTACAAAAGATCATATGGTTGTGTGAGAGGACGCTAAATAAAATAATTATTTAGCTCCTACTCAATAGTTATATAGAATGTGGAAAAAAATCATATTTTTACAAAAAAGCGATATAAATATAATGAAATATTTAGTATAATTAAATTGTAACTATAAAAAATCAATGAATTATTACTGAAAGTAATTGAAAAGATGGAAAGGGAAGAATAATGAGTGATAATAGAATTGACATAGAACTTGAAAATGATGATGTTGTAATAAAAGTTATGGGTATTGGTGGTGGAGGAAACAATGCTGTCAATAGAATGATTGAAGAAGGAGTAAAGGGAATAGAATTTATTTCTGTAAACACAGATAGACAAGCTCTATTATCTTCAATGGCTGGACATCAAATTCAAATAGGAGAAAAGTTAACTAGAGGATTAGGTGCTGGAGCTAAACCAGAAGTAGGAAAAGATGCTGCTAAAGAAAGTAGAGCACAAATAATAAAAGAACTTGAAGGTACAGATATAGTATTTGTAACTGCAGGTATGGGGGGAGGTACTGGAACAGGTGCCGCTCCAATAGTTGCTCAAATAGCAAAAGAAATGGGAATACTTACAGTAGGTGTTGTAACTAAGCCTTTTGGATTTGAAGGTAGAGTAAGAATGAAAAATGCTGAGGAAGGAATTAAAAACCTTAGTGAAAGTGTGGATACATTAATTACAGTACCAAATGATAAATTATTACAAATAGTAAGCCAAAATACATCTATGATCGATGCGTTCTCAATGGCAGATAATGTATTAAAACAAGGTATACAATCAATATCTGACTTAATAAAAATGCCAGGGCTTATAAACTTAGACTTTGCCGATGTTAGTTCAATAATGAAGGACAAAGGATTAGCATACATAGGAATAGGTACAGCAAAGGGAGAAAATAGAGCTATAGAAGCTGCAAAAGAAGCAATACAGTCTCCTCTTCTTGAAACTGCAATACAAGGTGCTAAAGGAATATTACTTAATATTGCCAGTGGTGGAGATTTAACATTATTTGAAGTTAACGACGCATCAAACTTAGTAACAGAATTATGTGATCCAGAAGCAAATATTATATTTGGTACTTCTGTAAGAGAAGATTTAGGTGACGAGATAATGCTAACTGTAATAGCTACAGATTTTTAATAAAATACATATTAATAAGTAACTGAAAGTAAGAGCATGTAACTGTTTTAACAATTACATGCTTTTTTGATTTAAATGCCACTAATATATACACCAATGTTAAGGTTAGTTGGTAGAATTAATATTATATATCAAATATTATAAATATAGGAGGTATGAAAAATATGATTAGTATGAATTTAAAACATTAAGAACAATAAATAACTACACTCAAGAGAAAAAGGAATTACAATAGTTCATCAACGAAATCTTATAAAATTCATGGGTTATATGGGAAGAACTTTGGATAAATGGAGACTATGAGTTAAATAAAAGAAATAAGGGATGAGTACCTTCCATAACTTAGACCTCAAGACGACAAGAAAGTGGAAAGGATTTTTCTGCTATGATAGAGATGATAGTAGATACAACTATAGCCTTAGATAAAAAAGTATGTAAGGAACTGAAAGAAATCAATTCTGATTGTATTGTGTCTGACTCTTTATGTTGTTGGGGAAAATTATTTGCAAATAAAATGGATATCACATATATATGTTCTACTACAACTTTTGCATTTAACAAGTATACAGCGCCTATGATGAAGCAAAGTTTCAAAGAAATTATGTATATGATATTAGGTATGAGAAAAATTAATAAAAAATTAGAACTTTTAAGAAGTCATGGTTACGATGTGAAAGATTTTATTTCAATAATTGAAAATGATAATGATACAAATACTATAGTTTACACATCAAAAGAATTTCAACCTATGGTGGACACTTTTTCAGATAAATACTATTTTGTAGGACCTTCAGTAGCTGATGTAACTGTGGAAAAAGAATTGATGGAGGGTAAAAAAATATATATTTCACTGGGAACTGTAAATAACAAAAATCTATCTTTTTATAAAAATTGTATAGAAGTTTTTAGAGATTCTGGTGGAGCAACAAAAGCAGTTGATGCTATATTGAAGATAATAGAAATATAATAATTAATTATGGAAATTTAAACATGTAATTTATGGAAATTAACAAAAACGCAGAATTCGACAAAATACAACATGAGCATTGAGTTATAATAAAGATGTTTCAACAAGGAAATATTTTTTACGGGTAGTAATCAAACAGATTGAGAAAACGATATTCAATCAGTTGGGGTAAATTAAAAGTTCGGAAAAGGTTAGTCAATTGAAAATTAAAGTACAATAGGGAATGTACTATAGTATTCATTAAGAGTTATAATTTTTATAAATATATATTTGAAGCAATGAGGGAAGCTGAAAATATAAATAATATTGTTAAAAAAGTCTTGGGTTTATCTTAAGGCTTTTTTAACATACTTAGGAGGATATTATGATTGAGTTAAACTTTACTAAAGACAATAATAAGATAAATTTGAAAGCTAATATATGTAACAATGATATATTAAAAAAATATATGAAATTTGAATACTTTACAAATCTTTGTAAAGACGGATGTCCAAACTACAATTCAAACTACACATGCCCACCTAATAGTCCTAAATTTACAGATTATATAAAAGGTTATAAATCTTCTTTAGTTATAGCTATGTATATGAGTATACCTAAACCTGGAACAATAACTGATATTCATCAATATCTAAGAAGAGTTTTATCTGATTTATTAATACCTTTAGAAAAGAAGGTTAATGGGTTGTTAACAGATGGAGGTAGATGCTTACTTTGTAAATCATGTGCCTATGTTGATAATTTACCTTGTAAGTTTCCTGAAAAAATGCGCTTTAGTATGGAAGCCATGGGAATTGATTTAGCTGGAGTTTCTAAGGATATTTTAAAACACTCTATAATATGGAATAATGAGTATGAAAATAGCTATTGTACAGTTATGGGTTCTGTCAATTTTAATGATTTATGTGAAGATGACTTGAAAAAAATCATATTGGACATGATATAAATCAGAAGCAGGGGGAATTCTATATGTCAAAAAGAAGATATCACTTTATAATACCAATATTATTATTACTTTCAATCATAGGAAGTTTTGTTTGTATAGTATATAATCTGAAATATTATCATGATAACCTATGGGATGAAATATCTACAAATCAACTACCCATATATGTAGCAGACCAATTAGTTGTAGATGAAAAGGGAAATTACTATATAGGAAGTGATTATAATAAGTATATACAAGTGTTTGATCCAAAGGGAAATTATAAATTTACCATATCACTTTCAGGTGGAAGAAGTAATAATTTTACCGTGAATAAAAATAAATTACTTTTTATTTTGTATGGTGAACCTATTATAGAATACACTATTGACTTAGATAAAAGAGAAGTTATTTCTGAAAGAGAAATTGATGATAAATCAGATGATATATTTGCATTGTATAGCCAGGTACCACCAATGGTTTATTCTAAAGGAAATAAGGCTTATAGGTTGGAGAGAAGTTTATTTGTGTTAAATAAAATAAGTATTACTGAAGGAGATAAAACTGAAACAGTAATATTAAAAAATGTACCTAAGTTTCCAATTATAACGCCTTTTTGGATGGGGTTAATAGTATTATCTTTTTGGGGTTTGGCCTTATATACACATATAGTTTTACATGGAAAACAGATTAAAGAAAAGATAAAATATTACAAAGATAAATATATACCGTAAAATAATGGCGTATAAAAAATTATACGCCATTATTTTAAGTCATCATAATAATAGTTTTATTTATATTTTTACCTATCTAATTAGATCATTAATTTAGACAAATTTTGTATAAAAATATTATACCAGTCAATTGACCAGTTCATTTTAGTACATAAATTTAGAAGCTCATCTTCATCATTAATACCGTGGGATGTAATTATATTATGAGTGTCCTTATTTACAATTAAACCATTATCAATGCTATCTGATATAAATTTATATATGGCTACACTTCTTATATGTGAAAACTCAGCATATCTAATTTTTAGAGGTTCTTTAGTTAATTCATCATGTTTAATATTGTATGCTTTTATTCTTTTTTTCTTAAGTAATCTTCTTTGATTTTTTAGTTGGTTTTCGTATTCTATTCTGAGTAGTTTTGCTTTATCACAGGAACTTATGGAGTCGTAATACTGCTTAGATGTTTCTAGATAAATTCCTTTTGTGCCAGTACCATTTTCCTCTAAACTTTTGGCTATTAGTCTTAGAACTTCATAACCTCTAACATAAGTTTCATTTCCAAAGGTAGCTTTATACTGGTCAGGAATTTGCATAAATATATACTCCATGTTGTTTTTAGTAGTTCTAAGTATACTGTGAAGCTTATCCTTTTTAACCCAAACCCATCCTTTATAATCAATCATAGAAGTATTTTTCCAAGCATTTGAAATCTCCTTAACAACCTTACTCTTTGCGTCTTTATTAACTTCAGGTTCTATGATATCCAAATCTTTAACTGAGTAAGGAATCATTAAGTCATTTTTTTTAGCTTTAATTTTTGCCCACCATAGAACTATACATTTCGTTTAATTTTGCCATGGCTAGAGTAGATTTGGGATGGTTGTTAATATCAGGGTGTATCTCTTTTGAAATTTTATCTCTCCAAGCTTTTGCCTCATTTTTGTTAGAAAAAAGAGACTTTGTTATTCCTAATTTTTTCATTCTAATTTCTCCGTCAAGTTCAGTAAGGTAGAAGATGTATTCATTTGATTTAGAAGTGAAGTAGTTGGAAGAAATATCTGATGATTGAACTAGTTTACTGGAATTAATGTCTGATTTGTAGATATGTTCAACTAGATTTGAGAACTTAGTTATGTTTTTATAAAGATCATTCCAGCCTCTTCCTGTTATTTTTATGTTTTCGCCAACATCTTGTTTTATCTCACGTTTTACTTCTGCAAATTTGCCTAAGGATTTTAATTCATTTACATTTTTAACATTGATCCATCTCATGGCAAGACCCCTTAATATAATTTTCCATATATTATATTCTAGTGTGATCATGGTGATGATTATTTTATAATATGGATTTATTAAAAATGATATGATTGCTCTTATTAGTGATAGTAATTATATTAGATTGAAAAAAATGTATTGACATATTTTAGAAATTATCCTATTATTTTAACAAGATAAAAATTTAATGAATTAATCCTATGAGAAAGAGAGTAACTTTTTATTAAGTTTCAGCGAGCTGGGGTTGGTGTGAGCCCAGTAACAAGATATAAAGTGAAATAGAGCTTTGGAGGAGATTGTCAGAAATTATTAGTATGTCAATCGGTGATCTCGCCTTAAGAGATTGAGTGGATAAGTTTTTTCGTTGACGACATGAGCGCAGAATTTTAAGCAACGGATTTGTCTGAATCAGTAGCGAAGACATATCGTTGGCGACATGAGCGTAGCGAATTTTATCAATAAGAGTGGTAACGCGGAATAATTCGTCTCTTGGCTTTATAGCCAAGAGACTTTTTTGTTGAGCAATATCTTGCTTGAAGCGAACTTTTATTTATATAACTTATTAATGAGAGTGGTAACGCGGATATAATTCGTCTCTTGGTTATAGGACTAAGAGGCGATTTTTTTGTACCTAATAAAATACTAGTTAATATGGTACTTGAATACTCATCATTATCACTAAAATGCCATTAAGAACTTATTAAATATTTATTTTGCTGTAAAATCAAAAAGAAAATTTATGCTATTATAAAAATTCCTTATGAGAAATAATAAAATATTGTCTTATAAAATAAGCAAGTTTTATATAAAAGGTCTAGAAGTTAATAACTGAATTTTCAAAATATAATAAAAATATCTGATCTATATTACTTCAAAATTAAATGAAAATATCTAGATGACGCTATTTCAATCTAACATGAAGTGGCTTCATGTTAGATTGAATAATAATTTATATTTAAGGGGGAAAAATTTATGAAAAAGAAAATTTTAGCAATTATCATGGCATTCGTCATGATATTTACAACAATGACATATACAACAGTATCATTTGCCAAAGAAAACACAGGTTATGGAGACTATGCATACAGAGTATTACAATACTTAGATCAAAACTTAACAAAAAGGATAGCTTGTACAGATCAAGAATTAGAAGCAGCTAAATATTTAAAAGGACAGTTGGAATCATTTGGATATGAAGTAGAAGTTCAGGACTTTTCGTATACGAGAAAAGATGTAACTTATAACTCTCAAAATCTTATAGCTACTAAAAAAGGTGCTTCAAATAAAGAAGTTATAATAGGATCACATTATGACAGTGTGGGAACTCATGGCGTAGATGACAATGGTTCTGGAACTGTTGTAAATTTAGAAACTGCAAAAAGACTTGCAAATAAAGAAACACCTTATACTGTTAAATTTGTATTCTTCGGTGCTGAAGAAGTGGGGCTTAAAGGTTCTGCTGCATATGCAAATGCTATGACAGATGAAGAAGTAGCAAATACTCTTTATATGGTAAATATGGATAGTATGTTAGCTGGTACTTATCGTTATGTATATAGTGGTAACTACAACAAAGATACAGATAAAGTTAATGACGCATGGCCAGCATATCAAGCATTAAAATTATCTGATGCACTACAAACAGGAATGAGATTAAATAATACAAAGTTAAACTTAGATTATGCAACTCCTTCTACAGGAAACTGGAGTGATCATGCAAGCTTTAGAAATAAAATGCCTTACTTATATTTTGAAGCAGTGAACTGGGAAATGCCAGATGATCCAGACCATCCAGAAGAAGGTTCTTCAGGTGCTTATGAAACTGAAATAGGTGAAGTAATGCATGATCCAGATAGAGATAATCTTGAATTTATAGAATCAACTTGGGGAACTCGTGGTAAAGAGACTATAACTGCTTATTGTAAACTATTAGAATCAGTTGTATATCAATTAAACCCAGATGGACTAATAACTCCTTCAAAAGATGCTTTAAAAGAAGCTATAGAAATAGCTAACGACATGGATAAAAGTGATTTTTCTGAATCTGCTTATAAAAAGTTCCAACAAGCTTTAAAAGAAGCTAAGACAGTAAACAAAACAGAGTACGTCTTATTAAAAGATCAATCTATAATAGATTCAGCTATTGAAAAGTTAAATGAAGCTATGGGTGTTGTAGGTGTAAACATTGCAAACACTAAAATAGAAGTAGAAAACCAAGTTTATACTGGAAAAGCACAAAGACCAGAAGTTGTTGTAAAGGATGGTAAAAGAGTCTTAGAAGAAGGTGTAGATTATACGGTAAGTTATTCAAACAATAAAGAGATAGGAGAGGCTATAGTTACTGTAAAAGGATGCAATGATTATTCAGGCACAGCTACAGCTAAATTCAACATAATACCACAAACAGTAACAAATGGTAAGGCTTTCGATGTGCTTACTAATTCTTTAAAATTATCTTGGAAAAAAGTTGATAATGCAGATGGATATAAGGTTTACAAATATGATTCATCTTCTAAAAAATATGTTTTAATAAAAACAATAAATAAAAATAGTACAACTAATTACAAAGTTACTAACTTAGTATCTGCGACTAAATATAATTATAAAATTTGTGCATACAAAGAAGTTAAAGGTAAAACTTATTTAGGCCTAAAAAGTAATACAGTAAAAGCTACTACAAAGCCTTTACAACCAATAGTAAAATTGTCATCAACTGTAGCTGGAAAAGTTACTATAGATTATTCTAAAAAAGTAAGTAAAAGAACTGATGGATATGAAGTTTATATGGCAACTTCAAAAAAAGGTAAATATACTTTAATAAAAGATACAACTAGCACTAAAATGACAAAAACTAAATTAACTAGTAAAAAAGGTTACTATTTTAAAGTAAAAGCATATAGAAAAGTAGATGGAAAAAAAGTTTATAGTTCTTATAGTGCAATAAAATACATCAAAGTTAAATAATTAATGTTGATTTTCAAAATTATTGGATTTGAAATACAGAATAATATATAACTGTAAAAATTAGGCATAAATATTAAAACTTTAAAATAAAGAGTTCTTAGAAGATAGATTATATGGAGGATATGGAGGTAAAAATGTGAATAAATCTAAATTAAAAAATTATAAGAAAGAAAATTTAGATGAAGTAGCTATTCAACTTGATATCTTACAAAATGTACGATTTGCTCCTATACTTTTTATGATTGGATGCTTTTCAAACTTTATAGAATATGATTATTCTGAAAAAGCTATATTTCAATCCTTATTAAATGATGATTAATCCGTAATTAATAATAATGATATTAAGTCGGTAGAAATAGAAAAAGCTGTATCAATAATATTTACAGGCAATGCTCTAACTACTTTTGAATTAGGTATTACTAATGTAAGTCTTGATAGAAACTATCTAATAAATCTAGTGAATCAAATTTGAATTCTTCTAGAATAATTGCATTTTCTGATTTGATAAAAGTCGTAGGATATTTAGGTGCTTCTATAGGATATAGCATGGTTTTAGAGGAAATGGATAATGATTAATTTAGCATAATTTTTTAAGAGCAATGATTTTAAGTAATTTAGTACTTAAAATCATTGCTCTTGTTTTAAATTATAATTATTTTTTAAATAAGTAAGTAGCTAAATCTTCCTTGCTTAAGTCTATTCCTAAATAATAAACAACATTATCTTGTAATAAATAATATACAAATCTAGAAGTATCTAACTCCACATTACCGTTACAAATAGTATATAGATTAGTTCTGAATATTTGTGTACTACCAAACTTTCTATAAAGTGAAAATATTCTTCTAAATTGTTTATCGACTAGAGTATCAGTATTTTTGTATGCTCTAATAAAAGTAACCTCATTTATCATTTTGTCATTTATATAAAGACATTTTAAATCAAAGCTGTCGTTTTTACCATTTGATAAGTTTTCCCATAATTGAAGTAAATCATCATTTTTAAATAACTGTATTCCAAATGTTGGAGGTACAATTATTAAATCAGAAGTATTTTCTTCAGATTCACTATTATCATTCCAATTTATATTTAATTCATCTTCTTCTATAAAGGAAACAACTCCGATTTTCTTAGCATCATTTTTGTATGTTACGATATCTCCTACTTGGAAAACATCCTTGTATTGTGAGTTTTCATCAAATACTAATTCTCCATTATTGATAGAAAATTTAGATGCTAATTCTTTATTTTCTAATTCGTACTTTGTTATATAGTTCATAAGTTTCCTCCTGAAAATTTCTTTATTATAAAAATGTATATTAATACAATACCCATAGTAACAG
>NZ_JWHR01000149.1 GCF_000808015.1 Terrisporobacter othiniensis | reverse complement strand
CAATTAATTCTAACTCTTATATTACCATTCATAGTTTCAACTAAAAGCTTAGTTATGGTAAGTCCAAGTCCAGAACTTTGATTACTTCTTGACTTATCTTTCATATAAAAACGTTTAAATAATTTTTCTACATCTGCTTCTTCTAGATTTTCAACATTATTACTAAAAATTATATCAATATTATCATTTGATTGTTTCATACATACTTTAAAAGTATCCTTTGCATATTTTATAGCATTTTGAATTAAATTAGTAAAAATTCTGCCTATAATGTCTAAATCACCTTGAATATTTATTGCTTCCTCACCAATATCTAGCTCCACATCTATTCCTCTTTTATCAAAATCATTATAATAAATTAGTAGTTGCTCCATCAGTTCTTTATGGATATCAATAGTTTTTATATCTACTTTATATTCATTTGCTTCTAATCTGGATAAATCATAAAAGATTTGAATCAAATCTTTTAAATCTCTAGATTTTCTCTCTACTATAGAAATATATTCATACTTTTCATCCTTTGTAATTTCTTCATCTTTTATTAATTCCAAATAACCCAATATGGATGTGAGTGGAGTTCTTAAATCATGAGATATATTTTCGATTTCTTTTCGTAGCTCTTTTTCCCTTCGAGTACTTTTAATTTTCTCCATCTGAGTTTTTTCTAAGTAATTATTCATCTCTTGCAATAAGTCTTCTAAGTCTTTGTTTGGAGATGCTAAAGTAAGCCTTCGATTTCTTTCAATATCTTCACATACCTCTTTTAAATCATATTTTGCTTCTCTAATATTTTTAGAAAGCAAAAAAAAGCGTGCAGAAAAATACACACTTGTAAAAAATAAAATTATCACTATAAAAATCATACTCTGCACACTCCTCTTTTATTATTTTATTTCAACCTTTTCAAATAGCTTCATTCCCAATAAATAAAATACTAAAGTTCCAACAATTCCTACTATAAAGCAATTTATTAAGCCTTGTTGACTACTCCAAAAGAATATAAATTTATGATCACCGCTACCTTCTGTAATATTTTTCACTATATTCCATGGCATAAGCTTAGCTATCTTTCTCAATATTTCTACTCTAGCTCCTAGTAGTTCCATAACTTTAGGTATTATAACCATAATAGAAACCCACCACATAACTACTGTAGTTTCACTCTCGAATATAAAATAAAAACAATGAGCTACTGTAGCACTAACTAAAAATAATGGTATGCAGGCTATTAAAGCTCTTATTAGTTCATTTAAATAAATAGATCCACTATTATCAAGTAACAATAACACACTTCCAATGTAAACTGAACTAATAAGTATTAAGTTAATTAAAGCTATAATTAATAAAACTACAAACTTGCCAAAATAAATTTCACTTCTTGCTATTCAATAAGAAATAGAGTTTTTTAAAGTATGACTTTTATACTCTTGCCCAAATATTACTGCTACCATAGGCAAGCATAAAGCTAGAGGAATTCCCATACTCATATATAGTGATGAAAACGAGAAATAAGTATTGGCATAAGGAAAGTTTGGATCATTATTTACAAAACCTACAAGTACTCCATTTATAAATAGCACAAATGCCATGCATCCAAATAAAAATATATAATTTCCCTTGGAACGTATATTACGATAAACTTCACTTTTAATATAATTAATCATGTTGAATACTTCCTATTAAAGACATGTAGTAATTTTCAAGATTTACAGATTTCTCCTCCAAAGCTAATAATCCTATATTATTAGAAACAGCCAAACAACTTATTTTTTCTGGTCCATCAATTCCTTCAAATATCTGAATTCTATCTTCTGGCAATACTTTATAATCCTTATATACCAACTCTTCTTCTAATAATGCTGACATTTTCTTAGGGTTATTTACTTTAATTTCTAAATAGCTTTTACATTTTTCCTCAAGTTCTTTGGCAGATAATTCTTCTACTAATTGACCTTTATTTAAAAATCCATAACATGTGACTACATTAGCTAGCTCAGATAATATATGGCTTGATATTAGAATTGTAATGTTCTTTTATTTATTAAGCTTTAAGAGTAAATTTCTTATTTCTATAATTCCTGATGGATCTAGCCCATTGATAGGTTCGTCCAACAATAATAACTCCGGCTCTGTCATCATAGCTAGCGCTAACCCTAATCTTTGTTTCATTCCAAGAGATAAATCTTTAAACTTCTTTTTATTTACATCTAATAAATTAACTTCTTTTAGAACTTTATCTATTTTGTCTTTGCCTGGTATTCCTCTTTGCATACGATAATATTCCATATTTTGCTCTACTGTTAATTTTTCGTAAAACTTGGCGATTCTATTATAGTTCCTGTTCTTCGTCTAGCTTTACCTAAATCGACCTTTGAAGTTTTCTCGAATAGTTCAAATTCACCACTACTACTTTCAGCCTGTCCTGTTAAAATTCTAAGAAGCGTAGTCTTTTCTGCTCCATTATTTCCTGCAACCCATAAATATCACCTTAATTTACAGTAATATCTATATTTGATAATGCATGATCTTGACAATATTTTTTACACAACTTGTGTGTTTTTATAATTGATTTCCATCTGCATTCTCCCTTCAACTTTTTAATTCTTTTTAAGTTTCAATTAACTTTACATTGATAAGAATACAGAAATATTTTTAATAAATATTCAAAAAAGTTTAAAGATTATTAATCATTATTTAATTTAAATCCAATCCCCAAAACTGTTTTTATATATTCTTCATCTTCTGCTATATCTTTTATCTTTTTTCTTATATTACTAACATGAACATTTACAGAGTTATCTTCACCATAATATCCACTCTTCCACACTTGTTCATATAAAGCTTCTCTGGAATAAACTTTATCTGGATTTTTTAGTAAAAGACATAATATATCAAATTCATGATTTGTTAATGCAATATTTTTTCCTCTAACTTTTACCGATCTAGATTGTTTATTTAATACTAATTTTTTAAATTTATGTTCTTCATTATTAAAGTTCTCATTTATATTTTCCCCAAATCTTCTATATCTTCTTAGAAATATGTTCTTTCCTCATTTTTATCCTACACTTTAAAGTTTTCTACGTTTCCTAAATCT
>NZ_JWHR01000148.1 GCF_000808015.1 Terrisporobacter othiniensis | reverse complement strand
ATATAGAAATATTTAATAATTCATTTTTTTATTATATACCTATTTTATAACAGACTATGTTTGATTTCAAAGTATTTTGTAAATTAAAAAACACTATTTTTAGATATATAATACCATTTTATATGATATTGTTAAAAAATGTAAAATAATATTATAATATGTATTATTAAAAAATTTGCTTAAGCTATTGCGTGTGCGATTCACTTCATATCGCTGACGAGATGCCTTTGCTCCGCTTAAGGCAACTCCGTTGCTCAAATTTTACTTTTTTACTATTTATCAAACGTCTTGCTATTACTTTGATATAGGAGTGTTCTACAAACGTAAGAGTATTATAATATCCTAGCATGTAAAAAAGTACCAGAGTTTCTGGTACTTTAAATTTAAATGTATGAAATTATAGATTCATGAGTTTTAACTCCAGCTATTCCATCTACTTGAAGGTTTTTCTTTTTTTGATACTTCTCTACGGTTGATTGTGTATCTTTTCCAAAATATCCATCAATAGCAATATCATAACCTAGTTCTTTTAATGATTTTTGCAGCCATTTAGTGTGCTCTAGTTTTTTATTTTTACTTTTAATACTTAATGGATGCTTTTCTACTGCTGCTTTTGTTTTAGGTCCCCAAATACCATCTTCAGCTAATTTACAATCATATGATTCATTTAAAGCATTTTGTAATGACTTAATTAAAATTTTAATTATGTTATCTTCTTTATTATTATCTTTGTCTGTATTAGAGTCTGTATCAGTTCTAGAATTATTTTCACTATTATTATTTTTTTTATATTTTTTATATTTTTTATAACAATAATCTAAATCAACATTTCCGCTTATACCAGATACTCTTCCACTTTCGCTATATTGCCACATTACATGGCTCTCACTATATGTGCATCTTGAAGTATATTGAGCTATCCACAAATCATATTCTCTTTGAATACTTTTAAAAAAGTAGTTATTTGAGAAATCTATATTTGTATAAAGTCCAGGTATATATCCACCTTTTTGAATTTCTTTTAAAAAAGTATGAGCAAATGCTGTTGCTTTTGTTTTATTTATAGTTACACCGTGTTTTTTAGCGTAACTTACACTATCATATTCTAAATCATAAAATATAGGATAAGTTATTTTATCTTTATATGGTTTAATTACTTCCATACATTTAACAGCCTCTAATCTGGCTTTTTCTTCACTTATAGCATAACTAAACCAATATATTCCAACATCAAGATCTTCCTCGATTGCTCCCTTAATATATTCTTCAAATCTTTCGTCTATAGTAGATGAGCCATATCCGGCTCTAATAATAACAAATTTTATGCCATCATTTTTTACTTTTTCCCAATTAATATATCCATTATGTTTAGATACATCAATACCTTTAATAGCCGCCATTTAATCACTTCCTTATATAATATATATGGAAAAGAATCTACTAAAAAAGTAGATTCTTTTCTTTTGAATGGCCTGTTTATTATATGAAATATTATCTAAAGTTATTTAGAATTGTAATTTTGAAAGTACTAGCTTTAATAAAGACTAAGTAGATAATCTACTTAGTCTTTTTTGGTAATATCTTAATTAAGAAACCGAGAATATAAATAAAATCAAGAATAAAAAAATAAAGGTTTTACATTGATAATTATAGCCTTATATATTTTTTTTATACTATTAGTATTATGAGTTTTATTTTTTAATATAAATAGAATAATTTTTAATCAATAATGCAAACTAAGTATGGAGGTGTTATTATGGTAAATTTAACTACAAAAGAAAGACTTTTACTTGAAGATGAGAAAAGTCATGAAATTTTATGCGTTTCAAAATATAAGGATTATGCTAATAGAGCTAGCTGCCAAGAACTTAAAAACTTATTTTCTTCTTTAGCACAAAAAGAACAACAACATCTAGATACCGTTAATCAAATTTTAAATGGTACAGTTCCAAATGTTAACTCAGGTAGTCAAAACTCTCAAAATCAACAAATGACACAAGATAATACACTTTCTATGCCAAATATAGGAAGTAATGTATCTAATGGTGCATACGATGAAAACGATAAAATGTTGTGTCAAGATTGTTTGTCCACTGAAAAATATGTATCTGCTACATATAATACTGCTATATTTGAATTTAAAGACAAGAATATAAGACAAGTTCTAAATCATATTCAAAAAGAAGAACAAGAACATGGAGAAAAAATTTATAACTATATGAGTCAACACAATATGTATAATTAGACATATATCAGTAAAATCCCGTAAAAAAACTACTTTTATTACGGGATTTTTTAATTTTATTTTATTCTTATTGATTATCCTACTGTTTTTTATTACACTTTTATTAAATATTATATAAGAAGGTGTATATATGAACGAGTTTGTTATGAGGTTTGCCGAAAAAAAAGATGCCGAATCAATTTTAAAAATTTACGCACCTTATGTAGTTAATACTTCAATAACATTTGAGTATACTGTACCTACAATAGAAGAAATAGGCACTAGAATTGAGGAAATTAAAGGGAATTACCCTTATATAGTATGTGAATCCTATAATAATGTTATAGGATATGCCTATGCAAATAAAGCAATGATTCGAGATGCTTGTAATTGGAATGCGGAACTTTCTATTTATGTTGACAGGAAACATACTCATAAAGGCATTGGCAGAGGATTATATACTTGTATTTTAGAAATTCTAGCTCATCAAAATGTGAAAAATGTATACTCTATAATAACGGTTCCAAATAATAATAGCATTAAGCTTCATGAATTTTTTGGATTCAAAAAACTAGGATCTTATCCTAATTGTGGATATAAATTAGGCAAATGGCATGATATTATTATAATGGGAAGAAATTTAGGCAATCATAAAAAACCTCCAAATCCATTTATAAAAATAACTGATGTAAGTAATGATATAACAAATGGCATACTTAATGTGGTATCAAGTATAATCAATAATAGAATTTAACGTAAAACTCAGCATAGCATATTATGTTGAATTTTCTAGCAAGGATAAAATCAATTTTTTATAATAAAATGAAATTATTTCCTATTTAAAATCGCCTTAATTTGGCAAACTAATGCTTATAGGAGTGGTTTTATGTTTAAAAAAGAATTAATCTTAACTTTATTAAATACAAATAGAATTGGAAGAAAAACAATAAATAAATTAATACATAAATCATTACCATTATCTACTCATCCTCAGTGTATTTTAAATTTTATTTTAGCAAACCTGCCAAACTATAATTCCGATTTAACAATTCAAGATATAATGCTTGCTAAAAATAAAAGTTTAAATATTATTGATTACTGTGAAAAAACTAATATAAAAATAATGACAATCTTAGATGAAGACTTCCCCTTAAAACTTAGGATTATTCCTGATAATCCTGTAATTATATTTTATAAAGGAAACAAATCATGTATTATTAATAATAAATCTGTGGCAATTATAGGCACTCGCTCCCCCACATTAGAAAGCGAGGAAATTACTAAAAAACTAGCTAAGTCCTTTTCCACTAATAATTACACAATTGTTAGTGGATTGGCCCATGGTATAGATTGTAATGCTCATGTATCCACATTAAAAAATCATAAAAAAACATTGGCAGTTTTACCTGGTGGAATTTCAAATATTTATCCGGCAGATCATAAATATTTATGTGATGAGATTCTTTATAATGATGGATGTATCTTTAGTGAATATTTTCCTTTTGAAACACCTTATAAAAACCACTTTATCGAAAGGGATCGTTTACAAAGTGCTCTATCCCTTGGTGTAATAGTTGTTGAGTGTGATACAAAAAGTGGAACTATGCATACAGTTAATTTTGCAAAAGAACAAAGCAAGATAGTCTGTTGTTATAAACATGATAATATGCAATATAGTTGTAGAAGTGGTAACATAAAACTATTAAAAGATAAAAATACCATTATAATTGATAATAACTTTAATATAAACCTATTAGAAGATTTACTAAGAGATAAATTGCATGAAATAAATAATCTAACTTTTGACTTAATATTATCAAATGAACAGATATATTTTAACATTTAACAATTAAATTTATTTTTCTTGTGAATTATTATAAGTTGAACTACAATTATTAATAAGTAATTTATTAATGGTATTTAATGTAGATTTACTATTTTTAAATTATTTCTCCTTGTATTATTATATTT
>NZ_JWHR01000147.1 GCF_000808015.1 Terrisporobacter othiniensis | reverse complement strand
AATTTATTTATACCCTTTAAATTGAATTTGAAAATATAAATTTGAATTATGATGTAAATATGATAAAATTAATAGTGAGGGAAATCCTTTTATAATTAGCTAGTTAATTTTGGAGGTGTAATGTTAATGAATATTTTGTTTTTCTTAACACCAAAAAGTGAAGTGGCTTTTATTTATGAAGACTATACATTGAGACAAACTCTAGAAAAGATGGAGTATCATAAATATTCATCTATACCTATATTGACTCGAGATGGGAAATATGTAGGAACTATAACAGAAGGCGACTTGTTGTGGACATTAAAAGACAATTTTCAAGAAAAAACATTAGATTTTAAAGCATTGGAAGATATGCCAATTAGTACGATAAAAAGAAGAAAGGATAATACACCCGTATCTGTGGAGGCCAATATAGAAGATTTGATATCAAAGGCTAGAAATCAAAACTTTGTTCCGGTTATTGATGACCATAAAACTTTTATTGGAATAATAAAAAGAAAAGAGATTATTGAATATTGTTATGACAAAATACATAAAACTGTAAAAATATAAACATTTCAATAATTAATAATAAAAGGCTTAGATTTTTATGAAGAATAGATAGACTAAACAAGAGTCTATCTATTTTTTTACATACAAGGATAATTATATTTCTCTCAAATTTGTAAATAATTTGTAAAACTAAGCAATATTAATGAATGTAGATAGGTAAAAAAGTTACTTTTGAGCAACATAGGTACTTGGAATTTCATAGATTCCACAAAGTAGCTTAAGGCAAAATGAAGGAATATCATTTGAGTAACAGATTTATATGAGATTTTATAGGGCTCACGCAGTTGCTCAAAATGGTAACGAGGATATATCATTGATGACATGCTTCTCAATTTTTGCGATATGAGTGAATCAAATTTTTTAATAATATATAATATTAAAAAATTATACAAAAATCTACAATAAATGGTAAATTATGTATACACCCTTATTTTATGATGATATAATTGACTGTAAAGGGGAGGTGTTGATTTTATGAAAGAAGATACTTTGAACTTTAATAAAATTGGCTTGAAATTAAATAAGATTGACATGGACATACTAAGCCTATTGGCGAATGATTGTAGAGTATCTTATGCAGAAATAGCTAGAGAAGTACATCTATCTCGTATGGCTGTAAGAGAAAGAGTTATGAAAATGACTGAAGAAGGAATAATTGAAAAATTTACAGTACAGCTTAACTCACCTAAGGTAGGGCTTAATACAGCTGTATTTTTACAAATAGCTGCAATACCAAGTGAAATAGATTATGTTGCAAGTGAACTTTGCAAACATCCACAAATAGAATCAGTATATGCTACGACAGGTAAAAATGAATTGCACGTTCATGGATATGTTAAAGATTTTGAGGAGCTTAATAATTTTATATTTGAAGAAGTATATAAAATTAAAGGGGTTACAGAAGTTAATTTTAATTTAATAACTAAAAAATATAAAAGTAATGGAATATTTATATAATTAAAAACAGCTCTTAGATTACCTAAGGGCTGTTTTGGTTGTAAATCTTTTATATTTTTTATTAATTAATTTATTTATTCATGTATTCAACAGAGTTAGGGAATTTAGCCTTAACTTCGTTTAGTTTTTGTTGGTAAACTTCACCTTGTTTTTGGTATAATAAAGTTCTACCTACTTCTTCAGAAACTTCATCATATGTAGGTACAGTACTTTCTTTTTTATCTTCTAATTTGATTAAGTGATATCCAAATTGAGTTTTAACAGGTCCACTTACTTCACCTTTATTCATATTGAATACAGCTTCTTCGAATTCTGGAACCATTTGTCCTCTTCCAAAAGAACCTAAATCTCCACCAGCATCTTTTGATGGACAAGTAGAATGTTCTTTAGCTGCATCTTCAAAGGATATTTCACCAGTATTTATTTTACCTAATATATCATTTGCTTTTTCTTCGTTGTCAACTAATATATGTTTAGCTGAAGCAGTTTCTGGCTTAGAGAAGTTTTGTTTTTGAGCTTCAAAGAAAGCTTTTTTTTCTTCTTCTGTTAATTGAACGCTAGTTAATATTTTGTTGATAACGTATTGTTTTAATACATTTTCTTCAACTCTTTTCATTTCATTTCTGAAGTCTTCATCTTGGTCTATTTTATTATCTTTTGCATACATGTATAATAATTCTTGATTTATTAAATCTTCTAATACATATTTTTGACCTTCTTCAGTTTGGAATTGTTGTGCTTGATAAGGATCAAGTCCTTGAATTGCACTTTGAACGTCTAAGTTAGATATTTCTTTTTCTCCAACTTTGGCTAATATTTTCTTTTCCATATTGTTAGTTACTCCTTTGCACCCTTGAGATTTTATAATAACTTTCAGTATAAATAATACCAAAAAATATAAACTATGTCTAATATTTCCTAAGATAAATATATGGTAATTAATAACATATGCTTATTACTAATAATAACACTGCACTAATCATACCGACTACACATTCTTCTATTTTATAAGTATAAACATTTTTAAAGGAAATATAGAAGTAGATAAAAATAAATAATACTTTTAACCACATTAATGTTATATTAGTAGGATATAGCAAAAATGATGCTAATGTTAATATAAAAGAAATTAATGTAGAAATTCTATAATATATTACTATATTATCTAAAAATTTATATTTTGCCTGTGAAATACCAATATTTATTATGTATATTATTGCCAAAATGCTAAATATTAAAAAAGAATTTCTTTCCATATAAATATTTGGAATAAAAATCCACTTATATATTATTATGGGCCAAAAGATAAGAGTCAGTCCTCTAAAACCCATTTCAAAAAAATACTCTTTTTTCAAAACTATACTCCTTTCGCATAAGTAGTATCTTACTATTACTATTTACCTCAATTTTGCTTCTTAAACATTAATTATATCAAGATAAATAAATACAATATCATTATAGCATTTTTTTAATCATAAATTATTATGGGGGTGAAGAAAATTGTATAGATATTATACTCATGGTGTTTGTGCAAAATCAATCTTATTAAATATAGAGGATGATATTTTATTAGATGTAGTATTTGATGGAGGATGTGATGGGTCATTAATTGCTTTAAAACATTTCGTTGAAGGAAGACATATTGATGAAATAATTGATGAACTTGAATATATACCTTGTAGAAATAGAAATACCTCTTGTCCAGACCAACTTGCAAAAGCACTTAAAATTTATAGAGATTATGTATTTAATAAAGAGTAAATAATAATAAAAAACTTCTACTAAAATAGTAGAAGTTTTTTATATGTATTAATTATTAATTAATATTATTGCTTTGTAACTAATATAGCTATTTTGTAATCTGGATTGTAGCTTATTTGTACAAGTTGATTTCTCTTAATATTTTCTAAATCTTCTCCACCATAAGCAATTTGTAATTTAACAGGTGTTTTACCTTGTTTTATAATTGCAACGTATTCCTTTTTACCCTTTTTCTCAACCTTTATTAAGTTACCAACATAAGGTTTAAATGTTTGATATTTTTTACTTTCATTTCTCATATAGAAGAAAGTACCAACAGCTATTGCTATGTTTATTGCAAAAGCATACCAACCATTAAGTCTCATTGCTGCAAATACTATGATAACAACAATCATAGCAACTATTGGAAGTATAGCTTTTTTTAAAAGGATTTTCCCCATTATTTCGTTGGCTTTTTTTTCTGGGCCGCTCATTGTTTTAGATCTTGCAAATGATTCGGCAAATTTTTGTCTTATGCTCATTTCAATCCTCCTGTTTCCTTAATAGAATTTAATCTATTTATCTTTGATACTTGAAACAAATATTATATTTATATTATTAACAAAATATCTATTAAAATTTATATTCAAGATTATCAAAATATAATAACTATTTTAACATAAAAAGTATAAAAAGAAAATAAATGAGATAGGAAAAGATTTTTTAAAATAATAATAATTTTATTAAAAAATAAAAGATTTGAAAACTAATAAGTATAACGGTGGTAATATTAATTATATACAGCTATTTTAGTAAAAGATAAAAAATAAGGGGAGATGATGACGAAAAATTTTTCATCATCATCAAGGATATTAAAATCTATATCACTAAGATTATCTTTACATTAATTATAAAGAACTAATTAGAATTTAATGTAAATTTATTATGAAAAAAATTGATTTAAACCCAATTGGAAAAGAGGCACAAAACTACTTTAAAAATGAAAAATTATCATGTTCAGAGTCAGTATTAAAAGCAATTTAGAGTTGCTTCTAGATTTTCTGGAAGAATAGATGGTTGTGGATGTGTTTGTGGTACATTATCAGCTACAAATATATCTATAGGTTTATTATTTAGCAGAAGTGAAGGAAATGATTCGTCTATAAATAAAGCAAAAGAGCTAAGTAAAAATATTCATGATATATTTATAGAAAAAATAGTTCTATATGTTGTAAGTAAATTACAAAGGGATTAGAAGCAGAAAGTGAAGAAAAATTGAATAAATGTTATAATCTTATTGGAGAGATGGCTTATGATACAGCTAAAATAATATCAGATGAATTAAAAATTGAATACTAGTAATAATTTTGATTTTTCTTGATGTTTACAAAAAGCTAATTAGGATTATGGATTTATATAATTAGGACAAAAGAAAATATTTTAATTATTTTATATTTGTGTATAATATATAATTATAATGAAAAATTATTATTAAGGAGTGTCATCAAATGGAAGAGTTATATAAAATGATAGAAGATAAAATACATGCATCAGGATATGAAGGACATATAAGTGGAGAAGAAATTTATGATGAAATATGTGATGAAATAGAGGATAAAGAAGAAGGTAGTTACATATTTATGAGCAAAAAAGAAGATGATGCAATATACGAGTATAAAATTGATGTAATGAAAGATCAATTTAACTTATCTTATTTAGATATAAAATCAAATGGAAAAACATATCATATAGATTTTGATAATTAACAAAAAGGTTACAAAAATGAATTGAAAAGTTACAACATAATGAAAATTATGTTGTATTTTTTTTACTAAAAAATAAGTATATTTCAGCATTTATGTGGGTAAAATAATAAATTTACATTAAATAACAGTTAAAAATCTAATGAATAGATGTTAGAATACTAATTACAGGGGTAACACACACCCTAAAGGTTACAAAAAAGTTACAAATTTAGAAAATAGGACGGTGGATATTATGAACAAAAAATTTAAGACATTATTAACGGCAGGATTAATTACTGTAATAGCAGGATCTAGTATAGTATCATCAAGTGCTTTAAGTAAAAAAGTAATAACTAATTATAAAACGAAAGGTGCAATATACCTTGTTATAAATGGTAAAAAGTATAAAATATCTCTAGGATGTAATAATAAACCATCTCAAAATGGGGATTCTTCTATAGGAAGCAATAACAATTCAAATACTGGTAACGATAATAACCAAGATAATAACAATAGTAATACAGGAAATGATAATAACCAAGGTAATAATGATAGTAACACTGGAAATGATAATAACCAAGGTGATAGCGATAGTAGCATTGGAAACGATAATAATCAAGATAATAACAATAGTAATACAGGAAACGATAATAATCAAGGAAATAGCGATAGTAATACAGGAAACGATAATAACCAAGATAATAACAATAGCAATACAGGAAATGATAATAACCAAGATAATGATAATGTAGTTGAAAAACCAAGTGACGACAATAACACATCAAATGATAATCAAACTACAACAGGATCATTTTTAAGCTTCCAAAAGGAAGTTACTAGACTTGTTAATGTGGAAAGAAGTAAAAGAGGTTTAAGTGAATTATCTTTTAATACTCAATTATCTAATGTGGCAACAATAAAATCACAAGATATGATAAATAAAAATTACTTTGACCATACTTCTCCAACTTACGGTTCTCCATTTGATATGATGAAGCAATTTAACATAAGCTATAGAACTGCAGGAGAAAATATAGCCATGGGTCAAAGAACACCAGCGGAAGTTGTAAATTCTTGGATGAACTCTTCAGGACATAGAGCAAACATATTAAATGCAAACTTTACAGATATAGGTATAGGTGTGGCAAAAAGTTCAAATGGAACTTTATATTGGACTCAAATGTTCATAGGTAAATAATAAATAAGGGTTGTGTAATAAACAATTAAATATTGTTATGACACAGCCCTTTTTCTATAGTAAGTTTTTTTGTACAGGAAACCTAAGAATGGTTCTTAATTTTTCAGGTGAAGTTCTTCTAGGGTCTGATAAATAAATTTCATGATGTTTTCTAATATTACTTGTAACATTTACTAAATTGTTATCTTCTATGTATTTATCAATTTTAGCTATAGTTCTCAGCTCATCATCATAAGATCCGATATGCATGGACTGCACACAAAGCCCCTCATAAAAAGTTTCAAATTTAGTTTTTGAAAAGTCTAAATCAGGTTTTTTATTCTTACATTCATGCAAAGCCCAATTAAAAATATCTTTATCAACAAAGTCAGGTTGGGCAATCATAGAAGTCCATAACCATTTCTCTTTATTTACATTAAAATCAAGCTTGCCATTTTCTAGATACCATAAACCTTCCAAAGGAGGAATTACATATTCATAATAGCTATCGATATGATTACTGCCATTTTTACTCATTTTAATAGTATAAGTAAGAGAGTATAAGATTTGCATAGCATTTTGGTAGTTTTCTCCTGTTGGTTTTCCATTTCCATCTATCATAATATAATTTAAAGGTGGAACATCTATTAATGTAGGTTTTTGCTTTGAGGAATATAAGTTTTTATATTCTTTTTTGAAATCAAACTTTCTAATCATAACTCCTCCCCATGTATCACTTAAAAAAATATAGAAATAATAAAATCTACTAAGTAAATAATAGTTAGATTAATTATTAATGTCAAGTTTGGAAAAATAAAAGAGTATTATTAAAATTATTTAATAATACTCAAAAAATATTTAATAATGATAAGGTAAAATTACACCGCAAGCAATTTTTTTACCGGACATACCAGAAGGTTGAGAAGTGAAATCATCACGGTCTTCGTGTAGGATAATAGATCTCTCTAGTATATCAATTACACGAAAACTATTTGTAAAAACAGATAATATACCAATTCCATTAGCCGATAAAATTGGTGGCAAATCACCAGAATGAAATGGATGTATGTTGTTATTTGGATTAAAATGACTTCCTACAGATGGAAATGGGTCTTCAGATTTATCTATTGTGCAATCTCCTCTTTCATGTATGTGAAATCCATGAAATTTTGTAGGTTCACCCTTAGAATTGGTATCTGGTATACCTATAATATAAGCCTTAATATAGACACCATCGTCTAGTTGATAAAAAAGAACTTCTCCTCTGATGGAAGGGTTATCCTTATTGCCATGAATTATAGCTATGGCAGTGGGGTAATCAGATCGATAAGATGAAAAGAAATTAGTCATCTCATTATTTATTATTGGCAGTTCCATATTTAACCCCCTTATATTTAAAATTATATAAAGTATTTTATGATTTTTGAAAATAAATTGTTACAATATATATAGGAGAATATGGGGGAGGGAAATGAATGAATATAAATGAAATAAAATTAAAATGGAGATTAAAAGATCAAGATAAAGAAGCAAACATAAACTTATGGGATGAAAAGGCGGATTACTTTGGAAATTATGTAATTCCAACTTCAGAAAATGATGAATTTATAAAGCTTTTAAAAGAGGAAAATTTAATTAATAAGGATTTTAAAGTTTTAGATGTGGGTTGTGGAGGAGGAAAGTATACTCTTGCACTAGCACAGGAATGTAGCTATATATATGGAATAGATTTATCGTCTAAAATGATAGATTATGCTAATGAAAATAAAAGAAAGCTTAATATTGATAATACTTCTTTTATTTGCGATGATTGGCACGAATTAGATATGAATAAATCCAATTTATATAAAAATTTTGATTTGGTTTTTGCATCAATGACACCTGCTATACAAAGCGCATCTACTTTTGCAAAAATGAATGAGGCTAGCAAAAAATATTGTGTGTTAAGGTGTAATATAAGGAGAAAAGATTTTGTTTATGATAAATTAAGTGAAATTTTAAATCTTTCACAGAAAGAAGAAAACTTAAACTTTTTATATGCATTTAATATGTTATATCTGCAAGGTTACACTCCAAGAATTAATTATGAAGAGAAAACTTGGTCATACAAGGAAACCTTAGAAAAGGCCTATAGTACATATGTAAAAAAAATTAAAACTATTAAAACAATTAATGGTGATGAGGAAAATAAAATAAGTGAATTTTTAAAAGGCATAAGTAATAGTGGATATGTTGAAGAAGAAATAAATTCTACTATAGCTACTCTTATATGGAATGTAAAATAAAAGGAGGAGTTAATTTGAAAAGGATAGCCATTTTAATTACATTTCTATGCTTATTATTAGGTGTAGGGTGTAATAATAAAAACAGTAAGGAAGAAATTGTAGAAGAAGGAAAGGATACACCTTCTGTAAACTTAATTATGATTAGTGAAAGTAAGTACTTTACAGAAAGTGAATTTATAGATGAAGAAAATAGTGCTGATGGATATTACAAACAAAGCTATAAATATGAAGATATTAAATTTACAGTGGAAAGAATGAAACATAAAGAGTATTCTGATTTTCCAGTATACATAGAAGATAATGAAATATATGATTTAAAATACAGTGATAAGAATATAAATGATGAAATGAATATGGATTTATCTTACCCAGCCATTAAAGCTACATATATGACTAAAGTAGATGATAAAGAAGTTTTCAGTGAAGATATATTAATTTCTGATGATCAATGGGATTTTCGAATTCATCTAGAAATAAATCTGGATAAATATGATGAAAATTCTAGTATAATAGAGGATATAGTAAAAAATATAAAAATTGAAGAAGTTAGTTAGGAGAAATAAATTGATATATTACTTAATAATAATAAATTTAATTGGATTTTCTCTAATGTATATAGATAAGAAAAAATCTATAAAAAATGCTTATAGAGTACCAGAAAAGAATTTGTTTTTTATATGTGTAATAGGGGGAAGCTTAGGTATATTAGTAGGAATGTATAGATTCCATCACAAAACTAAGCATAATAAGTTTGTATATGGAGTACCTATATTACTGGTAGTCAATATAATGATTATTTGCAATATAATAAGCATATTCTAGAGACTTCATAAGATATATACATGAAATTAAAATAATAAAAATAAAAAGGTAGCTATTTTATAAATATAATGTTATAATAAATATAGAAATACACAGTAAGTCAAGAGAAACTTGATGTAGGTTTATAGGAGATTCCAAAATGAATAACGGAACAGTAAAATGGTTTAACAACGAAAAAGGATTCGGATTTATATCTGTAGAAGGTGGAGATGATGTATTCGCTCATTTCACAGCTATACAAGGTGATGGATTCAAATCATTAGAAGAAGGTCAAAAAGTAAGCTTTGATATAGTTGAAGGTGCTAAAGGTCTTCAAGCAGCTAACATAACTATATTATAATATATATTTGTCAGAATGCTTTTAAAGATCCCTACGGGGGTCTTTTTTTAATTGCAAGGAATCTTTTATTATAAGGGGTTTGATTCTCCTATGTATTGATAAAGCAAAGTGAATTGTCATATTAAAATAAGTTTTATATTATTCTAAAGTGATTTATGAATATACTAATAAATAATTAAGATAGAAAATGCTTTTACAAACTAATTATGAGAATATATAATAAAATTATATACAAGAATAATATTATTTTTAATAAATTACTTCATTTTGAAGTGGGAGGAAAATTAATGGAAAAAAAATATGTAATTGCTCTTGATCAAGGAACAACAAGTTCTAGAGCGGTAATTTTTAATAAACAAGGAGAAATAGTATCTGTTTCACAAAAAGAGTTTAGCCAAATATTCCCACAGTCGGGATGGGTAGAACATGACCCTATGGAAATTTGGGGATGTCAAAGTGGTGTTATGCGAGAAGCTGTAGAAACTGCATCAATAGACCCAAAAGAAATAGCTGCTATAGGAATAACAAATCAAAGAGAAACTACAATAGTATGGGATAAGAATACAGGAAAGCCTATTTATAACGCTATTGTATGGCAATGTAGAAGGACTTCAAAGATTTGTGATGAACTGAAAGGGAAAAATTTAGAACAGGTTATAAGGGACAAGACGGGGCTTATAATAGATGCCTATTTTTCTGCAACAAAAGTTAAATGGATATTAGACAATGTAAAAGGTGCTAGAGAAAAAGCTGAAAGAGGAGAACTTTTATTTGGAACGGTAGATACTTGGTTAATATGGAAGTTGACAAATAAAAAAGTTCATGTAACAGACTATTCAAATGCTTCTAGAACAATGATGTTTAATATAAATGAATTAAAATGGGATAAAGATATACTAAATGAGCTGGATATTCCATTAAGTATGCTTCCTGAAGTTAAACCATCTAGTTATATATATGGTAATACAGATATGCATATATTAGGAGAAGAAGTTCCTATTGCAGGATGTGCAGGTGACCAACAATCAGCATTATTTGGACAAACTTGCTTTGAAGAAGGTAGCGCTAAAAATACTTATGGAACAGGCTGTTTCTTATTAATGAATACAGGAAACAAATTAGTTAAATCAAAAAATGGATTATTAACTACAATTGCATGGGGTATAGGAGAGAGTGTAACTTATGCATTAGAAGGAAGTATATTTATGGGAGGTGCATCTATTCAATGGCTTAGAGATGAACTTCGTATGTTAAAGAATGCTTCTGATAGCGAAGATTATGCAAATAAAGTAGAGGATACAAACGGTGTATATGTAGTACCAGCTTTTACAGGCCTTGGTGCACCTTATTGGGATATGTATGCAAGAGGAACTATAATTGGTCTTAGTAGAGGGTCTAAAAAGGAACATATAATTAGAGCAACTCTAGAATCTATAGCTTATCAAACTAAGGATGTACTTTCTGCTATGGAAGAAGATTCTAATATATTATTAAAAGATTTAAGGGTTGATGGTGGTGCTAGTAAAAATAATTTCTTAATGCAGTTTCAATCGGATATTTTAAATGTAAATATAAATAGACCTAAAATTGTAGAAACAACTGCCCTTGGTGCAGCATACTTAGCAGGATTAGCAGTAGGTTTTTATGATAATCTTAGTAATATAAAAAATAATTGTAAATTAGATAAGCATTTTACACCCTTTATGGAAGAAGAGAAAAGAAAAAAGCTATATAAGGGATGGAAAAAGTCTGTATCTAGAGCTCTTGATTGGGCTAAAGAAGACGAAGAATAATAAGAAGGCATATGAAGATCACAAACTTCATATGCCTTTATTAATAGTAAATTCTCAAGTAAAAATCTAATCGTATAGGAAAGTTGGCACTGAATTGTAAATATATCTGTCACCAACAACTAATAAGATATCATTTTCCATAAATACTATATAAGGTCCTGGAGAAATGATTAACTCATCTCCTCTTTTTATTGCTACAATAGTAGCCCCAGTATTTTGCCAAAACTTAGTTTCAGCTGCTGTTTTTCCAATGTATTTACAATGAGACTCCACAGTAAATTGTATAGGAACTAGTGGGTTAATAACTTCTAGTCTATCAGAGTAATCTAATATTTTGTTTAATGTAAGGACTATATCATTGTCAATTTTTGATTTGTTCTCAAGTAATCTATAGAGATTACTTTTATAAGAAGAGATATTTGTAATATCTTCATATTTTTTTATAAAAGATAAAGCATTATCTGAGGATAAGACAATTACTCCCTTACCTTTAATACTTTCGACTATATCAATATCCTCTAGTAATTTTATGGCTCTTCTTATTGTTTCTGGAGAAACATTATATTTTCCAGCAAGTATAGAACGCCCATAAAGAGTACTACCTTCCTTTATGTCCCCTGTATGTATCTTATTAGCCAAATCTAGTGCTATTTTTTGATATATAGGAACGGTATATTTTTCTTTCATTTATTCACCTTCTACTTTAAAATTGTAAAATCATAAAATAATATCACTATTAATATTGTATATATAATTTAGAAATATGCAATATGCTATCATAAAAAATATAAATATGTATAAATATAAATATAGTTAGATGGGTATAAAAAATTTGACTATTGTATTTTTCACATATAAAATAAATTAGTACAATTTTAGAAAAGATTAATAATAAAAGGAGAAAAAATGAGTGAAATAACAAGATCAAACAGATTAAAAGGCATAGTTTTTATAATTCTATCTGCCTTTGGATTTGCAGTTATGTCAGCTTTTATAAAATTATCAGGTGATTTACCTAATATACAGAAAGTATTTTTTAGAAATCTAGTAGCTGCAATAATTGCATTATTTTTAATTATAAAACATAAAGGAAGCTTTACAGGAAAAAAAGAAAATAGAAAAGTTTTAATTTATCGTTCTTTATTTGGAACAATAGGAGTTATTTTTAATTATTATGCCATAGATAATTTAGTTTTATCAGATGCAAATATGCTAAATAAAATAAGTCCATTTTTGGTAGTAGTATTTTGTGCTTTAATATTAAAAGAAAAAATAAATATAAAGCAAATATCTGCAATAATTGTGGCATTTATAGGTGCTTTATTTATTATAAAACCATCTTTTGATGTTAGAGTAGTGCCATACGTAATTGGATTTTTAAGTGCAGTATTTGCAGCTCTTGCATATACTTGTGTAAGAATGTTAGGGAATAAGGAAGAATATTATACTATTGTATTTTTCTTTTCTAGCTTTTCATTAATAGCAGTACTGCCAATGTTTATTTTAGTTTATGAACCTATGACAAGTATGCAGTTTATATATTTACTATTAGCAGGTGTATTTGCCAGCCTCGGTCAATTTGGAGTTACTCTAGCTTATAAATATGCACCAGCTAAAGAAATATCTATATTTGATTATAGCAATATAATATTCTCAGCTATTTTAAGTATATTCTTATTTGGAGTGTATCCAGATAGCCTTAGTGTATTAGGTTACTGCATAATTTTTGCTGCTGCATTCTATATGTTTTTATACAATAAAAAGCAAGATAAGTTGAGAAAATAATCTAAATTTAAAAATATATATTATAATTATTTATAGAGGTAATTTATTATTCTAATAAATAAAGGGGATTGTTTCATGAATAAAATTAAATTAGCTATAATTGGAGCGGGTGTAAGAGGTAGGTACACTTATGGGGAATTTATAAAAAATAATAATGATATATGTGAAGTTGTACAAGTTGTAGAGACAAAAATAGGAAGAAGAAAAAAATTTAAAGAAATATTTAATTTATCTGAAGATAGAGTATTTGGAAATATAAAAGATTTTTTTGAAAAGGAAAAAATAGCAGATGCAGTTATAGTATGTAGTGATGATAATACCCATTTTTCAATAGCTACTGCTGCTTTAGACAAGGGTTATGATGTTTTAGTAGAAGGCCCTGTGGCTAATAACTTAGACAAATTATTTCATTTAAAAGATGTATGTGAAAATAATAAAGATAGAATTTTTATGGCTTCAATGCCTTATAGATATTCAAATGTATTCTTGAAGCTTAGAGAAATAATAGAAAGTAATGAAATGGGAAATTTAATTAACATTAATTATAATTCATATATAGGATATGAAAAGTTCGTACATAACTTTGTAAGAGGGAATTGGAGGCTAGATAATGACACAGCACCACTTCTTTTAACAAATAGTTGTTACGATTTGGATATGCTTGAATTTCTAACAAATTCTAAGTGTGAAAAGATTTCTGTCTTTGGTAGATTAAATCACTTTACAAGAGAAAATCTACAATTAAATATGAGCCAATTATGCACAAGATGTAGTAAGGATAAAGAATGTCCTTATTGCGCTGAGAAGATTTATCTTAGTAATAAAGAAATAAGTAGAGGGATACATATAAATCCAACCAAAGAAAATTTGAAGTCTATATTAAAAGAAGGACAGTATGGACAATGTGTATACTCTTGTGATAATAATGTTTCTGATAATTTAATTAGCGTATTAAAGTTTAAAAATAATATTACAGCTACGCTTAATATCACTGCATTCACAAAAGAAGAAGATAGAAATATAAGACTTATGTTTACACATGGAGAAGTTTATACAAGTTTAAAAGAAAACACTATATATATTAAAAAATTCATAGATAATAAGGACATAGTAATAAAACTTGAGAAAGATAACAGTAATGAAAAAATGATAAAAGATTTTATAAGTGAAATAAAAAATAGGAATATTAATAATTTAAATTCAAGTGTTCTTTCAACTATAAGTAGCCATGCTACAGCATTTGCAGGTGAATTTGCAAGTGTAAGTGAAGTAGTAGTAGATGTAGATGAGTTTTGGAACGAATCTTGTGAAATGACTAAGGCAATTGAAAAATTACTATTTTAAGTTTAAGTAAAAAAATCGCTTCGCTTATGCGAAGCGATTTTTTATATTTTGCTTAGAAGTAACATATCAGAATACATATCTAACAAATAATAAAGTAAAACAAATAGAATTTGATTAGCAGGGCTTATACTTATGCCTTCCATAAAAAAATCTACAATTCCAACAACTAAAGAAGAAAAAGATGTATATAAAATAAAATCTATGGCTCTTTGTTGAAACCTAGAAATATTACTTTTAATTTTAAAAAGACCGATTAGAATAGAAGTATAGTAATCAGCAGGAATAAGCATAACGTAACAAATTATTAAAAAGATTATAACACTAATATAGGAATCGTATGTAAATCCTAAAAAAGATAAAAAACCTATGCCAACGACAGTATATATGATTGCCTCAAATACTAACATGGTAACCATATATATAATAAAGGACAGCACTGTAAACTTTAATACTATTTTTTCTTTTTTTATATTAATCAACTCCTAGAAATATTTTAATAATATATAACTATAAATATTTATAAAAAAACTACTTATAGTAATATTACGATTTGAACTCGTATAAAATGCTTATAAATAAGTAAAATGTTATGGAATGGGGGATAATATGAAATATCCAAAGGCTTTGGAAAAAGGAGATACTATTGGGTTGATTGCACCAGCAGGACCATTAAGAGATATAAAAATTGAAGAAATAAAATATGAATTAAATAGATTGGGTTATAAAGTTAAAATAGGTAAGAGCTGCTATTTATCATATAAAGGATATTTAAGTGGAAAAGATGAAGAGAGGGCATTAGATTTGGAAAGGATGTTTTTAGATAAGGATGTAGACGCTATTATTTGCATTAGGGGAGGATATGGTTGTGCTAGGATTCTTAATTTAATAGACTTTACTATAATTAGAGATAATCCAAAGGTATTTGTGGGATTTTCTGATATTACAGCTCTTCATATAGCTATAAACCAGATTTCTAATTTGGTTACTTATCATGGAATCATGGCGGCAAGTATAAAAAAATGGGATGATTTTACTTATAGCTCATTGATAAAAGCATTAAATTTCAAAGAAGAATTATTAGTTGAAAATCCATCTAATGAAAAATTAATATCTTTATATGGCGGTTGTTGTGAAGGATCAATAACAGGAGGGAATTTATCTATAATTGTTTCAACCTTGGGGACTGAGTATGAGATAAATACTAAAAATAAAATACTATTTATTGAAGAAATAGGAGAATATACTTATAAAGTGGATAAAATGTTAAATCATCTACAGATGGCGGGGAAATTTAATGATTGCAATGGAATAATATTTGGTGAATTTACAAATTGTAAGAAAGCATTTCAAAATGATGAAGGAATTTTAGATATACTTAAAGAAATTGCCCAAAAAAATAAAAAACCAGCAATATATAATTTGAAATCTGGTCATTGTATACCTATGGTTACAATACCTTTAAATATGAGTTGTTATCTTAATTGTAATGAAAATCAAATAAAGATAAGAAAAATATAAGTTAAGGATAGTAAAACTATCCTTAAGAAGATTTATTTTGGGGAGTAACCAATAATAATAATATAGCGAAAACAAGAAATAGACGAAACGACAAAATAATCACCACATTTCTTTTTATATTATGTATATTTTAATAAGTGTGGTATAATTCTTATTAAGTATAATTTTGGCAGGAGGAATTAACATGTCTGATGATAGAATAATTGATTTTAACGAATTAAAGAATAAAGTGAAAGACAGTGATGTGGATAAATTTGAAAATTATATGTATGATTTATATTTCTCTGTAGCAAACGGAAGTATGACCATGTCTCAGTTTACATCTAAAATATATGAATATATGAGAGAAAATAATATATCTCAAGAAAAATTTATGAAGATGCAAAATAAATTAATGGAAAGATATGGTGTAGATCCAGCAGAATTAGATCAACAAATAAAAAACCTAGGATTAAACCCTAATAAACTAAGTTTTGATGACTTAAGTAAACTTAATCCTACAAATAATACACAAAGTACAATAAATACCGTAAATGAAAAAAAATATAATGATATAGATAAAAATTCTGATTTTTATAAGAAGTATAATAGTGATTTAGAAAATAAGGAATTAATAACAACTTTTTTAAAAGATGAAGTAAACGATATAAAAATAATTATTGAAAAAGAAAAGGTTATTCTAATTAGTGAAGGTTCTATAAACCTAGTGGATGCTCAATTAAATGAATTATTATTATCATATAAAAGTATGTATAATAATAAATTAAAAGTAATTATATGTGAAAATTGCAAAGAGTACGATTATTAAAAAATACACTTCATTAGAAGTGTATTTTTTACGTATAAGGAAATTAACATTAAATATTTACAGAAAATTTTAAATCTTATGGATTTATTAATAGAAGTGAAATACAATAGGGGTATAAAGGGGGAATGGAGGAGTAGAAAATGAAATTAAAAGTTGTTATAGGTATTTTATTATTGTTTTTCGCACTATTTCTAGGAATTAATGACGTTTATGTTTTTGGCATACCAACTATTTTAATTATTTCATGTTTATGTATAGCAGGTTTATTTTACACTGGATTTACAGAAATATTAGTAAACACTGAATGTGAAGATTGTACTTTAGGAATTATAAATATTTTTCTTGGCCTTGTATTGTTAAGTATGACACTTACTAACAATATAGTAGCTTAACTTGCAATTAAAATAAAAAGGTGTTATTTCACTTTAAAAAAGACACCTTTTTATTTTAATGAAACTATATTAAAATTTTTTTGACTACATTTATTCCGTTTTGAATCATACTATTTAAGAAAATAGTGTTTAAAAAATCACCACTATGAACCATATCTATATCATAAGTTTCAATTAAATTCATAGGAACTATAATATTTTTATCTAAATTATTTTGATTGAAGTATGTTTTTAGTGTCAGTACAAATTGATATACACAAATATCAGTGCAACATCCTACAACTATAAAATTATCTAAATTTTTATATTTTTCCATATCCATTACAAAGAATCCATTGGTAGAATTTTTTTCTAATATATCCATATTGTCTATAGACAGGATTTCTTCAACTACTTCACTTTCTTTATCTCCCCTTAAACAATGAGTAGGATAACTTTTCAGTTCTACAGCATCCTCATTATGAGTATCTGTAAAAGCTACTATTGTATTTATTTTAGAAGATACTGATTTTCCAAAATCAGCTATTGGCTTTATTATTTTTTCTACCCTTGGAGAAGATAGAGCACCTTCTTTAGCAAATCCATTATTCATATCTACTATAAATAATCCAGTTTTATTTAAATCATAGTCATTAATTTTAATTTCACATAGATTTTCTAAGTTGTTAACTAATGCTTTGTAATTATCTAATATTTTTTCCATTATAAAACCTCCCGATATAATATAAACTTATTTTATATTTACTGAGAGGTTATGTCAATACATATGTATATACAGTTGGTTTTCTTAAAAGTAAAATTTAAAGTCTGTATTTATAAAGTCTTTCACTTATTAAATAAGACCTTGTTATTTTAGGACAAAGATCCTTTACTTTATTAAGACTTTTCATTCTAAAAGAAGATATAATAACTCTTCTTTCCATTTTTAATTCTTTTACTAAGTTTATTACATCTTCTTCCAAGTTTTTATATTTTATTTTATTATTTTTAAGCTCTATATTTATTATAAAGTCTGTTGGTTTAAATAATGTCAGGACCTCTTTTAGAGTAGGGATTTTACAGTCTTTGTTATTTTCATAATTTTTAAAATTGGAATTTAGAGACTGAAGCTCACTTAAAGTCATATCTTTAATATAACCAGTACCATTAAATGTACGATCAACTTTTTCATCATGAATAACGACAATCTGGTTATCTTTTGTTTTTTGAACGTCTAGCTCTATTCCATATATGTTTAAGTTAAGACATTTTTTAAAGGCCAACATGGTGTTTTCCGGGTAAAATCCACTGAGGCCTTTATGGGCGATTATTCTCATTATCTAAACCTCCAAACTAAATTTTAAGCAACGGGATAAGTCGAAGCAGAGCAAGGACTTAGACGTTGGCGCCATGATAATTTTAAGCAACGGGATAAGTCGAAGCAGAGCAAGGACTTAGACGTCACGAGATGAGCGAAGAAAATTTTATTTTTGATTAGCTATCTCTTCTGCCAAATTATTTAAATATTCCCATCTTTCATATTTATATTCTAATTCTTCTTCAAGTTTTGCTTTTTCGTCCATTATTTCTTGAAGTTTTGTAAAGTTAGTAGCAAACTTACTTGTACTTTCTTCAAGTTTTTCGATTTTTTCCTCTAAAGAAGCAATATCATCATCGATAGTATCAAATTCTCTTTGTTCATTAAATGAGAATTTAAGTTTTTTATCATTTTTTGGCTTTTCTTTTTTAACTTTTTCTTCCTTAGGAGTACTTTGAGTAAATTCTTCAAACTTTATATTCTCATTTTCTCTGTATACTAGATAGTCACTATAATTTCCTGTATATATATGAATTTTCCCTCTACCTTCATAAGCGAATATTTTATTACAAATTCTATCAAGGAAGTATCTATCGTGGGATACAGTTATAACTACACCCTTAAATTCATCTAAATAGTCCTCAAGACGATTTAAAGTTTCTATATCTAAGTCATTTGTAGGCTCGTCTAGCAAAAGAACATTAGGTGCAGACATTAAAACTCTAAGAAGATGCAATCTTCTTCTTTCCCCTCCAGATAGTTTTCTAATATAAGTATATTGCATAGTACCATCAAATAAGAATTTTTCACACATTTGAGAAGCAGTAATTTTGCTACCATCAGCAGTTGTAATATAATCACTTTCTTCTTTTATATAATCTATGGCTCTCATATCAGGGTGCATATGGGAATCATCTTGTGAGAAACAACCTATCTTAACTGTTTCACCTATTTCTATTTCACCACTATCTGGTTTGATTTTTCCGTCAAGTATATTTATTAAAGTTGATTTACCTAAACCATTTTTACCTATAATACCTATTCTGTCATGTCTAGCCAAAGTATATTCCAAATTATCTATTACTTTTTTATCATCAAAAGTTTTAGAGATATTGTGGATTTCGATGATTTTGTTTCCGAGTCTTGAAGATCCGACAGAGATGTCTAATTTTTCATCAATTACATTTTTATCTGCATTAACTAATTCATCAAATCTTTGGAGTCTTGCTTTTTGTTTAGTACTACGAGCCTGTGCGCCACGTCTAACCCATGCCAACTCTTTTCTAAGTAGGTTTTGACGTTTAAGTTCTGAAGATTGCTCTAAATCAAGTCTCTCAGCTTTTTTTTCTAAGAAAACAGAGTAGTTTCCTTCATAACTAAAAAGTCTGCCTTTATCTAATTCTAGAATTCTGTTAGTAACTCTATCTAAGAAATATCTATCATGAGTTATCATAAGTATTGAACCTTTGAATTTGTTTAAATATTCCTCTAACCAGTCTATAGTATCATTGTCTAGATGGTTGGTAGGTTCATCTAGAATCAATAATTCACAAGGAGTAATCAAAGCAGAAGCAAGAGAAACTCTTTTTCTCTGACCTCCAGATAGTTCCTTTATTTTTTGGTTAAAGTCTTTTATTCCCAATTTCATAAGAACAGTTTTTGCATCACTTTCCAAATCCCATAGATTTAAGTCATCCATTTTACTTTGAAGAGAAAGTAATTTAGTATTTAATTTTTCATCATAAGTATGATTTATTTTTTCTAATATATCTTGATACTCTCCTATTAACTTCATTTCAGCGGAAGTACCTTTAAATACTTGCTCAAGAACGGTTGCTTCTTCATCGTAATAAGGATTTTGTGGAAGATATTCAATTCTAACCTTATTAGCCTTGATTATGGTTCCACTTTCACTTTCCTCAACTCCAGCTATTATTTTTAATAAAGTAGATTTACCAGTCCCATTAACACCAATAAGTCCTATTTTTTCGCCTTCGTTTATACCTAGAGAAATATTATTTAATAGAGTTTTCTCTGAGTAGTTTTTATTTATATTTTCTAAGCTTATTAAATTCATTTCTATCACCTTTGTTTTTCTTGTTTATTATATTTATAACTTATAATCAAAATATAAATTTATTATAACTCAAATACATATTCATAGACTAGTTATTTTAAAAAGATAAAGTTTTTCTAATAAATACAAATTTAGTTTATATATGCTAAAATATAATAAGTTTATAAAAATAATATAAATAAATTTTGGGGTGGGAATATGAAATTTTATGTATCTCAATTGGTGGAAACTGAAAAAATTTTACCTATACTGAGAAAATACGATGTGGGTTTAGAAGTTGTGCAATTCGCAAATCCTTATATATTAGATAATAGATATGAAATTATGGATATATATATAAAGGAGTTAAAAGAATTATATAATAATGTTGATTTAATAATTCATGGGCCTTATGCAGACTTGTGTCCAGGAAGTAGAGATCATGAGATAAGAAGAATCAGTAAGTTAAGAATGGAACAAGCGTATGAAGTTGCAAATTATTTAGGTGCTAAAAAAATAATTTATCACAATGGATATACACCAAGGACGTATACTTATATTGAGTGGAAGGAAAATGTATATAATTATTGGGCTGATTTTATGAAAGGCAAGAATAGTATTCCTATTATTATAGAAAATGTTCTTGATGAAGATTATGAGCTTATGGATGATTTGATGAGAAGGATTGAGAAGAATAATTTTTTTGCTTGTTTAGATGTGGGACATGTTAATGCTTATTCTAAATATAAGGTGGAAGAATGGATAGATGTGCTGTTATTTAAGTTAAATCATATTCATTTACATAATAATTTTGGGGATAAAGATAGTCATTTCAGCATAAATAAAGGAAGTATGAATATAATAAAAATTCTACATAAATTAAAAGAAACTAAAAAAGATTTAACTATATCTTTAGAAATAGTAGATTTAAAAGAAATAGAAGAAAGTTTAGATATGTTAGTTAAAGATGGATTTATTAAATTGAAATAGTAAGGGGATTTGTTATGATTATAAATTATTCTAATAGCTATGAGGATTATAAAAAAGCATATGAAGGAGTTTTTAAAGTATCAAGAAATACAAAATGCATAGGAATAGCATTGGTATTTTTTGCAATGTATTTATTTTATAGTGGATATTTAGATGAAATATCTCAATTTTATATTAA
>NZ_JWHR01000146.1 GCF_000808015.1 Terrisporobacter othiniensis | reverse complement strand
AAGAAATTAATATTAAAGATAATGAAAAAGACTCCATATTAAATATGATAATAATACAAGACTTGAATGCAAAAATTCAAATAGAAAAGTTAAAAAATACATTAGAACAAAACAAAATAATAGAGTTAGGACGAAATGAGATGTTATCAAATATATCTCATGAATTTAAAACACCTGTTAATGTAATATATTCGACAGCACAGTTACTTGATTTAGAGAAAACACAAAATGATTATAAAAAGTTACATGAATACAATATTTTAATAAAAAGAAATTGTGATAGATTAATTAGAATGATTAATAATTTTATTGACTCAACTAAATTTGAAGCAAATATAATAAATATGGATTTAAAAATAATAAATATAGTATCTTTAGTAGAAGATTTAACTATGTCTATTATAAATTTTGCTCAAAATAAAAATATTGAAGTTATATTTGATACTGAAGAAGAAGAAATATATATTTTAGCAGATATAGATTT
>NZ_JWHR01000145.1 GCF_000808015.1 Terrisporobacter othiniensis | reverse complement strand
TATGAGATGGATAAATAAAAACGTTTCCAAAGGGGTAATAATGAAAGTTGGTGGAGATATATTTCCATCAAAATTACCAGATACATATATGGTTGAATTAGAATATAAAGGAAGTAAGTATGAAATAAATGACAAAGAAATATTTAACTTATATAATATAGGTCAGAATATCAAGTTAAAGTTAGTCGAGAGTTTAGATGAAAATAAAAATATTGTAAAGTATGATTTATTTAAGTTAAAATAAGTTCGCAAAATTAATATAATACGAAGTAAGGTTACTTTTTATATCATATAGATAAATAGTATTTTGTAGGAAGGATAGACCAAATGGATTGGTTAAATATATATGGATTAATTACTATGATAATAATTATGGTACCTAATATTATATTTGCTATTAAAGAGAAAAGTTTCGAAAGTAAATATAATAATAAGATAGTTGAGCTTATTGAGCAAATAGGAAGATTTGGGTCAATGGGTTTGATGATTTTCAACATACCATTATTAGATTATGGATATTTCCTTCCTAATGGAAAAGTTTTATATGTGTTTTTAAGTGCTATACTATCAATACTATATTGTATTGTATGGTTTTTATATTTTAGAAAGGCATCAATTAAAAAAGCAATGTTACTTGCTATTATTCCAACGATATTATTCCTATCAAGTGGAATAATACAAGGAAGAATATTATTAATCATATCATCAATACTTTTTGGTATAACACATATTATTATTACCTACTATAACAATATATAATTTCCGATTGAGTAGATTTTGTGAACAATCTTAATATAATGAGAATAAAAAGTAGGAGTTATACAAAGCTATGTAACTCCTACTTTTTTATTATTCAATATTTTTACAAAAATTAAAATTATAAGTTGACAATTATAGTTGTCATTTCATATAATTAATTATGACAAGTATAATTGTCATAATGACAATGAAAATGGTCAGGAGGGAAAGTATGAGGTTAGAGGTAAAGGAATTAAGAAAAAGTTTCTCTGAAAAAGAAGTACTACATGGGATATCTTTTTGCGTTGAAAGTGGTAAGGTACTTGGATTATTGGGGCGAAATGGAGCAGGAAAAACTACAACAATTCGTATATTAATGGATGTGTTTAAAGCTAATTCAGGTGAAATATTAATAGATGGGAAAAAATTTGAACCAAGAAAATATCAGATAGGATATTTACCAGAAGAAAGAGGTTTATACCCTAAAAAGAAAGTTACAGAACAAATAGTTTACTTAGCACAGTTAAGAGGAATACCAGCTAAGAAGGCAAAAGAAAGCACAAAACTATGGCTTAAAAAATTAGGTATAGAGGAATATGCAGACAAAGTACTAGATAGTTTATCAAAAGGAAATCAGCAAAAGGTTCAATTGGCACAAACTTTAGTCTGTGATCCAGAAATAGTTATACTTGATGAACCATTTAGTGGATTAGATCCAGTAAATGCACAAATACTTAAAGATACTGTGAGAGAATTAATAAGTCAAAATAAATTAGTTATATTCTCAAGCCATCAAATGAGCTATGTTGAAGAATTTTGTGAAGAAATAGCCATAATAAATAAAGGTGAGATAGTACTTAGTGGAAATCTTAAAGAAATAAAAAAAGAATTTGGAAACAATAGATTAATATTAAGCGCAAATAACTTAACATCAGATGATTTAAAATCTATATGTGAAGAGAAATTTAATAATTTAGTAATTGTAAATGAAGTTAAAAAAGATTGCCTAATATTGGAACTACTAGATAATAAAACTAAAAACCAACTTTTAGAAAATATATTAAAAGAAAACATAGATATAGAGAAGTTTTCTATGTATGAACCAGATTTAACAGATATATTTGTAAAGAAAGTAGGTGAAGAATAATGAAACAATTTCTTGTTGTATTAAAATTTGAGCTTTCTAATTATTTTAGAAAAAAATCATTTGTAGTAAGTACCATAATAATTGCAGCATTAATGGTAGTTGGTTTATCTTTGCCAAACTTTATAGATATGTCAAGCATATTACCAGGATTAGCTAAAAGCGAAACTAAAGTAGAAGAGGTTGAGAAAGAAGATATAATTAATTTGGCAATACACGATGAAAAAAATATTATATCTAATAAAGATGTATTAAAAGCTTATTTTCCAAACTCAAATTGGAAAGTAGTAAAAAACCAAGATGAATTAAATAAATTAGTTGAAAATCAAGATGTAGAAGCAGGATTTGATATAAAAAGTTCAACACAATACAGTTATGTTGTTCAAAATACTAAGTTTGATGATGAAAATAAAACAATATTTGATGAACTTTTAAAAAGAATTTATAGAGAAAAACAAATTACTAGTGAAGGAATAGATTTCAATAAGGTAGATAATGTTTATAATACTCAAATAGTTTCTGATGTTGAAGTATTAGGCAAAGATAGTGTAAATAATTATTTCTACGCATACATACTAATTTTTGTTGTATATATGATGATTATAATGTATGGTCAATTAATTGCTGTATCAATAACTTCAGAAAAAAGTAATAGAGCAATAGAAGTATTAGTTACAAGCACAAATACAAATAATTTAATCTTTGGTAAAGTAATTGCAGGTGCAATAGCAAGTATAGCACAAGTTGGAGTGATAATGTCAGCAGCACTTATTGCATATAAGGTAAATAGTGAAGCATGGAATGGAATGTTAGATAGTGTATTTAAAATTCCTTCAGAATTAATAATTACATTTGCCATATTTGGAATATTAGGTTACTTATTCTATTCATTTATATTTGGAGCTTTAGGAGCTTTAGTATCAAAAACAGAAGAGATATCAACAAGTGTTGGACCTATAATGATGATATTTGTTGTAGTATTTTTTATCAGCATATTTGGATTGACTAATGGAGATAGTGTATTGTTGAAGGTTTGTTCATATATACCATTTGCATCTCCAATGACTATGATAGTAAGAGTTGCAACTGGAGCTATTACATCAATGGAATTCATAATATCTGCATTAATATTAATAGTATCAACAGTATTAGCAGGAATATGTGGCGCTAAGATATATAGAATGGCTACACTTATGTATGGAAATCCAATAAAATTAAAAAATGCTTTAAAATGGCTTAAGGTTGAAAAATAAGTCAACAGAACAAGGAAAATAGTCAGGAGGAGTTGTATGCCATTAAATAATCGTTTAAAAGAATATAGGACTAGGATTAATGTAAATCAAACGGAGATGGGTCGTTTAGTAGGAGTATCTAGACAAACAATTAGCCAGATTGAACGAGGGGACTACTCTCCATCAGTAACTTTAGCATTAAAAATAGCAAAGGTTTTAGGAGTAAGGGTGGAAGACATTTTTAGTTATGAGGAGGATGATGATAATGAATAGCAATCATGTGGAAGAAATTAAAAAAGAAGACAAAAAAGCATTTAAAGGTTACATTGTTATAATAGTGATATCTGGAATAATCGGTGGAATAATTGGTGCATCGTCTGTATACTTAAAAAAAATCTTTGGCGAGGCTATTCCTAGTTTACTAATGAGTATATTTCAGGTGATTACACCATTTGCAAGCATAGTACTTTCTATATTAGTAATAATAATAAGTACAAAAATTTATAATAAATCACGAAAAGAATATGATTTATGGAGTGAAACAAATGAAGATGATGATATAATAGACAAAATTGAATTAAGGTTATCTTATATACTTTTACTTACTTCTGTAAATATGATTCTTGGATTTTTCTTCTTTGGAATAGGGAGCACGTTATCAGTATTTGATAATATACATTATGGTCTTAGTGGTAATTTTAGTATTATAAATTTTATTTGCTTACTTGTGGGATTTATACTATGCATAGCTTCTTCCACACTAATTCAAAAGAAAATAATTAATTTAGAAAAAGAAATTAACCCTTTGTTAAAGGGAAGTATATATGATGTGAAATTTAGTAAAAAATGGTTGGATAGCTGTGATGAAGCAATAAAATTAGGAATATATAAAAGTGCTTATAAAGCATATATCTCTGTATCTACAACATGTGTAATACTTTGGGTAATTTGTGTTATAGGTTATGATATATGGGATTTTGGTATTGCTCCTATGGTAATTGTAACAATTATATGGCTAGTTCAGACAATTTCTTATTGTGTTGAATCAATTAAACAATCAAAAGTAAGATAAGTTTTCAGAGAATATATTCAGAGCTGGTTATTATGAAAATAGTAATCAGCTCTTTTTTGATATAATAAACAATAATTTGACAGGAGAACTGATATGGAAATAAGGGAATATAAATCAAGTGATTGCAATGAAATTGCTGATTTGTTTTATAATACTGTTCATTGCATTAATGCAAAAGACTATACAGAGGATCAGTTAAATGTATGGGCCACAGAAAATATTCATATTGATGAGTGGAATGAATCTTTTTTAGATAACTACACAGTGGTTGCAGAAGAAAATGGAATAATAATTGGTTTTGATGATATTAATAATGAAGGTTATTTGGATAGATTATATGTACATAAGGATTATCAAAATATTGGTGTTGCAACAGCAATTTGCGATAGATTAGAGAAATTCTAATTTGCTAAGTATGTTTAATTCACCAATGTTATATAATGCGAACTAAGAGAGCATTAATATTCTCTTTGCTAGTATTAAAATATATAATTTATTTTGTATACTGTAGTAGAACTATTCACTATGATACAATGATTATAAATTGTATATAGAAGAGCTTACATATTTATAAAAGGCATAATAAACTGTTGGAATTGAGGCTAGACCTATTACACCTGGTGATGCAATGAAATAAAAATATACAATATAAATTAAATGTTTTGGATTATAGTATTTTGCTATGTTATACTAATGAAAACTATAAAAGAGAGGGTATATGAAAAAATAATTCTATTAATTTCAGTATTAAGTTGTGTATTTATATCAGGGTGTAACGTACAGGAAAAAAGAGTGAAATCATTAGTGAAGGCTTATATTTATCTTATTGATGAGATAGATAGCAATTATAACTTAACATTAATTCTTAGTCCATCGCTAGAAAATGAAGTCTCTCTTTTTATATCTTATGTATCGCAAGAAAAAACTGATTATATGAATCTTTATAACTTAATCAAAAAGGATAGTCAAAAAAGATATGTGATATATAACTAGGTGAATATACTACAAAAGAACCAATGCCTTATATTCAGTTTTTTGAATTTACTAGGTAAAAATTCGAATCTATAGAAAGGGAAAAAGATTATGGGAACAATGATAATAGCTACACTTTTATCAGCAGCTGTTTTTAGTTTTATATTTTATATTTTAAACAATAGGATAGGTGGTATATTTAAGCCAATACAAAAAGATCTAAGTAATCTAAATAAAGGAACTAGACGTATATTAAACTTTGCAGGTTTTATCTTAGCAATTTTAATAAGTGTTTATTTAAGAATTGTATTAAACCTTAGTGATATTAGTGGTGGTTTAATTTTAGGATTTTTAGGGGCTATGTTAGATACTTGTTTTAGAAATAATATTGTAGAAAATACTATAGGGAATAATATTTTTTGAATATTATAGATAGATTGGGATTTGAGGAGAAATTGAATGAATAACAATACAATTGCAAAAATTTGGTTATTTGCAGGCATTTGTTTTTTAATAGTTGGAGTAGGAGATAAAAATACAGTATTTATAATATTAGGTTGTTCATATATTTGTATTGGATGCTCTAAGTTAAGTAAGAAAACAAAAAATAAAGATGATATATAAAAGTAATTTTAAACTCTAATATATAAAACTGACATGAAAATAACATGGGGAGAATTAAAGATGGATAATTACATAATTGATATGATAATTGAAAATGATATTGCTAAAATTCTAGATATTTATAATTCTAATAAAAGCTTTTTAAAAAATCATATGGGTATTACAGCTGTTTCTAAAGACTTTATAGTTGATGAGATTGAAGAAATGAAAAGTATTGGGTTCAGCTCATTAGTTATAAAAAATAATGAGGGTAATATAGTTGGGATATGTGATTTTAAAATGGAATATGAAGTTTATTTATCTTTATTAATGATTGACGCTAAACTAAAAGGAAATGGATTAGGTAGCATAATATATAATCAGTTAGAAAAAATATTTAAATCTAAGAATGCTAGCCGTATTAGAATAGATGTTGTATACGATTATGAAGAAAATGTACTTGGTTTTTGGGAAAAACAAGGATTTGTACCTTGTGAAAAAATACAATTAGAATGGAATGGATATAAATCTAAGGCTGTTAAAATGTATAAGACTATTTAGTTATAATATAATCCAATGTACAAATAAAAATATCTGTTTGGTAAATTCCGATTTATCAGATATATATGGGAATAATCAGTAAGAACAACACATGACTTTTTAAGTGAAGAGGATATAATATCAATAAAACTTCATGTTGTAGAAGGTGCCAAATATATTAGTAATTTGGTTATATCAATTGATTGCTATTTTTATAATGTGTATTCTTTTATTTGCTTATTAATATTTATAATGCTAATAGGTATAATGAATTATTTATTTGTTTATAAATTTTCGTTAAAAGAAGTATACAAAAATAAATATATAGATGAAAAACAAATAAAAAAATAGCATTATTATTTGCCATACTTAATATTCCATATTTTGTTTACCTTTCAATATCATTTTAGTTTAAAAATTCAATTAATGGTTAAGTGTATAAT
>NZ_JWHR01000144.1 GCF_000808015.1 Terrisporobacter othiniensis | reverse complement strand
GTGTATAATGATATATAGAAATATTTACTTCCAGTCTTTGACAAGTAATATTCCTATATATTATTATATTAGAAGCATAATAATATAATTAAGAAGAGTTATAAAAGGAGAAAAAAATGATTTCTAAGTATTTAACAGAAAAATTTATAAAAAATCATCAAAACATAGAAGATGAAAAAACTAGAAACTCTTATGTATATTTGGGAAGTATAGTGGGAATTATATGTAACTTAATTTTATCGGCAGTAAAAATTACTGTGGGACTTATTAGTGGTAGTGTTTCTGTTTTAGCTGATGGTTTTAACAACTTGTCTGATATGGCATCTTCCGTTATAACTATGATAGGTATTAAGCTTGCAAACAGACCAGCAGATAAGGAGCATCCTTTTGGCCATGGAAGGATGGAGTATTTATCAGCTTTAATTGTTGCATTTATGGTTATGCTTGTTGGTGTTCAGTTTATAAAATCATCTATAGATAGAATTATGAATCCTGTACCAATAACTTTTGAAATGATACCATTTATTTTATTGCTTTTATCTTTAATAGTAAAATTATGGCTTAGTAGATTTAATAAATATGTGGGAGAAAAAATAAATTCTTCTGCTTTAAAGGCAGCGTCTGTTGATGCTCTAGGAGATGTATTTACTTCTAGCTGTGTTCTAATTTCATTTGTTGCTGCCAAATTTACAACATTGCCAATAGATGGTTATGTAGGTTTAGTTGTTTCAGCAGCTATACTTTACGCAGGTTATTCTTTAGTAAAAGATACAATAAGCCCACTTCTTGGAGAAGCACCAGACGAAGAATTGGTAAAAGCTATTAAACAAGGAGTACTTTCTTATGATCATATAATTGGTGTTCATGATTTAATAATTCATAATTATGGTGTGGGAAAATGTATGGCATCTATTCATGCTGAAATACCATCAAACATCGACTTAATAACAATACATGAAATTATAGATACTGCAGAGAGAGAAATATCACAAAAGTTAAATATATATTTGGTAATACACATGGATCCTATGTGTATCCATGATGATAAAATAAATGCTCTTAAAGGTGATGTGCAAAACATACTTTTAAGATATGAGTCTATAAAATCTATGCATGATTTTAGAATTACTGAAGGAGAAAATAAGATAAATCTTATATTTGATATAGTCGTGGATGCGTACGATATTAATACAAAGGAAAAAGAAGAGGAACTTAAATCTAAAATGATTGAGGAAATTAAAAAATTAAATCCTTTATATAATTGCGTAATTACTATAGATAAGTATTTTTAATAAACATTTAACTATTGTATAAAATATATTTTTGATTTTGCAAATTAAATTAATAAGACAAATTAATAAAATTAAATTCAATTAATAAATAAAAAAGAGGGAAAACTAAAATTTAGTTTTCCCTCTTTTTTATAAACTATCTTTTTAAATCTATAACGTTTTGAACTAAAGCTTTACATCTTCCACAAGCAGAACCTGCTTTAGTAGCTTCGGCAACTTTTTCAACTGTATCACATCCGTTGTTTACTGCATTTACAACGTCTTCTAATGATACATTGTTACATCCACATACAGAAGCTAATATTTCTTCTATAGCACCAGCACATCTACCACATCCAGTAGCTGCCCCTGTTTTTTCTTTGATTTCTTCTAAAGTTCTTGCACCGTCTATCATTGCTTTTCTTATATCTATATAAGAAACATTTTTGCAATGACATATTATTTTATTTCCTGCCATAATTATTCCTCCGTAATATTATTAATGACCTAATCTAATATATAATTATATAAATTGAAAAGGACATCTTCTATTATATACCAATGAATACGATTATTTAAACAATTTTTATTTAATATTTTTAACTATTTCGTTTATTATGCTTTTTGCATCATGCATAATAAGTACCTGGTAACAATTACGATGCTTAAATCGATCCACTTTTGCTACAATTTCTTTATCACACACAGCGGTCAAGTTTATATTCATTTTCTAATTTCCTCTTTTAAATACTATCTAAAATAATGATAAGTTTGTTTTCTAATAAATACAAATTGATTATCGTAAACAAGTTAAGCGGATTTATGAAAAATTCACTATAGTTGAACACGGAAAATATAATGAAATAGCTGAAAATCCTAAACATCATTATACAAAAAATTAATAAGTTCAGTACAACCGAAGTCACCTTTTGAAAGAGCGTGACACTAATAGAAAGTAAACTCATTGTAAAATGTCCGAAATGCTTGGAGGAACTTAGAGGGGTTAAGGGCTTTGGTTTTGTTAAATGTAAGAAGTATGGTTAGGATTTGATTGATTTGATGTTGAAGATTGATTATGTTTTTAAAAAGTGATTGCATAGCTTATTGATAAAGAGCACTTATTTATGTAAGTGCTTTTGTAATGTTTAATTTTAAAAGATTAAGTAATTTAACATTAAAATTCCAGGTATGTATAAAAGATATTTTATGAATAAATATCATGATAAAAGATATAAAGCATTAATTTATAAAAAATAAAAAAAATAAAAGTTTAAATGGAAAAATTATACTATAATTATATTGTAATTGTTAAAAATATATTTTACAAGGGGGGTATTTTCATGATTCTTATGATTGATAACTACGATTCATTTGTATACAACTTAGTTCAATATATGGGGGAATTGGGAGAAGAAATATTAGTAAAAAGAAATAACGAGATAACATTAGAAGAAATAGAAAGTTTAAATCCAGAAATTATAGTTTTATCACCAGGGCCATGCTCACCAACAGAGGCAGGTATATGTATAGATGTGGTAAATCATTTTAAAGGTAAAAAGCCAATTCTAGGTATATGTTTAGGTCATCAGACTATAGGACATGTTTTTGGAGGACAAGTGGTAAAAGCATTGGAACCAGTACATGGAAAGGTACACCCTATAAAGCATAGTAGTAAGGGTGTTTTTAGAAACTTAAGTAATCCTTTGAATGTAACAAGATATCACTCTTTAGTTGTGGATGAGAAAAGCTTACCAGAGGAGTTGGAAATTACTGCTTTAACTAAGGAAGGTGAAATAATGGGAATTAGACATAAAAAGTACCTTATTGAGGGAGTACAATTCCATCCAGAGGCAATCTTATCACAGCAAGGGCATGAAATACTTAAAAATTTTATAAATGAAGCTAGAGAAAGGGCGGAAGTTTAAGATGATAAAAGAGATTAAGACTAAATTAAGTGCTTTTGAAATATTCACATTATTTAAAGATGAAAAAGATAGTTTTATTTTAGATAGTGCCATGGATAAAAATAAATTAGGAAGATACTCTTTTATAAGTAGTAATCCTTTTAAAACTTTAAAATATAAAAATAGTGAAGAAAATCCACTAAATTATTTACAAGAAGAGTTGAATAAATATAAGGTGGAAAATAATACTCATATTCCTTTTATAGGAGGAGCAGTAGGTTACTTGTCTTACGATTTAGGTAATTATATTGAAAAATTACCACAAACTGCAAAGAAAGACTTAGATGTTTATGATTTATATTTTGGTTTTTATGACTATGTAATAGTGGTGGACCATTTAGAAGAAAAAACATATATTGCAACACCAGATTTAGATTTGAAAAAAGAAGCAGATATTGCTTTTGTTGTTGAGTGTAAAATCAGTGAAGCCGAAATAAATGGAGTTAATCCAATTTGTTATGAAAAAAAAGAAGTTCCTCCAACTAGGCTTACATCTAATTTTACTAAAAAAGAATTTGAAGATGGTGTCGAAAAAGTTAGACAGTACATAAAAAGTGGAGATATATATCAAGCAAATTTAACACAAAGATTTAATGGAAAAACTACTTTATCTAGTTATGAATTATACAGAGATTTGAGAAGAATAAGTCCTGCACCTTTTGGAGCTTATTTAAACTTTGATGAGTTTAATATTTTATCTAACTCTCCAGAGAGATTTATAAAATGTATAGATGGAAAGTTGGAAACAAGACCTATAAAAGGTACAAGACCTAGAGGTAAAAATAAAGAAGAAGATTTGAAACTTCAAGAAGAACTTAGAAATAGTGAAAAAGATAAGGCAGAATTACTAATGATAGTGGATTTACAAAGAAATGACATAGGACGGATTTCTAAAATAGGAAGTGTAAAAGTACCAGAGTTATTTGTAATAGAGCCTTATGCAAATGTTAACCATCTAGTTGCAACAGTTGTTGGAGAACTTGATGATAACAAAGATGCAGTAGATGTTATCAAAGCAACTTTTCCAGGAGGATCCATAACAGGAGCTCCAAAGATTAGGGCTATGGAAATTATAGATGAACTGGAACCAACTCAGAGAAATGTTTACACAGGTTCTATAGGATATATTGGCTTTAATGGAGATATGGATTTAAATATAGCCATAAGAACTATTATAAAAAAAGAAGATGAAGTTTACTTCCAAGTGGGTGGAGGTATGACTTGGGGTTCTGACCCTGGTGAAGAATACCAAGAAACTTTGGACAAAGCGCAGTCTATTATGAAAACTTTAAGAGGTTATTATGAAGAGTAGTGTAAGTTTTAATAGTGGATTAATTAAATTTGGTATGGGGTTGTTTGAAACCATAAAAGTTGAAGAAAGACCACTTGATTTGAATTTGCATATGGATAGAATGTTTAAATCCATAGAAGAGTTAGATTTAGATATTAGTAATAATAAGGAGTTTTTAACAAAAGCTGTTTTAAATTATATCGAAGAAAATAAAGTTGAAAACAAGGCTCTTAGACTAACAGTATTTGATGAAGGTTATAATATTTCAACTAGGGAGATAAGCTATAACGAAGACACTTATAATAATGGATTTAAATTAACAGTAGCACCTTTTAAAAGAGGCAATAGTATAGTCTATAAGCATAAAACTACAAACTATTATGAAAATATTTATACTAAAAAGTATGCTATGAAAAATAATTTTGATGATGCTATCTTTGTTACTTGTGAAAATATAATTTTAGAATGTTCCATGAGTAATATATTTTTTATAAAAGAAAATAAAGTTTACACACCACATAAAGATTTACCACTGTTAAATGGTATTATGAAGTCAAAAATCTTAAATGTTTGCAGAGGTTTACAAATAGAAGTAGTGGAATGTGAAATAAAATTAGAAGAAGTCGGTGAGTATGATTTTGCTTTTGTGTCAAACAGTTTGATGAAGGCAGTTAAAGTGACAGAAATTGATAAGGTGATTTATAACTTTGAAAATGAAACTTTTAACAAAATAATCTGCTACCTATAAAAAGATTAATATTTTAAAAAATTAAGGAGTTTCGAGCTTATGAATAGTACACTCTTTTATAAGGATGTAAAAATTACCATAGACTCATGTGATAAGAAGATAAGGTTAAAAAAGGACAAGGTCATAATGGCAGGTCCTTGTGCCATAGAAAGTTATGAGCAACTTCTAAATACGGCAAAGTTTGTAAAATCACAAGGAGCTAATGTACTTAGAGGTGGAGCTTTTAAACCAAGAACTTCACCAAACTCATTTACAGGTTTAAAAGAAGAAGGTCTGAGAATTTTAAAAGCAGTAAAAGAAGAAACTTCTTTGGCAGTTATAACAGAATTAATGGATGTCAGAGATTTGGAAAAATTATACGAAGTAAGCGATATAATTCAGGTAGGTTCTAGAAATATGCAAAACTTCACATTACTTACTGAATTGGGAAAGCAAGACAAACCTGTTATGTTAAAAAGGGGAATAGCAGCAACCATAAGTGAGTGGATTGGAGCATCAGATTATATTGCAAAGGAAGGAAATAATAAAATCATAATGTGTGAAAGAGGTATAAGAACTTATAATGATTATACTAGAAATACACTTGATTTAGCAGCAGTTCCTATTGTACAAAGCAAAACTAATTTTCCTGTGATAGTTGACCCAAGTCATGGGACTGGAGTTAGGGAACTTGTTAAACCTATGTCGCTTGCAGCCATGGCTTGTGGTGCAGATGGATTAATGATAGAAGTACATCCAAATCCAAGTAAAGCCTTAAGTGATGGAATGCAGTCTCTTCACTTTGAAGAGTTTGAGGATTTGATGGATAGTTTAAGAAAATAATTACTTTTTAATAATTGTATACCTAAATTATATAATTAAATTCATAAATAAAAGCCGTAAGTGATAAATGAACTGAATTATGTCAAATAGACAGTCTAAAAATAAAAACTAAGCAACTAAGGTCTGCTCTCCATATTCCATGGGAGTCAGACCTTTTAATCTTTTTATTGTAAAACTACATATATTTATATATTGCTAATTTTAATTCTTCAAAATTATAAAATTTTTTCCCTTATTTAATATATTCTTAGGAGTAATTTGAGGATTGATTTTAACATAATTCTCTCCTTATTTCACGAGTTATAATATTATTTTCAGTATCTCTTTTATTTTCTTGTGTAAAAGATGTACTAGACAATTTACATAACTATCAGTAAAAAAACTAATTTCATCAAAAAACATTTATCGTTAAGTTATTTAACACTAGCAGAAGTTTATAGTATTAATTATATTCATCAAGAAAAAGTTAGTTGGTTTGTAAAATATTAATTAAATTTTATTTTTTGTTTGAAAAGAAACATAATTTTTTTACATATACAATATATTAGTATGGTTACTGATATTTCAAAAAAATATTTTGTAAAAGTTACAAAAGTTACAAAAGTTACAAAAGTTAAGATGGGTAAATAAAAGTATATGAATGCCAAAGTGTTGGAAATACTGCGTTGTATCCGTATTGAAATAAAATTTAAATATATATCATTTTAATAATATATATTTTTTATCAAAAAACACTTCCAAAAGTTACAAAATTGTAATAATATATAAGTATACATTTAAAAGTTAACAGATTAAAGGCACAATATTTTATTTAGAAAGATTATTCTATAAAACAATATTGGAGGAGAATATATGTTAAAAAATATTTTAAAAACAACAGCGTTTGCGTCAATGACAATGGCACTAGGGGCTTGTGTTTCTGTCGAATCTCAAGCGGCAACAGTAAAGGAAGATTTAAACCTTAGAGAAGGTGCATCGACTGAACATAATGTTAAAGAGGTGCTTGATAAAGGAGAAAATATAAAAATAGTATCAGAGTCAAATGGCTGGTACAAAGTTAAAACTTCAGACAATGAAACAGGTTGGTCATATGGTGAGTATATAGATGCTTCTCAAAAAGAAAAAGAAGAAGCAAGTGCTATTAAAGGAACAGTAACAGAATATTTGAATTTCAGAAAAGGACCATCAATTGAAGATAAAATAATTAGTGTTCATGAAAAAGGAGCCAAAGTAAAAGTTTTATCAAAGAAAGGTGACTGGTATAAAGTTAAAACTTCAGATGGTGAAGTAGGTTGGTCATATAGAAAATATATAAAAGTATCAGATGATAAATTTGCATGGTCAGATAGTGATGCTAATGGAACTTTAAAAGACAACGCTAATATGAGAAAAGGAGCATCAACTAATTATGAGGTTATAAAAGTTTTATCTGAAGGAGAAAAGGTAAAAGTAATATCATCACTAGACGGATGGTATAAACTTCAAAATTCAGATGGAAAAATAGGATGGGTACATAGCTCCCATATAGATACTGATGTGGCTTTAATAACAGGAAATAGAACTTCAAAAAGTTCTTATTCAAAAGAATCATCACAAAATAAATTATCAGATTCAGAAGTTTCATCTTCATCAAATAAAAGTATGGTAGTATCAGCTACAGCTTATAGTGGAGACGGTATAACTGCAACAGGAACAAAACCTAAATGGGGAACAATCGCTGTAGATCCAAATGTTATACCTTACGGAACTAGGGTTTATATACCTAGATTTGGAAAAACATTTATTGCAGAAGACTGTGGTGGAGGAATAAAGGGAAATAAAATAGATATATTTATGAACTCAGATTCACAGTGCAATAGTTGGGGAGTTAGAAACATATCTATACAAATATTAGATTAATATAAATTAGAGGGATATATGGGCGCATATATCCCTTATTTTATAAGATACTTATTATTAAGCAAATCAATTTAGCCTGAGTTGTATTTATGTGCAAAATATTAATTCTCGGTGTAATTGTGTAATATTGAATTATTTGTATAGTTAAACATAAAATAATATTAATATAAGCATTATAGATGAATTTATTACAATTATGATATAAAATATTATAAACATAAATATAAAGAAAGGAAAATTTACATGAGTAGAAGAAGAGAATTGAAAATGAAAAATGTGGGGATCGAGCATTTAGAACAATATAATCAGTTATTAAGATATGTTTTTCAAGTTACAGACAAGGACTTACAAGAAAGTGGCTGGGAAGAAAAAGAAATGATTAGGGCAAAATCACCTACATTGGAACAAGCTTATGTTAAGGGATGGTTTGATGGGGATAAATTAATATCTCAAGTTGCAGTTTATCCTATGAAGGTACGCATTTTTAATAAAACTTATGATATGGGTGGACTTACTGGAGTGGGGACTTATCCAGAATATGCAAACCAAGGCTTAATGCATAAGTTACTTTATCAATCATTGAAAAATATGAAGGAGAACAAACAAAGTATATCTTATTTGTATCCTTATTCTATACCTTATTATCGTAGAAAAGGGTGGGAGATAGTATCAGATAAGATTACATATGAAATCAAAGATTATCAATTGCCAAAAAATAAGCAAGTTTCAGGAGAAGTTGAACGTGTTGATGTGGAAGGTGAGGAAGTGAAAAGAGCTTATGAGCGTTTTGCTTATCAAACTCATGGGGCACTTATAAGAGACGATTTGGCTTGGAATGAATACTGGCTTTGGGATAGTGATGATTTGATGGCTGCCATATATTACAATGACAAAAATGAGCCAGATGGATATGTTCTTTACTGGATTAAGGAAGAAGTCTTCCATATTAAAGATATGATATTTATTAATGAAGAGGCAAGAACGGGCTTATGGAATTTTATAAGTGCCCATTTTTCCATGATAAACAAAGTTGTGGGGGACACATATACAGATGAACCTTTGGCATTTTTATTTGAAGATGCAGATATAAAGGAAAGTATTTCGCCTTATTTTATGGCTAGAATCGTTGATTTAGAAGATTTTATTGAACAATACCCTTTTAAACCTGATAATGTGGTTAGGGAGTGGACTTTTAAGATGGATGATCCTATTCTTACATGGAATCAAGGTTATTTTAAACTTACTATTGATAAAGATGGAAAAGGAAAAATAAGTAGAACTTCTGAAAAAACAGAAGATAGAATTGATATTCAAACTATGACAACTATGTTACTTGGATATAAACGTCCTGATTATTTATATAAGATAGGAAGAATTTCTTGTAGTAATGACACAGTGGATATGTTGGAAGATGCTATAGAACAACAAACACCTTATTTTTCAGACTATTTTTAGAAATCACCTGAGGAGGATAAATGAATAGAAAAAGCATATTTGAAACAAAATCTATATCACAACTAATAGTATTGTTTTCATTTCCAACTATATGCTCCCTAGTCTTGGAATCACTGACCTCTATGGTGGATACGGCCTTTGCAGGTCACTTGAGGGGGATTAGTGAGAAGGCACTGACAGCCATGGGAATAATAAGTCCAGTGTTACTACTACTAATTGCAGCTCAGCTTATTTTTGGAGTATCTACAAGTATAGTTATATCCAAAAGGCTGGGAGAAGATAATGAAGAAAAAATCAATCACACTTTTAAAGTGGGATTTTATGCATGTTCTATATGTAGTATTATTATATCTTTGCTTATATTTTCATTTGAAAATAGTCTGCTACATCTTCTTGGAGCAGAAGGTGAAGTCTTTGATTTGGCCAAGGAATATTTGAATATAGCTGTAATATTCAATGTGTTTAGCTCTGTGGGTTATATGTTACTGAATATTATAAGGGCATTTGGATATCCCAAAATAGAAATTGTGGTGGGAATTTCCGCCACAATCATAAATATAATATTTAACGTTATTTTTACCTTTGTTTTAAATATGGGAATGAAAGGTATAGCACTGTCTACACTGGTCAGCGAAGTATTTTACTTTGGATTTTCCACAATTTTTCTAATTAAAAAGAAACTATGGTTTAAAAGCAGTCATGTGGATTTTGAGGAAAGTAAAGAAATTTTAATTTCCATAGTGAAAATAGGATTTGTTCAATTTCTTATGCAATCATTAAACAGTGTCAGTGCTTTAATTATAAATAAGGTACTTATATTATATGGAAGTGTTTCCTATGTAGGTGCCTGGTCCATATGTAGTAACATGAATATGGTAATTCTGTTGCCACTTATTGGTTTGACCCAAGGTGTTCAGTCTATTGTGGCTTATTTTCACAGTAGCCAGAATAAATCTAAGGAAAGAAAAGTTAAAAACAAAGTTCTGCAGTATAGTTTGATTTATTCTATTACTGTCACACTGATGGTCTTTATATTTGCACCAGAAGTTTTGAAAATTTTCACCAATGATGTTGATTTGCTACAATTAGCTATCCCAATAATGAAAGTTGTGGTGGTAGGATTTCCTTTCTTAGGACTGTTGTACGCAGTAATTACATTTATGCAAGTCTCTGGAAAAGAAGATGATGCAACGAAGCTGGAGCTAATGAGACAGATAGTTTTATCCATACCGTTAGTTATAATTCTTCCTATAATTTTCTTGAGATATGATATTTTTAATATATCACCTCAGCTGTCTGTGTTTTTGGCAGTACCGTTGTCTACTATATTGTTGTTGATTATTTATTTTAAAAAGATTAAAAATATATTAGAAGAATAAGAAAAATGATGATAAAATTAAAGTCCCATAATTCCCAGATTAATGGAGTTATGGGATTTCTATTTGTTTGAGTTTTATTATTGAAAAATTTAACTAGTACAGCGAGTTATTTTATTAATAAAGTATTAGTCAATGGGATTAAAAAATAGATGTACTTAAATATAGAAATAATATAAAAAGGTAATAAATAGAAACAAAATATTGAATTATGGAAAAGATATGAATTATGGAAAAGATATGTAGTATTATGAATGAAAATGTATATTAAGATAAGGAGACTTTCATGAAAAGTACAAAAAAAATTATATCATCAATATTAATAGGAACACTTATTTGGGGAGGATTTAATACTGGATTAGAAAATGAGGTTAATGCTGAATCTAATAAATATATTTTAAATCAAACTATCAATTTGGAAGGATTAGCTAATGAGTATAAGGTAATAGTAAGTAAAACAACAGTTAGAAAATCACCATCTACTAAAAGTTATAAATTAGGAACACTTAGAAGAGGAGATATTGTAAACGTTTATAATATATCTAATGGGTGGGCTAAAATAAACTATAAAGAAAATATAGGATATGTTAAATTATCAGATCTAGAAAAAATAAAAGTTGAAGAATCTATAAAAACAGGAACTATAACAGTTAAATATTTAGACTCATTAACTAAAGAAGAAATATTATCTGCAGATTATTTAGAAAACCTTGAATTAAAAACTTATAGTTATACAGCAAAGGATATAGATGGATATACTCTAGATGGAGATAAAACTCAAAGTATAACAATAACAGAATCAAATCCTAATAAAGTAATTCAATTCTTATATAATAAAAATGAAGAAACAAATGAGCCATCAATTGAGTATTTTGCAAATAAAGGGATATTCTCATGGGAAAATACTCAATGTGCTAAATCTATGAGGGAAGATACTTATTATTGGATAGATAAATTACAACTAAATGAAATATATCAAGCAAATATACTTAGATTAAGTTTGTCAGAAACTAAGGAATTTGTTACAGATTTAAAAGTTAATAAAAAAGTAAGTGTATATGACTTAACAGGAGATGCTTCTTGGTACAATAAACCAGAAGAATTTATAAAAAAAATAGATAGAGTTAAAAATTATAATGATACTGTAGGAAGTGAAAGCAAAGTAAAAGGTATAGTATTTGATGTTGAACCCTGGGTTTTAGGGGATGGAAATTGGTCACAAGAAGAATATGCAAATACAATAAAGAAAGCATATGAACATGCAAAAACTGTAGGTGTCGAAATGATAATGGTTATACCGTTTTGGTTAGAACAAGTTAACTCGGAGATAATAATAGAAAACTCTGATAAAACTATTGTAATGAATTATAATATAAAAGCACCTGTGAAATTTATAAAGGAAGAAATAGAACTTGCAAAGAAGTATAATAAGAAAATTTCTACAGCTGCTGAAACTAAAAAGATAGATGCAGATTATGGTGTAGATACAAGTACAACATATTATTATGTTGGAGTTGATAGATTAAAACAAGACTGGATAGATATATATAATACATATGAATACGATAAATTAGAATTCACACTACATGATTTTAATAGTGTAAAAGAGTTTATAAAATAAATAACAATTACAATACCAATAATGAGTTTAATCAAACTCATTATTGGTATTTTTTTATAGGATTTTATATTTCATTTAAATTAGCTAATATCTTGTGAAATAAAGCAATAGCAATGAATATAAAAAGTAATAAATGGTACCTTTGAGCAATTATGTAAATATATGTCAGTAAACTAAATAATAATCTTTATTATTTTTTGTTTCTTGAAGATTTATATATAAAATTTATGCATATTGAATTTTCTTATTTAAAACATATATATTTTAAAAATCATAAGACAAAAAATGACAAGATAATGTATAATGTTACCTTAGAGGAGGTGTGAAATGATAGTAACAAGAAGAGAATTAAAGTATCCAATTGGAGAAATGGACTATTATAAAGTAAATGAAATGTTTAAGTCTGTACTTAGTCCAGACCCTAATAATAAGGAATATGGATACACTATTAGAAGCTTATATTTTGATAGTATTAATAATGATGATTACTATGCTAAAACTGGTGGAGAAGAAGTGCGTAAAAAAATTCGGCTTAGAATCTATGACACCAAAACAGAAAAAGTTAAACTTGAGATAAAGAGAAAGATTAATATTAACCAAATTAAAGAAACAGCAACAATAAGTAAAGAAGATGCAATAAAACTTATTAATAAAGAATATAGTGTACTACTAAAATACGATAATCAAACTTGCCAATCTGCATACAACATTATGACTATTGGACAATATCAACCGGTTGTACTTGTGGATTATAATAGGCGTGCATATATTCATAACGAAAATAATATTCGAGTTACATTAGATAGTGATATAAGATCAAATGAATTTGAATTTGATATGTTTAGTGAAGATATAATGATGACGCCTATATTTGAATATTATAACGCATTACTTGAAGTTAAATTTGATGGTGAGTTATTTTGCTGGATTTCACAAGCATTAACAGATTTAGACACAACTAATCGTTCACTAAGTAAGTATTGTAGCGGAAGAAGATTTTATGAAAACTACATATTATAAAGGAGTAACAAATGAAAGAGACATTATATAAATATTTAGCTAACCCAAGTGGAGGAGTAACAGTGTTTGGAGCATTAGAAGTAATGATAGTAGCTTTAATGTTATCTATGGTTATATTTTTAACTTATAAAATAACATTTAGCGGAGTTATGTATAATAGAAAATTCAATGTTTCATTAGTTATGTTAACACTTGTAACAACTATGGTTATGATTGTTATAGGTAGTGATATAGCACTATCTTTAGGGATGGTCGGTGCATTGTCTATAGTTCGTTTTAGAACAGCAATTAAAGATCCAAGAGACACAGCTTATATATTTTGGAGTATAGGTGTAGGTCTAAGTGTAGGTACAGGAAATTATATGGTAGCAGCAATTGGATCATTATTCTTACTAGGGGTATTATCTATGTTTAGTTTCAGTGGATTTGGAAAAGAAGATAGATATATTTTAATAATAAGAGGAAATAGAGATAAGGAAGAAGATATAATGAGATGTGTATTCAACTCATTTAAGGGAAGTCAATTAAGAGCTAAAAACTCAGTTGGGACTAATATGGAAATTATATATCAAATAAAAATAAAAAATAATGAAGATAAAAACATAGTGTCAGACTTATACAGTATAGAAGGTGTAAATGCTGTTAATATTGTAGCTCAAAATGGAGAAACAATAGGATAGGTGAAAACTATGAAAAAAGATATATTAAAAGTAGTAATGGCTATAGGATTTATTGTATTAGCTGTAGTCACAGCCACTTATTTAAATGATTTAGAATATAAGGTTAAAAAAGAAGATAAGAAAAATCAAAAGATACAAGCTTTTCAAATATATGAAAATAATTTAAATGATACTAGTTTTAATTTACCCGTATTATTAATAGATACATTAGGACAGCAAGTATCTAGAAATCAAGAAATATCAGGGAATTTACAAGTATACGATAATAAAGATGTCGTAAATACATTAGATGATAAGCCAAAAGTTACAAGTAAAGTAAATATTAAAATAAGAGGAAATAGTTCTACTAAATATCCTAAAAAGCAATTTAGCCTTGAACTTATTAATGGTAAAGGTGAAGATAAAGATGTTAGTTTACTTGGTATGCCAAAAGAATCTGAATGGGTATTAAATGGTCCATTTTTAGATAAATCCCTTATGAGAAATTATATAGCTTTAAATACAGCAAGTAAAATTATGGAATATGCACCACGAGTAAAGTTTTGTGAAGTTATTATGGTAGAGGATGGTAATAAAGAACTGAGTGAAAATAATTATAGAGGTGTGTATACTTTAGTTGAAAAAATTAAAAGAGATGATAAAAGGGTTGATATTACTAAAACTATAGACAATATAAGTGAAACTAGCTTTATATTAGCAAAAGACAGACAAAAGAAAGATGACATTCCTATTAATAGTTATGGAAAAGAAACACATGAATATTTTTATGGTTTAAACGTAGCTTATCCTAAAAAAGACTTAACACCAGAAAAATATAATTATATTGTAGATGAAGTTAGTAAAGTTGAAAGAGTACTTTATTCTGATAAATTTAATCATCCTACTGAAGGATATAGTAAATATATAGATGTAGATACTTTTGTAGACTACTATATTATAAATGAATTTTTCAAAAATACAGATGCAGGTATGTTAAGTACCTATGTATATAAAGACTATGAAGAAAAGATGAAAGCAGGTCCTGTATGGGACTTTAATGAATCGTTAGGAAATTCTTTAAATAAAGATGGACAAGTATATGATTATACAGAGTTTACTATGATTCATAAACCTTGGTTTGATAGATTAATGATGGATATCAATTTTGCCAATAAAGTAGTTGAAAGATATAAGGAACTTAGAAAAACATATTTAAGTGATGAGTATTTAACTAACTTTATTGATGAAACTGTGAAATTACTAGGTACTTCATCAAAGCGTAACTTTGATAGATGGCCAATTGAGATTAGTAATCAAGCGAAGGTATTTGAAGAGAGCGGAGATATAACAGATAATTATTCTGCTGATTTAGATATATATATAAAATATTTAGAGGAACACAAACACTTATTAAAGAATACGGATAAAATGGCCACTTCATATGAAGAAGAAATAAGTTTAATGAAAAACTTCATAGTAAATAGAGGTAAGTGGATGGACTCAAATATTGATAGTTTGAAAAAATGGGCTAAATAGGGGGAAGATAAAATGAAAAAGTTTTTAGTGGCTGCTACCCTAGTATTTATTTTGGCATTAGGATTTTTAGGTGATATTATTGCAAATAAAATAACAGCCCAAAATGATACTTATTTTGTTAAGACAAATAAAGAGGAAATTAATATAGCTATAGATAAGAAATGGCAAAAGCTTGATATTGTTGGAGTTAACTTAGATTCTAATAAGCCTGGTAATTTTCCAAATGAAAAAAAAGTAACAGAGAAAGAATATTTAAATTGGCTAACAATAATAGATAATATGGGAGCTAATTGTATAAAGCTACCAGATATAATGGAATCTGATTTTTACATTGCGTTAGAAAAGTTCAACAAAGATAGAGAAGAACCAATATATATTATACAAGGTATATATTTTGATGAAATTGATTTGAAAAATGGTGAAGATATTCAAAGTGAAGAGTTAGAAGAAAAGTTTAAAAATAACATAGAACTAGTTGTTGACTCGATTCATGGAAATGAACTTACTTCAAGTAAAGCTATAGAAAATCAATATTACAAAGCAGATATTTCAAATTATTTACTTGGTTATACACTAGGGGTTGAATTTGCTAGTCGTGATTTAATATATACTGAATTAATAAATAACAAAAAAAGCTATAATGGAACGTATTTTTATACAAATAAAGATGCATCGTCATTTGAAAGTTATATGGCAAAAACTGCTGATTATTTAGTTAAATATGAGTATAAACAATATAAAGATCAAAGACTTATTGGATTTATAGGGTCGTCAAAAAACTATGAAAAACTAAATAAATCTAATCAAAATGAAGAAGATTCTATTAGTGACTATTTAAACCCAAATAATATAAAGGCAAAGCGTAAATTAAAAACAGGTATATTTGCTTCATATAGTTTATATCCGTCATATACAAATATTAAGGAATATCAAAATAATTTAGAAGGATACCTTAATAAATTAAAAAAGATGCATAAAATGCCTATAATAATTGGTGAATATGGAGTTCCATCTTCGAGAAATAGTGGTGACTTTAATATAGACACTAATAAAGGATATATAAATGAAGAAGAACAAGGTAAAGCTTTAGTTAATGCATATGATGCAATAAACAATGCAAAACTAGCTGGAAGCTTTATATTTGAGTTACAAGATAGTTGGTATAGAACATCATGGAATACTAAAGAATCAAAAATACTTGATAGAGCTCCCCTTTGGAGTGATGCACAAGATTATAGCCAAAACTTTGGTCTAGTTGCTTTTGATCCAGGTAAAGAAAAAAGTGAATCATATCCAGATAATAATATAAGTGAATGGAAAGACAAAGATGTTATTAATAAAAACGATAATATGAGCTTGTCTATGAAAAGTGATGAAAAGTATTTATATTTTATGCTAAAGTCAAAAAATACTATAAATTTAGATAAACAAGATATATATATAGACTTAGATATAACTCCAAACTCTGGTTCAACAAAAAGCTCTCAATTAAACTTAAATTTTGAAAATCCAGTTGATTTTATTATTGAGATAAAAGATAGGAAAAATGCTAAAGTACTTATACATGAGTATTATAATTACTTTAGTTTTAATGAAAATAAAAAAGAAAATCAAATAAGACCTGATTTGATTTCTGTTAAGCCAGATATGGATGAATTCTCACCAATTTATATTGAAAGTAGACCTAGAATGTATGTAGAAGACTTAGATAAAGTAGTGGATAGTATAAAACTTGAAACTGGTAAGCTATTACATGGAAACTCAAATCCATCAAATAAAGACTATAATTCAGCTTCTGATTTTTATATAGGAGATGACTATGTAGAAATTAGAGTACCATGGGCATTATTAAACTTTATGGATCCATCTACAAAACAAATAATGGATGATATATATAAGTATTATGGGGCAAGACCTATGATTATTAATAAAATCAATGTAGGTGCTACAATAAAAGAAAATGAATCTATAAAAACAAAATTAGAAAGTTCTAAATTTAGATTAAAGTCATGGATTATACCAGAGTACCACCAAAGGTTGAAAAAATCATATGACATTATTAAGGGTGAGTTAAATGCAAGAAGTAATTAGAATATATACTATTCTTAGTTTCTTTATATATATCATATTATGTTGTGTAGTATACATGTTAGGTCAAGATATTTTAGATAAAAGAAATGAGAAAAAAATAAAAAAGTTAAGTGAAACATTTGGAGTTGAAATAAAAAGACAAATTGAAGTTCTTAAATTAAACAATAAATTATCTAAAATGGATATTGATTATATAAAATCAAATATAGGCAGTAGAAACTATTT
>NZ_JWHR01000143.1 GCF_000808015.1 Terrisporobacter othiniensis | reverse complement strand
TAAAGAAAAATTGAAGTTTTTTGAAGCTACATTGAAAGATGAAGTAAACTTTAGTAAGTTTATGTTTAAAAAATCAGTAGATTTTACAAACGCAAACTTTGAATCATACGTTAATTTTAAACAATCAACTTTTTTAGGAAATTGTATATTTAATAAAACTATTTTTAATTCAAAATATGTAAACGAAGAAGTATTTCAAAAATCAGATTTCAATGGTCAAAAGCTTATAGTAGAGAAATGTATAAATTTTCCACGGCTAGATGGAATAGTTTTTTCTCCATATACAAAATTTATCTTAAAAGATACCTATTATAATGAAGAAAACTCTATTTGTGGTAGAAATAATTATAAAATAGCAAGAATTCAGGCAAAAATAACAGAAGATAATGAGAATATTGGTTATTATTATTATAATGAAAGAAATTATGCTAGTAATTTCTTGAAAAGCAAGAAATACAATGGATACAAGGATTATTTAGTTAATGATTTTTTTGATTTTTTATCAAAACATCTTATAGGTTATGGAGAAAGACCTATAAAATTGCTAATAATAAGTTTTTCTATAATAAGTATATTTGCTTTTGTTTATTTGTTTATAGGAATGAAAAGTCTTGAATATGGATTAATAAAAGTAAATTTGTTAAAAAATACATATTCGCTTTATGAACTTATTACTTTTTATGGGGAAGCTTGGTATTTTTCAATGGTAACATTTAGTACCGTTGGATATGGAGATATTATTGCCTTTGGATTTTTAGGCAAAATGCTAGTTTGTATAGAGGTTTTTTTAGGAATAACAATACATGCTACATGGACATCTGTATTGTTTTCAAGATTGATAAAGTAATCCTAGAAAATAATTCAAGATTATTACTCACTTAAAGGGGAAAAATAATTTAGACTAAAGTTACCAAGAAGGTGAGAATTTTGAAAAAAGGAGCACAAGTATTACTGATTTTACTAATCATTATAAGTATTATTACTCCTAGTATTTCTTATGGTGAAAATACAAATGTAGATAAGTTTTCTAAGTCATCCATATTAATTGATCAAGACACTGCTAGAGTTTTATATGCAAAAAATCCTGACGAAAAAAGACCTTTAGCAAGCCTTAGCAAGATGATGACATTTTTAATTGCTATTGAAGCTATCAATAACAAAGAAGTAAGCCCTCAAGATATAATTGTTGTAGATAAAGATATAGCAAAAGTAAGAGGATCTTCTTACAAGTTAAAAGAAGGCGAAAAAATACCTTTAATAGAGCTTATGAAGGGGTTAATGATAGTGTCAGGAAATGATGCAGCAGTAGCAATATCAAAACATATTGGAAAAAGTGAAGAAAACTTTGTGAAGAGAATGAATAAAAGAGCAAAAGAAATAGGAATGAAAAATACATCATTTGTAAACTGTAATGGTCTTCCTATATATAGTTTGGCTGATCCGAAAAAGCCACCAAAAGAAAATATCTCAACCGCTAGAGATATTGCTAAATTAGGTAAGTTTATGATGGACAATTATGAAAAAGAAGTGACAGCTATAACTGATATGCAAACTTATACTTATTCTCAAAGAGGTTTTTGTAAAAATAACACAAATGGACTTCTTTCCATAATACCTGAGGTAGATGGAATAAAAACAGGATACACAGGTAATGCAGGGTATTGTTTAGCCTTTTCTATGAAAATCAATGAAGATACTAAAAATATAGAAAATAGATTGATAGGGGTATCTCTTGGTGCAAATCATAAAAATAAAAGGATACAAGCTTGTCTTGCAATGCTTAAATATGGTAAGGAAAATTTTACCACACAAAAAGTTATGACTAAAGAAGACTTAATTGGTAAAAAATATTTGAAGGGATTAGATGAGTTAGAAATCACCTTAGAATGTGAAGATGATTTAATCATAGTGAAAAAAAATGATGAAAATATAAACACACAACTCACATTTAAGGAGATTAAATTACCTATTAAAAAAGGTGATGTATTAGGTGTAATAAAATACTATAATGATGATGGAGAAATTTTAGGGACGAATAAAATTATAAGTAAAGAAGATTTGTGTGATATTTCATTAAAAACAAGAATAAAAATTTTGTTTGCCGATTAATATCCCAAAATTAGTTAATAATTAAAATGTAAGGTTATATTAAATTATATTGAAATTTATTTTTCCCTATGTTATACTATCAGAGGTGAAAAAATAAAATATAAATATCACACACGGCCATGGGATCCTTAAAAGGTGCCACATGAGGGTTTTTTAGGGAGTTGATCATGCCGGAGGTACAAAACCAAGGAGGTACGAAATGTCAGTAATATCAATGAAACAATTATTAGAAGCTGGTGTTCACTTCGGACATCAAACAAGAAGATGGAATCCTAAAATGTCAAGATTCATCTTTACAGAAAGAAACGGAATCTATATAATAGATTTACAAAAAACAGTTAAAAAAGTTGAAGAAGCTTACAAATTCGTTAAAGAAGTAGCTGAAACTGGAAAACCAATCTTATTCGTAGGAACTAAGAAACAAGCTCAAGAAGCTATAAAAGAAGAAGCTGAAAGATGTGGAATGTTCTTCGTAAACGAAAGATGGTTAGGTGGAATGCTAACTAACCACCAAACAATTCAAACAAGAATTAAAAAATTAAGAGAATTAGAAAAAATGGAAGCTGAAGGTGTATTCAACGTTCTTCCTAAAAAAGAAGTTATAAAATTAAACGCTGAAAAAGAAAAACTTGAAAAATACTTAGGCGGAATAAAAGAGATGCCTGAATTACCAGGAGCTATATTTGTAGTTGACCCAAGAAAAGAAAATATAGCTATACAAGAAGCTCACAGATTAGGTATACCAGTAGTTGGTATAGTTGATACAAACTGTGATCCAGATGAATTAGATTTCCCAATACCAGGAAATGACGACGCTATAAGAGCGGTTAAATTAATAACTGGTGCAATGGCTACTGCTGTAATAGAAGGTAGACAAGGTGCTGAAGAAGAAGTTGTTGAGGAAGAAGCTCAAGAACAATAAAAAAAAATAAATGGTAAGGGGGGTCCCTTACCATTTAGAATATATAGGAGGAACAATAATGGCTAACATAACTGCACAAATGGTTAAAGAATTAAGAGAAACTACAGGAGCTGGAATGCTTGATTGTAAAAAAGCTTTACAAGAAGCTGAAGCTAACATGGAAAAAGCAATAGATATATTAAGAGAAAAAGGTTTGGCAAAAGCTGCTAAGAAAGCTGATAGAGTTGCTGCTGAAGGATTAGTTACTATAGAAGTAAATGCTGATCACACTGCTGCTGCAATAGTAGAAGTAAACTCAGAAACTGACTTCGTTGCTAAAAACGAAGATTTCAAAGTATTCGTTAAGGATGCTGCTGCAATGGCATTAGCTACTGAAAATACTGATATAGAAGCATTATTAGAAGAAAAACATGCTGAAGGAAAAGCATTAAGAGACGTTTTAAATGATAGAATAGCTAAAATAGGTGAAAAATTAGACTTCAGAAGATTTGAAAAATTAACTACTGAAGGTCAAATAGCTGGATACATACACGGAGCTGGAAAAATAGGTGTTTTAGTTGAATTATTAACTGAAGCTAGAGATGAAAGAGTATTAACTATGGGAAGAGATATAGCTATGCAAGTTGCTGCTATGAATCCTAAATATGTTTCAAGAGATGATGTTGATCAAAACTATATAGCTCATGAAACTGAAGTTTTAACTGCTCAAGCATTAAACGAAGGAAAACCTGCTAACATAGTAGAAAAAATGGTTAAAGGTAGATTAGAAAAAGAATTAAAAGAAGTTTGTTTATTAGAACAAGTATTCGTAAAAGATTCTGATTTAACTATAAAGAAATTAGTAGCTAATACTGCTAAAGAAGTTGGTTCAGACATACAAGTTGGTAGAGTTGTAAGATTCGAAGTTGGTGAAGGTATAGAAAAGAAAGAAGAAAACTTTGCTGAAGAAGTTGCTAAGCAACTTAAGTAATAGTTAACCAAAAGAGAACACTTATGTGTTCTCTTTTTTAAAAAATAAATAATAAAAATGATGTATATGAAATGCAGACGGGAGGATTTCTATGGATAAACCTAAGTACAAAAGAGTATTACTAAAACTAAGCGGAGAAGCACTAGCGGGTGATAAAGGTTTTGGAATAAACAATGATGTTGTGAATGAAATAGCAGTTGCTATTAAAAAAGTACAAGAAATTGGTGTTGAAGTTGCTGTTGTAGTAGGTGGAGGAAACTTCTGGAGAGGAAGAACTTCTGAAGGTATGGACAGAACAACAGCTGACTACATAGGAATGCTTGCTACAGTTATGAATGCTATGGCACTACAAGATGCCTTAGAAAACATAGGTGTACAAACTAGAGTACAAACTGCAATAGAAATGAAAGAAATTGCAGAACCATATATAAGAAGAAAAGCTGTAAGACATTTAGAAAAAGAGAGAGTTGTAATATTTGGTTCGGGAACTGGAAATCCATATTTCTCAACTGATACAGCAGCAGCTCTAAGAGCAGCAGAAATGGAATCTGAAATAATATTATTAGCTAAAAAAGTTGATGGAGTATATGATAAAGATCCAGTTTTACATGCTGATGCTAAAAAGTTTGATGAATTATCATATATAGAAGTACTACAAAAAGAATTAAAAGTTATGGACTCAACTGCAACGTCTTTATGTATGGATAATAGTATTCCAATAAAGGTATTTGAGTTAACAACAGAGAATATATTAAAAGCAGTGTACGGAGAAAATATAGGAACAATTGTACATTAATAAACTAATTAAACGAAGGAGGAGTAAAAATGAAAGAAGTACAAAACAAATTACAACAACAAATGGATAAAACAATAGAAGCTTTAAAATTTGAATTTTCAACAATAAGAGCTGGTAGAGCTAATGCACAAATGTTAGACAAAATAAGAGTAGATTATTATGGAACTCCAACTCCTATTAATCAAGTTGGGTCTATATCGGTACCAGAACCAAGAACTTTAATGATAAGTGCTTGGGACAAAAGTGCAATGAAAGAAATAGAAAAAGCTATAAGAAACTCAGATTTAGGTTTAAACCCTACTAATGATGGAGAAGTTATAAGAATAAACGTTCCAGCATTAACTGAAGAAAGAAGAAAAGAGCTTTGCAAACAAGCTAAAAAAGCTTCAGAAGAATTCAAAGTAAGAATAAGAAATGAAAGAAGAGACGCTAACGATAAACTTAAAAAGTTAGAAAAAGAAGGCGAAATAACTGAGGACGAATTAAAAAAAGCACAAGATAACGTGCAAAAAATGACTGATAAATATACTAAAGAGATAGACTCATTATTAGAAACTAAAGAAAAAGATATAATGGCGGTATAATAACTTTGAAAAAGTATTATGAGCTGTTAGGCCTTCCTTTAGATGAAGTTAAAGAATATTTTGATAACAGAAAAATAAAATATACTACAACAATTCTTCAAGGTAAGAAAGATCAGGATAAATTAATTTATCCAAGAGTAATCAAAATTACACAAAAAGAAAATAATGTAGAGTTATTTGTAACTTACTTTTCTGGCTCCTTAAAATAAGGAGTCAGAAATAATATTTGGAGTATGAATATGAAAAACAATTTGTTTTATGATATAGATTTAAATAGAGTTCCTAAGTCTATTGCCATAATAATGGATGGGAACGGAAGATGGGCTAAAAGTAAATTTCTACCAAGAACAGCTGGTCATAAGGCTGGTGTAGAAACTATAAGAACAGTACTTAGAGAATGTAAAAGGTTAAATGTTAAATATGTTACTTTATATGCATTTTCAACAGAAAACTGGAAAAGACCAAAGTTGGAAGTCGATACATTGATGGCTTTATTATCCACTTATTTAAAAAATGAAGTAGCTACACTACATAAGGAAAATGTTAAATTAACAGCCATAGGAGATATAGATAATTTACCTAGCCAATGTGTAATAGAATTAAATAAGGCGATAGAATTAACTAAGAATAATACAGGGTGTAATTTAAACCTAGCATTAAACTATGGTGGAAGGCTAGATATAAAAAATGCATTAGTTGATATTATAAAAGATGTTAAAGATGGTAAAATAAATTTAGATGAAATTGACGAAGATACTATAAGTAATCATTTAAGTACAAAATGTATTCCGAATCCAGATTTAGTAATAAGAACTAGTGGAGAAGAAAGACTTAGCAATTTCTTATTATGGGAAGTTGCTTATTCAGAATTTTACTTCACAGATGTTTATTGGCCAGATTTTGATGAAAAAGAACTTCAAAAAGCTATCTTTACATATCAGAATCGAGATAGAAGATTTGGTGGAATAAAATAAGGAGAATACTTATGAGAACAAGAGTTATAGCAGGATTATTATTAGTTCCATTATTTATCCTTATAATACTTGGAGGAACCCCTTTATATATAGGAGAAGCTATAATAATCTCAATTGCCTTGAATGAATTTTATAAGGCATTTGAACAAAAGGACATTAAGCCATTATATTATATAGGTTATATTTTTTCTATTTATTTACTGATTAAAAATTATCTTAAATTACCAATATCTTATACCTATACATTAATATTTATTTTATTCTTAATATCAATAATACCAATATTAAGGGTAAAAAGAAATATTATAGATATTGTGGTTACCTTCTTTGGAATTTTTTATGTAGCTGTATTAATAGACTTTATAGTATTAACTATGGATGATTTTTCAAGAGGAAACATCTACGTTTGGTTAATATTTATTATTGCATTTATGACAGATACATTTGCATACTTTACAGGATATTTATTTGGTAAACACAAATTAATTCCTAAAGTGAGTCCTAAAAAGACTGTAGAAGGAAGTGTTGGGGGCATACTTGGATCTACAATTATATGTGTAGTTTTTGGATATTTCTTTAAAATTGATTTAAAAGTAATAGTATTTTTAGGTTTCTTTGGAAGTATTGTTGCTCAATTTGGAGATTTATTTGCCTCATCAATAAAAAGATATGTAGGAATTAAAGACTATGGAAAATTAATACCAGGACATGGTGGAATACTAGATAGATTCGATAGTGTTATACTAGTTGCACCATTTGTGTATAGTGTAATTAACTTATTTATAAAATGATTTAGCTTCAGTTATACTGGAGCTTTTTTAATGAGAAAAAATCATAAATTTTATATTATTTCTTTAAATTAAAAATGTATTTGAAATTTTGATGAATATTGTAAATAATAAGAGTAATAATGATATAATACATAAGTAAAGACAAATTATTAATATAATGCGTAGAAAGGAATCACTTATGAAAAAAATTAGTATACTAGGTTCTACAGGATCTATAGGTACTCAGACTTTAGATGTGGTTAGAAAAAATAAAGACAAGTTTGAAGTAGTTGCTATTTCAGCAAATAGCAGCATAGATTTATTGTTAGAACAAATATTAGAATTCAATCCTAAATATGTTGCAGTTTATAATGAAGAAAGTGCTAAAAAACTTAAGGATATGATTCCAAATAATATAGATATAGAAATATTAAGTTCTATGGAAGGGTTAGTTAAGATATGTGAGCTTGAAGAAGTGGATATTGTCTTAACTGCTGTAGTTGGAATGATAGGGTTGGTGCCAACAATGGCTGCAATAAAAGCAAAGAAAACAATTGCTCTTGCAAATAAGGAAACCTTAGTTACAGCTGGTGAAATTGTTATGAGAGAAGCAAAGAAAAATAATGTAGAAATTTTACCAGTTGATAGTGAGCATAGTGCAATATTCCAATGCTTAAATGGAGAAAGAAAAAAGAATATAGAAAAGATAATATTAACAGCTTCAGGTGGACCTTTTAGGGGTAAAAAGAAAGAAGAGTTAATTAAAGTTACAAAAAATGAGGCCTTAAAACATCCAAACTGGGATATGGGAAGAAAAATAAGTATAGATTCTTCAACTCTTATGAATAAAGGTCTAGAAGTAATAGAAGCTAAGTGGTTATTTGATGTGGATGTAGAGGATATTGATATAGTAGTTCATCCACAAAGTATAATTCACTCTATGGTATCTTTTAGAGATAGTTCAGTTATGGCTCAACTAGGATGCCCAGATATGAGATTACCAATAGAATATGCTCTAACTTACCCAGAAAGATCAAAAACTGATTTTGAAAGATTAGATTTAGCTAAAATAGCTACTTTAACTTTTGAAAAACCAGATATGGAAACATTCCCCTGCCTAAAACTGGCGTTTAAGGCATTGAAATTAGGTGGAACTTATCCAGCTGTGTTAAATTCTGCTAATGAAGTTTTAGTAAATGAATTTTTAGATGATAAAATTGGATTCTATGACATACCATATTACATAGAAAGAAGTTTAGATCAGCATAATAATAGAAGTAATCCGACTTTAGAAGATATTCTAGAAGTTGACAAGGAAACTAGAGCGTTTTTAGCTAACTTACTTAAGTAATAGTTTTCTTTGAGTAAGGTTGATGACTAAAGCGGTAGCGAAGACATCTTGTTGGCGACATGAAGTGTTTCGCCAACATAGTAGCTCAGGCGAAGCGAATTTTTATTAAAATTAGGAAGGTGAATATATGACGATAATTGCAGCTTTATTACTTTTTGGAGTAATAATATTAATACATGAGTTTGGTCACTTTATTTTTGCAAAGAAAAATGGAATTACAGTTCATGAATTTTCCATAGGCATGGGACCAAAGCTATTTGGTAAAGAAAAAAATGGAACAATGTATTCTATTAGAATTTTACCAATAGGTGGGTATGTATCTATGGAAGGTGAAGATGAAGAATCAAATAAGCCAGGTTCATTTGGGACAAAATCTATACTTCAAAGGGCCAGTGTTATATTTGCAGGACCATTTTTTAACTTAGTTTTAGCAGTTATTTTCTTAATTCCTGTATTTATTTACATAGGATCTCCAACAACTACATTAGATCAAATAACAGACAATAGTCCAGCTTATGAAGCTAATTTAAAATCAGGAGATACAATAAAAAGTATAAACGGAAAAGAAATTACTTCTTGGAATGAATTTACACAAGTTATTTCATCATCAAATGGAAAAGAATTAAATCTTGTAGTTGAGAGAGATAATAAATCAGTAAAAGTAAATGTCACACCACAAAAAGCAGAAGATGGAAGTTATAAGGTAGGAGTGACTTGTGCAAGGGATAAAAATATTGTTCACGCCATAAGAGATTCATTTGTAACTACGGGACAAATGATAGTACAGATGGTTACTTTCTTAAAGCAAATGATAACAGGAACTGTTCCTGGTGGATTTACTAATTCTGTTGCAGGTCCAGTTGGTGTAATTAGTATAGTATCTGATGCGGCAAGAACAGGTATAATTAATTTATTATACTTAGGCTCAATAATAAGTTTAAACCTTGGAATAATAAACTTAGTTCCATTCCCAGCATTAGATGGAGGTAGATTATTATTACTTTTCATCGAATGGATAAGAGGTGGAAAAAAAATAAATCCAGATAAAGAAGCTATGATAAATATGATAGGTTTCTGTGCATTAATGGCATTTATGGTTTTCATTACTTATAATGATGTAACTAAATTATTTAAAGGCATAATTAAATTCTAAATATATAAGTAGAAGGTGAAGTTTTGAGTTATAATAGAAAAAAAACAAGAGAAGTATCTTTAGGTAATATAAAAATTGGAGGAAATAATCCAATTGCAGTTCAGTCTATGACAACAACAGATACTAGGGATGCTATAAAAACAATAGAACAAATAAAAAGATTAGAAGAAGCAGGATGCGACGCGGTAAGGGTTGCAGTTCCTGATATGATAGCAGCGGAAAATTTGGGAAAAATAAAAAAAGGAATAAATATACCGTTAATAGCAGACATACACTTTGACTACAAACTAGCTTTAAAAGCAATAGAAGAAGGTGTAGATGGTATAAGGATTAACCCAGGTAACATAGGAAGTATCGATAGAGTAAAAGCAGTAGTTGAAAAATGTAAGGAAAAAAATTTAAAAATAAGAATTGGTGTTAATGGTGGCTCTTTAGAAAAACATTTGTTAGAAAAATATGGGCATGCTACACCAGAAGCTCTAGTAGAAAGTGCTTTAGCACATATTAAAATTCTTGAAGACTTAGACTTTTACAATATAGTAATATCATTAAAATCATCAGATATTTACACAGCAGTAGAAGCTTATACTCTAATGAGTGAAAAAGTAGATTATCCTCTTCACTTAGGTATAACAGAAGCTGGTGGGATTAAAAAAGGAACTATTAAATCATCAATAGGTGTAGGTTCACTTTTAATGAATGGAATTGGTGATACCATAAGAATTTCATTAACAGGAGATCCTGTGGAAGAGGTTCATGTTGGTAAAGACATACTTAGAAGTTTAAATTTATTAAATGACAAAATAAAAATAGTATCTTGTCCAACTTGTGGAAGATGTAATATTGATTTGATAAGTGTGGCAAATGAAGTAGAAGATAGAATAAAAGATATAAACAAAAACATGACAGTAGCTATTATGGGATGTGCTGTAAATGGCCCTGGTGAAGCTAGAGAAGCTGATATAGGTATAGCTGGTGGAAAAGGAGAAGGTCTTCTATTTAAAAAAGGTGAAATTGTTAGAAAAATAAAAGGCGATTCTTTAGTAGAAGAGTTATTAGAAGAAATAGATAAATTTGATAAATAAGATTTGTAAAAGACGAACTTTCATTAGTTCGTCTTTTTTATAAGCACAACTACTCAAAATGAAGATAATTAGTCTATGCAGAGTCTCAATATAAGGGAATTTTTCAGAAATTAAAATGTAATCTAATATAAATTTGGTTAGAAATTTTACTAAAATATTGAATGCGCATAAAAGGAGTGATATAATATATCTTAAACAACTTATAAAAAATAATAAGTTGTTTGTTGGAAGGGGGATATTATGATAGAAATAAAGAACATTTCTAAAAAAGTAGGAAAGAAAACAATATTAGATGATGTTTCCTTGAAAATAGAAGAGGGGAGCTTTGTTGTTTTAATAGGTCCTAGTGGTTGTGGAAAGACTACTACCTTAAAATTAATAAATAAACTAATTGAGCCTACAAAGGGAGAAATTTTCATAAATGACATACCTATATCTAAGGAAAATCCTATTAAGCTAAGAAGAAATATTGGTTACGTTATACAAAGTGTAGGATTATTTCCTCATATGACTATAAAAGAAAACATAGAGCTAATTCCAAATTTAAAAAAAGAGAAAACTGAAGAAGAAATTGAAGAAAAAACAATAGAACTGATGAATATGGTGGGTCTTGATCCTAAGGAATTTTTGTATAAATATCCAAGTGAGCTTAGTGGTGGTCAACAACAAAGGATTGGGCTTGTAAGAGCAATTGCAACTGATGCAGAGATAATTTTAATGGATGAACCCTTCAGTGCACTGGATCCAATAACTCGTACTCAATTACAGGAATGGTTATATTCACTGCAAGAAGAGTTAAAGAAAACTATCATATTTGTTACTCATGATATGGATGAAGCATTAAAATTAGCAGATAAAATATGTATTATGAAAGATGGAAAAGTTCAACAATATGACACAGTGGAAAATTTACTTAGAAATCCGGCAAATGAATTTGTTAAAAATTTTATAGGTAGTGATAGATTATGGAATGCACCGGAATACATAAAAGCTAGAGACATAATGATTAAAAATCCTGTAAGTGTAAAAAGATCAAGAACTGTTATACAAGGTATGGAAATTATGAGAACAAATAAAGTAGATAGTTTATTAGTAGTTGATAAAGATGAAAACTTTCTTGGCATTGTTACTATAAAAGAACTTAGAAGAAACGGAATTCAAAATCACTACTTAAGTGAAATAATGAATGATGAGCCTATATTTGTATATGATGACAATAATTTAGTTGAGATATTAGAAGTAATGAATAGGGAGGGAATTGGCCATGTACCTGTAATTACTCGCTATAATAAGTTGGCAGGTCTAATAACAAGAAGTAGTTTACTTTCTGTTTTAAGTGAGCAGTTCCTTGAAATGGAGGTGAGTATACTTGATTAATTTTATAAATTACTTATCAGCACAAAAAGGCCAAATTATATCATTATTAATACAACATATTCAATTAACTGTTGTAGCAATAGTTGTGGCTATTATTATTGGTATACCTCTTGGAATATTAGTTTCTAAAAATGAAAAACTTAGAAAGTATATTGTAGGTATGATTAATGTATTTCAAGCAATACCATCTATGGCGTTACTCGGATTGTTAGTACCAGTACTAGGCATTGGTAGTAAACCAGCCATAATGATGGTTGTTTTATACTCTTTATTACCTATAGTAAAAAATACTACCACAGGAATTCTTGGAATAGATAAAAATATAATAGAATCTGCCACAGGAATTGGACTTACTTCAAAGCAAATTTTATATAAAATACAGTTACCTTTAGCTCTTCCCATAATTATGGCTGGTATAAGAATTTCAGCAGTAACAGCTGTTGGACTTATGACTTTAGCTGCATTTATAGGTGCAGGTGGACTTGGTTATTTAGTATTTTCTGGAGTTCAAACTGTAAACAATATAATGATTCTTGCAGGTGCTATTCCAGCTTGTATATTAGCTCTTTCAGTGGATTATATATTCTCTAGGGTAGAAAAATCAGTTATGAGTAAATATTCATATCAAAAATCTCATAATGATAAAAGAAAGAGTAGTCATACAGGATTAAAAGTATGTACAGTTGTAGTTGTAGTAGTTATATTATTTACTTCCATAGGACAAAGTTTTGGTAAAAAGGATACAATAGTAGTAGGTTCAAAGGATTACACAGAAGGATTAATACTTGGAAATATGTATTCAGATTTACTAGAAGAATACACAGATTATAATATTGAACGAAAATTAAACATGGGAACTTCAGTTCTTTGGAGTTCTATAGTAAGTGGTGAAGTTGACATGTGTGCAGATTATACAGGAACTATTTTAATGAATATAATGAAAGAAGAAGCTACAGGAGATGCTGATGATGTATACAATCGTGTAAAAGAACACTTAGATAAGGAATATGGTATAAAAGTACTAGACCCTATAGGCTTTAATAATACCTACACTTTAGCTATGGAATCTGATGTATCTAAAAAATATAATATAGAAACTTATTCTGATTTAACTAAATATTCAGAGGGATTTGTATTTTCACCAACATTAGCATTTCAAAATAGAGAAGATGGTTTACCTGGGTTACAGAAATATTATGACATGAATTTTAAGGAAATTAAAAGTATGGATGGTGCTTTAAGGTATCAAGCTTTACAAAGGGGAGATGCCCAAGTAATAGATGCATTTTCTACTGATGGATTATTAAAGAAATTCAATTTAAAAGTGTTAGAAGATGATGAATCATTCTTCCCGCCTTATTATGCTGTACCATTAGTTAGAGAAGATTTAATTTCAAAATATCCTGAAACAGAGGAAGTACTAAATAAATTAAGTGGAGTAATAAATGAAGATGATATGATTGAATTAAATTATAAAGTTGATGAAGAAGGACAAACTCCAGAAAAAGTAGCACATGATTATTTAGTAGAAAAAAACTTAATAAAAGATTAATTATAAATTGCCCTTCTAAGTTTATTCTTAGGAGGGCTTTATAGTGAATAAAAAACTAAACAACTTTTTGAATAATAAATCAATGAGTACAAAATATATTAGTATGAAATGAAAAATACATAAAGTAAATATCAATGATTGACATAAAAATAATATAAAAACAACATAAGGTTATAAAAATAAAGAAATTCGAAAAATATTTAGGAGAAAAATATGATAAAAGTATGTAAAAGAGATGGAACAATAGAAATATTTGATAAAAGAAAGATATTTAATGCAGTATATAAATCTTCCATAAATAGCAAGTTTGGTACGGATCGAGAATTGGCTGAAAATATAGCTACAATGGTAGAGGAAAAAATACAAAATAAAGAAATAGAGGCTACAGTAGAAAATATACAAGATGAAGTAGAAGATTTGTTAATGTCATCTAATAGAAAAGATGTTGCTAAAAAATATATTATTTATAGAGATAGAAGAACTGAAATAAGAAATTCAAAGTGGAATATGGACGAGTTACAAAAATCTATCTGGAGAAATAAATATCAGTATAAGGAAGAAAGTTTTAATGAATGGATAGAAAGAATTAGTGGAGGAAATCATAAAATTGCAAAATTAATAAGAGAAAGAAAGTTTTTATTTGCGGGGAGAATTTTAGCAAACAGAGGATTATATAGAGATAATATAAAGGTTACTTATTCAAACTGCTATGTTCTAGAACCACCAGAGGATAATTTGGAGAGTATATTTGATACAGCTAAAAATTTAGCAAGAACATTTTCTTATGGTGGGGGTGTGGGAATAGATATTTCTAAACTTAGACCAAACGGGGCGGAAGTACATAATGCGGCAAAAACCACATCAGGAGCTGTGTCGTTTATGGATTTATATTCAATGACTACGGGACTTATTGGGCAAAAAGGAAGACGTGGAGCTCTGATGATTTCCATGGATATAAGCCATCCAGATATTGAAGAATTCATAGATGTTAAAACTGATTTGGAAAAAGTCACAAAGGCTAATATATCTGTAAAAATAAGTGATGAATTTATGAAAGCTGTTAAAAATAAAGAAAAATATACTTGTAAATTTTTGATGGAACCAACAAAAGAAGAAATAACAAAACAAGTAGATGCTTATGAGTTATTTATGAAGCTAGTTAAAAACAACTGGGACTATGCAGAGCCAGGCATGTTATTTTGGGACAACATAAGAAAATATCATCTATTAAGTGAAGATAAAGAATTTAAACATGATGGTGTTAATCCTTGTGCAGAAGAACCACTGCCAGCAGGAGGAAGTTGCTTGCTTGGATCTATGAACTTATCTGAGTTTGTTGTGGAACCATTCACGGATAATGCCATATTTGATATGGAAAAATTCAAAGCTTGTGTCGAAGACTGTATATTGGGATTAAATGAAGTATTAGAAGAAGGTCTTTCTCTTCACCCACTAAAACAACAACAAAAAAGTGTATCTCAGTATAGACAAATAGGTCTAGGAGTTATGGGTATAGCAGATATGCTTATAAAATTAAATATTAGATATGGCTCAGAAGAGTCAATTGATTTATGTGATAAAATTTCAAAATCTATGTTAAATAGTGCTGTGAAAAAGTCTGCTTTACTAGCAAAAGAGAGAGGTACTTATGAGAAGTACAATGAAGAAGCTATATTTAAATCTCCTTTCTTTATAAATAATATAGATGAAGGTGTAAAAGAATTAGTAAAGAAATATGGACTTAGAAACTCACAAATATTAACCATACCACCAACAGGATCCATATCTACCATGCTTGGTATAAGTGGAGGAATAGAGCCTATGTTTAATATTTCCTATACTAGAAAAACAGAAACTCTTCACTCACAGGATGTTTATTACAAAGTGTATACACCAATAGTTAAAGAATATATGAATTTAAAAGATATTACTGATGAAAATGAATTACCAAATACATTTGTAACAGCAATGAATTTAAAACCAGAAGAAAGAATAGCTATGCAAGCAGCTTGGCAAAAGCATATTGATGCATCCATATCATCCACTATAAATCTACCATATGAAGCTACAATAGAAGGTGTTTATAACATCTATATGTCTGCATGGGAAAATAAACTAAAAGGTATAACAATTTATAGAGATGGATGTGAGAGAAGTGGAGTCTTATTAAATGACAAAAAATCTGATAAAGAAAAAAAGGTTAAAGAAGACAAAATAGAAAAGGCTGAAGAGCATCAAATTAAAGAAGGTCAGGAAAAATTTATTTGTCCAGAATGTGGCAATGAATCTATAATACCTACAGGCGGTTGTACAATATGCCTCCAATGTGGATATAGTAAATGTAATTAAAGAAAAAACAGTTGTTATATTTTTTATAACAACTGTTTTTATTTATTATCCATAAAAATTTTGGAGTTATAAAAATTTATAACGAAAATTAATAATCAATTTATATTTAACAAAGAATTAAAAAGATTAAAATCTATAAATTATTTAAAATAGAAAATTTATCTTATTTTTATAAATAAAAAAACTTTACCTAAAATAATTAAATCACTTAAGGAAAAGTAAGCATTATGATAAACAAATATATATGTTTAATATAATGCAATTTTCTTACAGATGGTATGATTCTAATCCAGCAATAGGAAGAAATGAAATTCAAACCCTTAAATATACTCAAAAATTTTTAATTGACAATAAAATGCAACAAACAGAAGTTAATATGGAAGATTTAATTTTTAGTTAATTCAAAAAAATAAATGAAAATTTTTTAAAGCAAATAAAAAAGTAAAAACTTGAGATAATAATTCTTAAAGACAGAATTTAAAATGGAGGATAACTTAAATGAAAAAATTTATAACACTAGCATTATCTTTTCTTTTACTTTTTACTGCAGTAGCGTGTAGTAATAAAGAACAAGCTCAACCAGAAAGTGCAGACAAAGTTGCAGATAAAACATTTTTTAATACTTATACAGGGCTATACGATAAAAGTGTAGGAACACTAGGTGGATACAATATGTATACTGATGTTGATACCGCTAATAACGCATATAAAAATAAAGAATATCCAGGAAATGAAAAATATTTAAGTGATGTAAAAGCTGCTTACAAAGACAGTAAAGAAAAAATACAATCATTTGTAGATGGTCTAAAAAACGATGCAAAAACTGATGATGCTGAATTAAAGAAAATGAATGAAGATTTAATTGCAGAAGGAGAGAAATTAATAAAAGATATAGATGGTAAAATAGCAAAATTAGATAAAATAACTAAAAATGATTATAATAAAACACAAGATGAATTTATTAAATTAGTAGATGATACAGTAAGAGCTGGGGAAAATGTAACAAACACATTTGGTGATATGTTAAGAAATATGAATACAAAACTAGGAATCGATAGAAAAACTATAGAAAATAACAATACAAAAAATACAACTAAATAATAAAAAAATTATTTATAAAAATAAAATAAATGATTGACATTTTAGAAAAAAATGGTTAACATTTATAACATAATAAAAATTAAAAAGACTCTTATCAAGAGTGGTGGAGGGACTGGCCCTATGAAACCCGGCAACCAGTACAATTTTGTACATGGTGCTAAATCCTGCAACTATTATTAGTTGAAAGATGAGTATAAATTAGTCATTTTAGCCTAAGTTTATACTTAGGCTTTTTTTAATACAATTATTAGACTAAAACTAAGAGGCTTTTAAGGGGGGGAATAATAAAATGATACAAATATCAGGAGTTAATAAGTATTATGGAAAAACAAAAGTTTTAAATAATATTAATATTCATATAAACAAAGGTGAGATATTTGGAATAATAGGCCATAGTGGAGCTGGTAAATCTACGTTACTTAGATGTATAAATAGGCTTGAGGCTTATGAAGAAGGAAGCATAACAGTAGAAAATAGGGAAGTGAAAAAATTAAATGAAAAAAACCTTAGACTTTTAAGAAAAGACTTAGGAATGATATTTCAGCATTTTTCACTGTTAGAAAGAAAAACAGTATTTGAAAATGTGGCGCTGCCACTGGAGTGTTTTAAATATCCAAAAGATGAAATAAATAAAAGAGTAGATGAACTTTTAACATTAGTAGGAATACATGATAAGAAAAATATGAAACCGAGAAACTTAAGTGGTGGTCAAAAACAAAGGGTAGCAATAGCAAGAGCTTTAGCTTTAAATCCAAAAGTACTTCTATGCGATGAAGCAACATCAGCTTTAGATCCAAACACAACAAAATCCATATTAAGTTTATTACAAGATATAAACAAGAAGTTGAATATAACAATAATTATGGTTACTCACCAAATGGAAGTAATAAAACAAATTTGTTCTAGAGTGGCGATTATGGAATATGGTGAAGTGCTAGAAATTGGGGATACAGAAGAGTTGTTTTTACAAAACTCTAAAAACTTACAAAAATTAGTTGGAGAAGATGATATTGTTTTACCAAAGGGGACTAATATAAGAATAATCTTCCCAAAAGAAATATCTAATGATTCTATAATAACTTCCATGGCAAGGGATTTGGACATAAACTTCTCTATCATATGTGGTAAGTTAGAAAAATACAGAGAAGATATATTGGGATCATTAATAATAAATGTTTCTAATGATCATAGAGAAAAGATAAAAAAATATCTAGATGAGAAAAAAGTCAGATGGGAGGAAATCATAAATGAATAAAACTAGTTTATATATTTATTTAACTGAAATACTTGGAGAAGCTTTACTTCAGACGTTGTATATGATAATCGTACCAACTATAGTAGCAACAATTTTAGGATTTATAATGGCAGTAATTTTAGTGGTAACTAAGCCGAGAGGACTTAAGCCAAATAAAACTGTGTACAGCATATTAGGATTTATAGTGAATATGGTAAGAAGTTTTCCGTTTATTATTTTATTAATAGCACTGATACCTTTTACAAGATTTATTGTTGGAACATCTATTGGGGAAACAGCGGCTATAGTTCCTATTACTATAGGTGCTGCACCATTTATTGCAAGAGTGATTGAAACAGCGTTAAACGAGGTGGATGAAGGATTGATAGAAGCTGCAAAATCTTTTGGAGCTACAAATTTACAAATAATATTCAAAGTAATAGTAAAAGAAGCAATGCCATCGATAGTATCTGGAATTACTTTATCAATAATTTCTATATTAGGGTGTACGGCAATGGCAGGAACTGTAGGAGCTGGAGGTCTTGGAAAAGTTGCTATAGTTTATGGCCATCAAAGATTTGATACTTCAGTAATGGTATATGTTGTAGTTACGCTTATTATAATGGTACAGATTATACAAAGTGCAGGGGACTTAGCATATAAAAAACTAAAATAAAATGTGAGTACATTTTATATCGCCAACAATATTTCTTCGATACCGCTTTAGAAAAATCTGTTGCTAAAAATAAAGATTTGCTACGCTCATAGCGTCAATTCAACAAGATGCTTTCGTTATTACTTTAGGCAACTTTGTTACTTAAATAAATTCGCTATACTTGTAGCATTAATAAATATGATTGAATTATAAAATTTATAGTATAAAAATAATACATACAAGGGGGATTTAAAAATGAAATTAAAAAAATTATTAGGATTAACATTAGTAGGAGTTATAAGTGCATCATTATTTGTAGGGTGTTCTAAAGCAAGTGGAGAGGAAGATAAAACTATAAAAGTGGGAGCATCTCCAGCGCCACATGCAGAAATTTTAGAAGTAGCAAAGCCATTATTAGAAGAAAAAGGTTATAAATTAGAAGTAGTAGAGTTTGATGACTATGTACTTCCAAATACATCTTTATCAGAAGGTGAATTAGATGCAAATTTCTTCCAACATATTCCATACTTGGAAGAAATGAATAAAGAGAAAGATTTAAAATTAACATATACTGCAAAAGTTCATATAGAACCAATGGGCGTTTACTCTGAGAAGTTTGATAGCTTAGATGACTTAAAAGATGGAGCTAAAATATCTGTTCCAAATGATGCTACTAATGAAGCAAGAGCTTTACAATTACTAGCTAAAAATGGTGTTATAGAAGTAGCAGATAAAGAGTTGATAACTGCAAAAGATATAACTAAAAATCCAAAGAATATAGAAATAGTAGAAGTAGATGCAGCTCAAGTTCCATCAACTTTACAAGATGTAGATTTTGCAGTAATAAATACAAACTTTGCTTTAAATGTTAACTTGAATCCAACAAAGGATGCAATAGTAATAGAAGCTAGTGATTCACCATATGCTAACATATTAGCTTGTAGAGAGGATAATAAAGATAGTGAAAAAATAAAAGCCTTAACTGAAGCTTTAACTAGTGATAAAGTTAAGTCATTTATAGAAGAAAAATATGAAGGAAGTATAGTTCCAACATTTTAATTTATAATAAATTTTACTAAAAGAGAAGGATTTTAATATCCTTCTTTTTTATCTTTAGTTGAACTAACTTGAGAAATGTTCTTGCTTGAAGCTACAGACAAGGTATCTTGTTGGTGACATGAGCGAAGCAGATTATTTATATAGTCATTAATAATACCTTCTCTAATTGTATATTTACTTATTATGATTTTTGAAGATTGCAAATACAATATAATGCTGTTTAAAATGACTAAAGCACCAAGTAAAATATCTCCTCTACTTTTTGAGATGCCTGTAGTATAAATAACTTCTTTTAAAGACATATTACTTATCTTCTGTAAAAGAACTTTTATATCCTTATAAAATAATTCATAACCATGAATATTTGAAGTAATATCATATTCCTTTTGATGAATTCTACCAATAGTTTTTATTGATCCACCAATTATAATTGCAGGGAGGTTTTTACATTCACCAATCCATGAAATATTATTTAACTTACCATATATGTATTCTTGAATTTGACAAAATTCCTCGTTGGAAATGCCATCTTTAATATGAAACTTATTTGTTATTTTCAAAGCACCCATGGGAATACTAACACTCTCCATAAGAATTTTATCTTTTACTAGGCCGATTTCAACACTTCCGCCACCCATATCTAAATGAACATAATTATCCAACTCTTTTGGTATGGAAGAAACATATCCTAAATAGCATTCTTCTGTAGGTGATAATAATCTTATATGAACACCTAAAGACACAGAAATATCATTTATAATTTCTGTGGAGTTTTTAATTTCTCTAAGAGATTCTGTACCTACAGCAATAATTTCATCACAATTGTAGTCATCACAGAACTTTTTAAATGTAAATATAATTCCAAAAAAATTTTTCATCCCCTCTGAAGATAATTCTTTGGTTTCCCTTCCTACAAAATCAGATAATCTAGTTTGAAACTTTTTATGGAAAATTTCGCTATAAGAACTATTATCTATTTCTACAATTATTAATTTAATTGAATTTGAACCAATATCAATTATGCCTAAAGTTTTCATTTAATCCCCCCTATAATTGTCTATAAATAAATTATAGTTTAATATAATTACTTCATCAATAATTGAAAAAAATAGAGTTATACTATTAATAAATATATTTTAAGTTGTCTAAAGAACATAGATAGTAAAATGACCAAAAAAGTAAAGCTAACTAAGGAGGATATAATTTGAAACAAGAATTTTATAATATGGATGGAATAACTCTAGCTAAAAGTCTTTTAAATAAATTTTTAATTAGAGAATATGAAAATAAAAAAATTATAACTAAAATAGTAGAAACCGAGGCATATATGGGAGCAAAAGATAAGGCTGCTCATGCATATAAGAATAAAAAAAGCACTAGAACTGCTCCTCTGTATTTATCTGGAGGTCATATTTATGTTTATTTAATTTATGGGATGTACAACTGTTTAAATTTATCAGCCAATAAAGAAAATATACCAGAGTGTGTTTTAATTAGAGCAGTAGAGCCTATAAATAGTTGGGATGAAATATCTTACAATAGATTTTCTAAGCCTTATAATGAACTGAATAATTATCAAAAAAAGAATTTGACAAATGGTCCAGGTAAACTATGTAAAGGATTAAATATAGATAGAGGATTAAGTGGCAAAAGTATATTTAGATCAGAACTTTATATTGAAGATAATCCAGATAATGATTTTGAGATTGCTGTAGATAAAAGAATTAATATAGATTATGCGCAAGAAGATAAAGATAAATTATGGAGATTTTATATTAAAAATAATAAATATGTTTCTGTTATAAAAAGGTAATGATATAATTTATTTGTAATAATAAAAAGGAGGAGACATATGAAAAAAATAGGTTTTATAGGTGCAGGAAATATGGGTGGGGCAATTTTAGGTGGCATTTTGAAATCTAAAATGATGGACAATGAACATATAATGGCTTCTGCTAAAAGTGAAAGAACTATGGAAAGATTAAAAAAAGAGTACAATGTTCATGTAACAAAAGACTCTAAAGAAGTGGCTGAATTTTCAGACCTTATAGTAATAGGTGTAAAACCAAATATATATGATGAAGTTCTAGAAGAAATTAAAGATGTGATAGATGATAAAAAAATAATAATAACAATTGCAGCAGGAAAGACTATTGAATCAGTGGAAAACATTATTGGTAATGATAAAAAAATTGTAAGAACAATGCCAAACACACCTTCATTAGTTGGAGAAGGAATGACTTCTTTATCGCCAAATAAAAACATAAGTAAAGAAGAATTAGATTTTGTTAAATCTTTGTTTGATTCTCTAGGAAAAAGTGAAGTAGTAAATGAAGACTTAATTCATGCAGTGATAGGAGCTAGTGGTTCATCAACTGCTTATGCATTTATGTTTATAGAAGCAATAGCTGATGGTGCGGTAAGAGCTGGTATGCCAAGAGACAAGGCTTATAAGTTTGCAGCACAAGGAGTTTTGGGAGCTGCTAAAATGGTTCTAGAAGAAGATAAGCATCCTGGTGAATTAAAAGATATGGTATGTTCACCTGGAGGAACAACTATAGAGGCTGTAAAAGTATTAGAAGAAGAAAAATTTAGAGGTGCAGTAATAAAAGCTGTAGAAGCTTGTGTTAACAAAAGTATAGAAATGAGTAAATAATATAAAAAGCTCCCATTTGAAAAATGGGAGCTTTGTTATGAAAACTTATTGATTTGAATCTTGTGAGTCAAAATGTTGTTCAGTTTCAGTTTGAACATTTAAAGAATTATCGTTAGTATTATTTTCACTATTTTGGCTATCCTGAGCATTATCAGTGTTTTCTGTATTTTCAGTATTGTTAGTGTCCTTGTTATTAGTATTATTTTCTACATTATTATTATTTGATTCTTCTTGTGATGGTGTTTGAGTATTATTTTCTTGGTTAGATTCTCCACTGTTTACATCATTATTGTTGCTGTCATTATTATCAGAATCGTTGTTGAATAAGTTTGTAAACCAGTTAATTATTTTTTGGAAGAATCCTTCCACTTCTTCGCTAGAAGGTAAGTTCTCAGCTGCTTTGTCTGTAGCATTTATAACTGCATTACTTCCCAGCATCTCGTCTTTAGTTTCACCAAGTATACCTAAATCTTTGTTTCCACTAAATAAATTAGAGAACCAATCTCCAATTGAAGAGAAGAAGTTTCCTATAGAATCCATTATTCCAGAACTTCCTACACTTTCACCAGCTTCTTGTAAATTATCTTTAACTACATCAGAAACATTATTTAAAGTTTCTTTCATAGAATTATAATCATAATTTTGAGCAGCTATTTTTTCCATTAAGTCAGTTATTTGTTTAACTTGAGCATCTGTTAATGTAATATTGTAATTATTAGTTACATTATTAATAATATCTGCTATTTGTGTAACATCACTTGTACCGTTTTTTATAACTTCTGTTTTAATATCATTAACAACACCAGTTGCTTTATCCTGACCTATTTCATCACCAAGATCTCCTGTAGTTATTAATTCTTCAGAAGCTAATTCTTTTTTGTCTTCATCTAACTTTTCACCAGAAGCATCTTCAAAAGCCTTCATAACACCTGTTAAAGCACCAGTTCCACTTACAGGAAATACGGCAGCTATTACAGCATTGGCATTAGTCATACCAGCAGTTGATAGTGTTGATGCTACCATTGAAGAAGTTACCCAAGTTATATTTGCAGTTTTTACATTTATTCCACCATTATTAGTTGGTTCAACATAAGCACAAGAGTAAGTCTTAGTTCCAAGTTGTGCCTCTGTAGCTACCTTACCTAAGTATTCTCTTTCTTCTTGATTATTTACTTCTAAAACCTGAACTTCATTTTCCTTTACACCGAAATAATTAAATATTTTTTGTCTTTGCTCAGCTGTATTGTTAACACCTATAGTCACTACTCTAGTACCATCAGCAAAAGACGGAACAATGCTACTTGCTACTATTGTCATCGCTACTAACAGAGAGCTAACTTTCTTTTTAAATTTCATAATATTTCCTCCTAAAATTCCTACTTAAAATAATTATATTAATTCTTTAAGTAGATTTATGTAAAGATTTAATATAAAGTAAAAATACTCTGTGAATATAGTATAATATTTATTCGCATAATGCGATTACAACATTGTAACTGTAATTACAATTTATAAATAAATCTTTACTAATTATTATTAGATACCTATTAATTATATTATAAAAAAAATTATTTGTGGCAGTTTTAAGAAAATCGTAAGATTTATGTAAACTGAAAAGTAACAAATTGTAGAAAGCTTATTTATCATGGTAAAAAAGGATTTCCATATAGAAAAAATAATATTTTTAATGTAAAAAACAATTATAAATTGAGCGAAGAGATAATATATTATTAGGGGGGATTGTATGAGGGAGTTAAATTTTCAGGGACAAAACCTTCAAGGTAGAACTTTTGTAAATATGGACCTTAGAGGTGCTAACTTTAAAGATGCTAATCTTGTGGGGGTAGATTTTAGAGGAAGTGATCTAAGGGGTGTCAACTTTCAAGGAGCTAATTTATTTGGTAGTGATTTGGAAAATACATTATTAGATGATGTTATATATGACCATAATACAAAATACTATGAAATGTATTGTCCAAGTGAAGGTGCATTTTTGGCATATAAGAAATGTTATAACTATAGAATAGTTCAACTTCTAGTACCAGGAGATGCCAAAAGAACCTCAGCAACAAGAAACTCATGTAGATGTGATAAAGCAAAGGTACTTAGCATTAAAAGCGAAGACTCAACAGAATCTTTTGAGGAAGCTACATCTTATGTAGATGAAAGTTTTATTTATAAAGTTGGTGAGTGGGCTATAGCTGAAAACTTCAATGAGGATAGATGGGTAGAGTCTACAACTGGAATACATTTTTTTATGACTAGAGAGGAAGCAATTGGGTATTTATAAAATATGACAATTATATAGTAATTATGATATATTTGCACATGATAATTGTGAAGATGATTGAAAAATCATGAAATGTATTATACTATATAAAGGAAATAAATTATAATGATATTTTAACAATGTGAGTTTTAAACATTGAAAGGAGAATAATAATGTCACAAGAATTAGTTAAAGAAAGAGTTTTAAAATACCTAATAGAGGATTTATTAGTTCCTCAAGATATGATAGATACAAATGTATTATTAAGTGAATTTGAAGAAGGTGCTGAAGGTATATTAGACATAGTAGTAAATGTTAAAGATAAACAAGGATATTTTGCACCAGTATTAATAGTAAGATGCACAGATGACGATGTAGAATTAGAAGGAGATACTTTACAAAAAGAAATCGAGTTCTTAGAATATGTTGATAATATAACAATGGCTGGAAGAATGATACTTACAAATGGAGATCAAATGATGTATGCAGATTGGACAGGGGAAGAATATGATACAGAGGCATCTCTACCTACATATGAGCAAATGGAAAAAGAGTTTTTCGAGGCAGAAGAAATGGCAGAAGAACATGATCACCACCATCATGATGGATGCGGATGTTCTCATGACCATCACGAAGAAGGGCATAGCTGTGGATGCGGTGACGACTGCGGATGCAATAACGATGATCATGACTGTGGTTGTTCTAAATAAGCAACATAATAATAGAAATATATAATAATATAATTATTTGTAATAAAAAAAAGATTTGCAAATATTTTTTATTAATTGTAGAATAGGATATATTTTAAATATTTATTAAGTAAAATAACGCAAAAATAAAGGTTTTTAAGTTATTCTGTAGAATATTAATGAATTATAAAATATACAAAGAACATGCATTTTTTCATAAAGTGAAACATACTATAGTTGATATAGACGAAATATGTTTTTACCGATTTTTTTAATGAACAATATGTATAAAGAAGGGGTTAGATTATATGGGGGCTAAAAAAGAGCATACTTATGAGAATTATGTTTTTGGAGATTCATCATCTTCATCAAATGCTATGAAAATGTATTTAAAAGAGATTGAAGAATACAAAATGCTAACACCGAATGAAGAAATTGAATTGGCAAAAGAGATAGACGACTCTATACCTGAAGCTAAAGAAAAATTTATCAATGCCAATTATAGACTAGTTGTCAGTATTGCAAAAAAGTACAGAAAAGAAAATGTTGATATGCTAGATTTGATTCAAGCTGGAAATATAGGTTTAATCAAAGCAGTTGAAAAATATGACTACAAAAAAGGCTTTAAGTTTAGTACCTATGCAACTTGGTGGATAAAACAAAGCATCACAAGATATATTGATGATTGCGAGAATACCATAAGAATTCCAGTTCATCTTCATCAAAGAATAAACTTCATTAAAAGGAAAAAACAAGAGTTATCTAATGAATTACAAAGAGAGCCGTCATTAGATGAACTAGCTGAAGTATGCGATATGGAGCCTGATAAAATTCTTGAGATACTAAAAAGAGATAAAAATGTAGTATCTTTAGACACTCCTATTAAAGAAGATGAAGATAGTTCTTTAGTAGAATTTATACCATCAGATGCAAATTTAGATGATGTAGTTATTCATGAAGTGGAACAAAAAAATCTTAGAGAGAAGATAGATGAGCTTCTTACAGGACTTAATGATCAAGAACAAAAAGTATTAAGAATGAGATTTGGATTAGACGATGATGATCCGAAGACTCTAGAAGAAATAGGAAAAGTATTTGGGGTTACAAGAGAGAGAATTAGACAAATTGAAGCTAAGGCTATTAGGAAGTTGAGACATCCTAGTAGACTTAAGCAACTAAAAAATTTCTATTAAATTTAATATTAAATGGGTGATTATAAATTTGTAATCACCTATTTTTATGTAAAAAATTATTTTAAACAATAGTGTGCGTATGTATGTTAATAGTAAAAGCCTAAGTCCTTTTATTTGTTAAGATATATAGCTGCATAGCAGATTTTCTGATTAAGTAGTTAAAATAATAATCATCTTCATGATTTTCATCGATATTATAAAGCTTAGTGACATCCATACCAAGCAATAGATTTAAACTGTTTATGCGATTAAACTGTATGCAAACGTTTAACAAGAAATAAACAAGACTTAAGGATAGTAAGGAAAAAATAACAATAACTGTACCACTCATAATAAAACCTCCCATGAAATCTTTTATTAAGAAAATTGTACTATACTTATTCCTTACTTTCACCATAAAAAAAACTACATTAATTTTGCAAATAATAAAAAAAAATATGCCAATATTTAAAATAATACAAATAACTACAAATATATACAAACGAAATTTGTAGATAATTATATTTATGTTATGAAAAAAAATATTAATTTAATGATATTTAATCTACAAAGTTAAAACAAAGTCTTTTAATTCTTTAATAAATAAGTCACTTGCTTTAGAATGTGTAATATTATTAGCTAGAATATACGAAAAGTTACGAGTAAAATTGTTATCTAGCGTGAGAATCTTCAATTCTTTGTTTAAGTATGAAGGATAAGCTATTAAATTTGATATAATAGTAATTCCTATATTATTTTTTACAGCTTCTTTTACAGCATAATTACTTCCAAAGACCATAATATTTTTAGGTTGTATCTTAGAACTATTTAAGTAGATATCTAAATATTCTCTTGTACCAGAACCTTTTTCTCTACCAATCCAATTATAGTTTTTTAGAAGATCTAAAGAAAAATTATCTTCGTCAATTTCAATATTGTATGGCATAGCAAGAACCATTTTATCTTCATAAAAATATGTTTGATTTAAATTAGGAGAAGACACAGTTCCTTCAACTAATCCTATATCCAATATTATATTAGATAATTTATCACAAATAGATTTTGTATTTTCAATAAGAACTTCTATTTGAACATTAGGGTATTTTGAACAAAAGTTTTTCAGAAAATTAGGCAAAATATATTCTCCTATTGTTAGAGAAGCACCTATTTTCAAATGACCTTCCACATTTGACTTAGTATTATGTAATTCACCCATGGTCATGTCCAATAAATTTAATATTTCTTTAGCTCTTTTATATAAAATTTCACCGTTTTCTGTAATATAT
>NZ_JWHR01000142.1 GCF_000808015.1 Terrisporobacter othiniensis | reverse complement strand
TAATCTAATTAATCGAGAAATATTAAAATTTAAGGAGGTTTTATTATGGCTCTTATGGAAGATTTATTATTAAAAGGTTATATAGATGAAAATCTAGAGGAAAATGTTGAAAGTGCCACAGCTGATTATTTAGTACGACTACTCACTTATTGCGCCAAAGCTGACACAGAAATTTCACCTGAGGAAAGAGATTATATTATAAATTATATTGAATCTTTTGATATGAATAATAGTGAGGAAACTTGGCTATTTGCACAGTACGACTATGGAAGATTTCATGATTATAATAAGGAAACAATTATCTCTCTAAAAAGATCCATAGACAAACTTCTAGATAAGAAAGATCTTGATTTCAAAATTCTTTATCATCTTATAAGCTTATGCTTAATAAATAGCGAAACATTAAATGACACCCAAGCTGAAATAATAAGCGATTTTATAAGTGTATTTAATTTAGATGCTAATACTTGCGATGAAATATACGATAGGATATCGAAAGAAAAAAATAAGGAAATTGAAGAATATGATGATAATGTAGATAAGCTAGATGAATATTATGAAATACTAGGTTTAAATAAAAATGCTACAAAAGAAGACTTAAAAAAACAATATGCATATCTGACTAAAAGTTATCATCCTGATAAATACAATAGTGAAGAAATACCATTAGAAGTTAGAAAAGAACTAGAAGATACATATAAAAAAATAAACTTAGCTTACGATAAACTAAGGGAGATTTTTTAAATTTTCAAGGGGGTTATAAATATGGTCTTTAAAATTGCAATTATAATAGTAATTCTAATAATAATTTTTGTATCTTATATTTTTTATAGTAATAATAAGAGCAAACATAGAAAAGCTGATTCTAAAAAATCATCCAATTCTTATTATAAAGATGAATTAGATTCATTTTCTATTTTAAGTAAAGACTCCTTTAAAGATACTCATATCAAAGAATTCTTAGTAAATGAGGGTATTATTTTAATAGAAGATAAATGTTTTGTTAATTGTAAAAATTTATCAAATATAAAAGTTGAAGAGGGAAATAATAATTATTGCTCTAAATTAGGTGTACTTTTCACAAAAGATATGAGAACTATCATATGTTATCCTCCTTTAAAACAAACGTCTACTTATTTTATACCTCAAGGTGTTGAACGCATAAATACCCATGCTTTTTTAAATAATAATTCCATAAAATATGTCATAATTCCCACAAGTTTAGAATATATAGGTGAAAATTCGTTTGTTAATTGTAAAAATTTGAATCAAATAGTAATCCCAGAAAATGTGGAGGAAATTCATCCTAGGGCTTTTAATCTTTGTCCTAGACTTACTATTCGTTGTTACAAAAACTCAATTGCAGATGATTACTGCAAAAAATATTATATTCCTTGTGAATACTTAAGTAGTTAATATAAATATATACTCTAAAAATCTTGAAGCTGAGCTTGAAAACTGTCAACTCATCATTTTAGATGAAATTGGCTTTGCTGAGGGCAATTCTTACGAATTCATAAATACCTTAAATAAATCTTTAGATAGCAATAAAATAGTATTTTGTGTTTTGAAGAAAAAGAATTACCAATTAATAAATACTATTAAAAAAGAGAACTCTAAATAAATTCAGAGTTCTCTTTATTTACTTTTCTATGACAATTCAAATGTTCCACAAGCTGCTCTAGCTGCCATTATCTGTACATCTTTTGCATTGCACTTGTCATTTTCATTATATTTACAATTACTTACAATACATTTAATTGATTCTGGTACAGTTTTTTTATTGTCATAAATGTTAGATAATTTATCGTAAGCATATCCACCTTCTTCAACAAAAGTATTGCAAATTGTTTCTGATATAGTTTTTGCATTAACTCCTTTTACATTGATTACTCCTGCCATGCAATCACCGCTTTTATTATGAACACAATTAGTAGCTTTACAAGTTAAACTAGTACTTTTCATATGTAATACCTCCTACATTTTTTCATTCTTATTATGTGCTAAATGTAAGTAAATAATTATTTATTTTATAACTTTTATGATAATTTAAATTATTTAAAATGTAGGCAATCAATATTTATATTTTAATCTTCTAGTTTTACAAATTTATAGCCCTCTTCTCTTAACTTTATTAAAGCTTCTTTTAAACCTTCATAAGTATATCCATTTGGTTGGTTAAAATGACTAATTATAATATCTCCAGATTTTGCTTTGCTTACTTCACTTATCACTTCTTCCTTTGAAAAAGTTGCTCCACCATCACCATTTATACTAAATCCTGCTATTTTATATCCCAGTTCATTAGCAATTTCCATGGCAACTTCATCATAGTAAGCTGTACCCGATCTGAAATATTTTGTTTTCTTACCTGTAAGTTTGTATATTTCATCTTCGTTTAATTTTATTTCTTTTATAACTTCTTTTACATCAGCTGTTCCTTCTATATTATAAATAGAATTTTTATTCACTGATAGTGGTTTGTGACTATAACCATGGTTTTCAATTTCAAAATTATTATTTTTAGATAGTTCCATAAAAATATCTTTATTAGCTTCTATCCATCTATAATTTATAAATAATGTGGCATTTATATTTTCTTTGTCCAAAAAATCTATTAATTCCTTATCATATTTACTTCCTTTATCTCCGCCACAGGCATCTAGTGTTAGTGCTATTTCTTTATTATCACCATCTATATAGCTTACTACTCCTTCTAATTGTTCTCCCCATTCTTTTGGTTTAACATTTTCATAAGTTTCAATAATTTCTTCTTTCAACTTATCTTCATTTTCTTTTTCAACTTGAGATGTTGTAACTGTAGTATTATTTTCTGCAGTTGTATTTTTATTTATTTCTGATTTCTTAGCACATCCTGTTACTCCTATAAAAGTACATAAAATAATAAATATAATTTTCTTCATTATATAATCCCCCATATAATATATTCTTCATAATCTTTCACTTATTTATTATCCTCCATTCTTTTACTTTCATCAATAAATAATTCTATTTTCATAATTTATACAAAAAATCCCTTCTCATTTTAATAACGAGAAGGGCGTATATTATTTATAAAATGACTATAAAGAAGTCATGTTTTGTACATATTTGCTACTGGCAGTTATATATAACCCTGATTTAAGCTTGTACATGTAACTACTTCCTACCTTAAGTTTTTTAGTTACTGTAAATACTTCACCTTTTTTAACAATTTCAGCTACTGCCTTGTCTTCCCAAGATGGACATTTTCTAACATTTAGTTCATTTACTATAACTTTTACATATTTCACATTTGTAGAAACTTCCACCTCTTTTTCATCACAAACAAAATCTTCATCTGGTTTTACATAAGTTACACCAAAAGTTTTACAAACACCTTTACAAGTTGCTTCTGCATCAGCCTTTTGAAACTCTGGGTCTAACATATATTTAGCTTCTGCCATATTATCCATAAATCCTGATTCAGTTAAAATAGCAGGCATTTTTGTATTTCTAAGAACATATAAACTAAATCCTGAAATATCTGTATCAGTTCTTACACCATAGTTAGTACAATTATGATCTTTATGCAATTTCCATAATTCTTCATGTACATTTTGTGCCAGAACTTTAGTTTTAGCTTGTGAGTTATAATGTATAATTGTCACTAATCCTTTTGCTTTAGTCTGCCATTTCTCTCCAATAGCATTATAATGTTTACTTACATATGCATCTGCATTTACTGAATTTGCACGACTAACTCTATTTTGAAGCGATGTATCTACATCAGTTGGAGCCACTAAAAGTACTTCAAATCCACATCTTTTTAATGCTTTTTCCAAGTACTTAACTACAGCTCTATTAAACTCATTTTCTTTTATTACTTCACCTTTCTTTCTTACTAATTTACCATCTATATATAAATCTTCTAGTAATTTGGGCGTTCTTTTACCCGCAGTCTCCATTCCATGACCATCATCAAGGGCAATAAGATATTTATTCGCCATAAAAACACCTCCTTTAATAATATATAGACTTACGACATATTTTGACACAGAATTTTATTTAAAAAAATCAAATAATTTTTCATAATAATTTCTCCTAAGGTAATACTATCATTGAAATGTAGATAAAGTAGTAAAATAATATTTTGAAATTTATATATATTTCATTTATAATAAAACATATTAGAAATTTATGACAACTGGAGGATTTATGACAAAAGAAACTCACTCAAAGGGTGGTTATATAGTAGGACTATTATTACTTCCTTACATATACAATACCTTTCTTATGGGATATAACTTACCTTATCGTATAGTTCTCTTATTTATATATGCTTATTTTACACATTTTGGATCACTACTTAGTGATATAGATATGAGAGGATCATATATTAGTAAGAGATTTCCCATTATGTACAAAATTTTCGGAAAGAAATTTAGACATAGAAGTTTTACTCATAGTTTAATTTTTGTAGGACTAATAGCATTTATTGGTGACGTAGTTATTATTTCAAGTAATGATAATATTGTTTTTACTTGTATTTTTAGCGGACTTTTAGCTGGAGTAATCTCACATATTTGTTTAGATTTAATTACAAAGGAGGGTGTTGAACTTTTTTATCCTGTAGGAATTAATTTTTCCATTCTACCCATAAAAACTAGTTCAAGAACTGAGAGAAATATTAGTAAAGTATTGAATCTTTTAGTAGTATTTCTTATTGGATATAGATTTTATTTAATTACATTATAAGAAATAGGATAGTTATTTATGAGAACTCATTTTAACTATCCTATTTTTATACTTATATTAAGTTTTATTTTAATTATCTAATTAACTCTAAATAATTTAAAATTATCATAGAATTCAGTTTAATTTTCTTATTTACAGAGTTTTTTCACACACTCTTACTATATAATCAATCCCATAATTATGATATCAAAAAATTCCCCATCTATATATGTTTCATTTTTTAGTGTACCTTCTACTTCAAATCCACATTTTTTATATAATTCTATAGCTCTTGGGTTATCTTTTCTTACACTTAAGCCTATTCTAGAAGTTATACCATTTGATTTACACCAATCTATTAACTCATCCATCATTATTTTTCCAAGTCCCACATTACAGTACTCTTCTTTTATAACTATACCAAGTTCACCTACATGTTTCCCTTTTTTCTTTTGATTAGAACTTATAGTACCTATACCTATTATTTTATCATCTATTGTAGCAAGAATCATAGTGTTATTATCTAATTCATTTACAGATTTAATTGCACTTTCTTGTTGCTCAACACTTACTTTGTACTCACCTGCCCCAAAAGATAAGTATGTAGTTTCTCCTCCTACTATATTGTAAAAGTCTATTATTTCTTTAGCATCACTTTCTTTTGGACTTCTTAGTACAACATTTAACTTATTTTTTGTCATAACTGTTTTCATAACATTCCACTCCCCTGTTTTCTTTTAAATTTAATGTTAATTTTTAACTTCTCATACACAATAAATATTATAGTGCAAATAGACACAAATCAACATAAGCCTCCTATTTATTTATAGTTTCATATAAAATTTTTATTAAACGATATCTTCCATTGATTCATCTTCTTTGCATAGTAATTTTTTATAAGTACTGTCTATTCCTATTGCTCCAAATGGTGCAGTTATTAATATGGAAAGCACTGCAACAGTTAAAACTAATTGACCGCATTCAAGTCCCATGGATAGAGGAATACTTCCTATAGCTGCTTGAACTGTAGCCTTTGGTGTATAAGCTATCATACAGAAAAGTCTTTCTTTCATAGGTAACTTAGTTTTTATTAAACAAGTATATACTCCTACCATTCTAACTACTAAAGCAAATAATATTACAACTACAGCAGATACTCCTGCTTGAAGTACATATTTTGTATTTACAGTTGCTCCAACTAAAACAAATAATACTATTTCTGCTGCAACCCATAACTTATTATATTTATTTGATAATCTAGTTGCCAGAATCTCATATTTTGCTTTTATAACTATTCCCATACTCATTATGGCAAGTAAACCTGACATAGGTACAACATTTTCAAGTATGTTTTGACATTCTATCAATAAGAAGGAAACACTTAGTATTATTATTACTTTTATTGAATCTCTAAAATGTATCTTCTTGAAAGTTTTAATTAATATAATACCCATTACTATACCAACTACAATTCCCATAACTATGGATATAGGAATTTGTGCAAAACTCATTGCTGAAATCTCGTCACCTTTTGCAAGACCTGTAAATGCAGTAAATAATACTATAACAAAGATATCATCAACTGATGCCCCTGCCATTATTAACTGTGGAATGCTATTTTCTTTTCCTATTTTCTTTTCAATTAAATTAATCATTCTAGGAACTATTATTGCAGGAGAAACTGCAGCCACCACTGCACCCATAATTGCCGCTTCTAAAATACTAACACCTAAAATTTTAGGTGCTATAAATACTACTGCCAAAATTTCAAAACATGCAGGAACAAAACACATTAGTATGGCAGGTCTTCCTACTTTTTTCAACGCATTAATATCTAGTGATAATCCTGCTCTAGTTAAAATAATTACAAGAGCTAATTGTCTAAGATCTGGAGAAATACTTAATATTTTCTCATCCAATAAATTAAAAGCATAGGGGCTAAGTAAAATTCCTGTAAAAATCATCCCCATTAAACTAGGTAACTTCAGTTTATTAAAAACACTTCCCATTAATAAACCAAGTAAAAAAATAATTGCTAAACTCGTTAACATCTCAACCTCCTATTTTTGCACAAAAAATTCGATTCGCCTAAGCCACTGCGTGGGCGCTCCACTTCATGTCGCCAACGACCTTGAAAAACAGGTCCGTTGCTCCATTAAGCAGTTGGATTTTATAATTTATCCACAAACCAGATAAATTATAAAATCCTTACAATTAAAAAAAGCTGATGATTTCCGTGACAAAATAATCACAGAAGTCATCAGCATAAAATGCGGTTTAAGTAAATACTTTGGGAGAACTTCATTCCCGTGTTTTTATTTTAGCATAATTTATATTTTTCTTCAATCTTAAATCAATATTAAATTTATCCCCCTTTTACTCTCCTATAGATTCATCAACTTGCTCTTTATAAAATCAATATTTTTCTCATTATAATCATCTTCCATAAATTTCAATATAAAAATTATATTATCATAGACAATTATCCTTTCATTTGATGATGTATCAATATAAATTTCATTAGCACCCCAATCATCGAATTCTTTGCCACTTGTATATTTTTTATATTGATTTCCTGAGATAATATCATTCTTTTTTATATTTCTTAAGGCATTATTTATAAT
>NZ_JWHR01000140.1 GCF_000808015.1 Terrisporobacter othiniensis | reverse complement strand
GTAGCACACCCAGAGCAGAAGTCTTACTTCAGCCAGATCAGGCCTGCACAGAAACTGCGTTTCACAGGCCTTTGGAAGACATGTTCCCAGTAGGCTGTAAGAGCACTGTGCAGAGCGAGTTGTTTCTTAGCTTCCCAAAGAGCTGGAAGCAAGATGCTGTGGGGCCCAACTCGACCTTTGGAAAGAAGCCTGCACGTTGTGCCTTTCAGCTCTAGGGCAAAGTAGCACACCCAGAGCAGAAGTCTTACTTCAGCCAGATCAGGCCTGCAAAGGAACTGCGTTTCACAGGCCTTTGGAAGAGATGTTCCCGGTAGGCTGTAAGAGCACTGTGCAGAGCGAGTTGTTTCT
>NZ_JWHR01000139.1 GCF_000808015.1 Terrisporobacter othiniensis | reverse complement strand
GCGAGTGTCGAAGGTGAAATCAATAACTGGGGTGAAGTCGTAACAAGGTAGCCGTATCGGAAGGTGCGGCTGGATCACCTCCTTTCTAGGGAGAATTAACCTACTGTTTAATTTTGAGGGTTCTTTATGAAAACTCAAAATTAGTGCTTATTAAGTAAGCATTTTAGTACTTTGAAAACTGCATAACATTTAGTGATATGACATTATATAAAGAAGATAACTTTTAAAAATATCAACTTTAAGTAAAGGGATTTGTCTGAATGTATATGAAGACAAAGACTTTGACGCTA
>NZ_JWHR01000138.1 GCF_000808015.1 Terrisporobacter othiniensis | reverse complement strand
TAGAAATGTTAGAATATATTATTTTCTAATAAAAAAAGTATAAAAACTTAAGGTAAAATCCTTAAATTTTTATACTTTTTAAATTTAATAGTAAAAATTAAAATCTACATCTACACAGAAAGATCCACGACTTAAAAGTCCACCAAATGATATTGTAATATAGTTCATTTGAGAATCAAGAACTTTATTTATAATTACTTTATATCCATCAACATCGTATAAATTATCATTATCATTTGGTTCATCCAATTCTAAGTCAACCTTTGCATCACTAGTCATTGTTATACATCTAGTAAGAATTCTGATGCATGTCTTATCACTGCTAGCCAAAAGTTTGTCCAATTCTTTTTTAGCTTCATTTGTTATAAGTATGTTCATATCTTCCATTGTTGTCTCTCCTTAAAAATAATTATCTTATTTTAACATATTTTTATAATTATCATTAATTATACACATAAATATCTGAAAATTCCATAGCATACTTTTCAATTTTATTGTTAAGATCACAACTTTTTTCTATATTTATTTTTCCACCTTCCTTGATTACATTAATAGGTAACGTAATTATGAAATTAGAACCTTTCCCTAATTCACTCTCCACATCTATTGTTCCATTATGCAAATTAACTAAAGATTTAACTATTGTAAGTCCTATGCCACTTCCTTCGTTGTTTCTTGTGAGATTATTATCTACTCTAGTTAGTTTTTCAAAAACTGTTTCTAGGTAATCTTTTGGTATACCAATACCACTATCTTTGACCGATATTTTCACATTATCTGCAGTTGATTTAATACTTACCATAATTGGTTCTTTTGAAAAACTATACTTGACTGCATTAGATAATAAATTGAAAATAATTCTTTCAATCTCATCACAGTCACATGCCATAATAATTTGTTCACAATCTGTATCAAAGATAATATTCATATCATTATTTTCTTTGCTATCAATCACTGTGTTGCAAACATTCTCAACTAATTCAACTATATTATAATTTTTCATATTTAATTCGTGATAACCATTTTTTATATAAGTAATATCTATTAGGTTATTGATTAATCTAAGAAGTCTATTAGAGTTTGTTTTTAAATATTTGATATGTTCATGCAAATAATCAAGTTTATATGTATTATTCTCTAAGTTCAAACTTATAAGTTGAATTGTTGACATAATAATATTTATTGGAGTTCTAAACTCATGAGTTATATTAGCTATGAATTCATCCTTGATTTCTTCTATGCATTTAACTTGCTGTGCTAATAACTTTCTTTTTTCATTGGCAATTCTATCACTGACATCTCTACCTGCAGAAAAAAACATATTTTCTTCTTTTAAGATTTTATAATTCCAATCTATCCATTTATAATTATTATCCTTACATCTAAATCTACTTGTTACAGAGCCAAAATCACAATTACTATTAAACATCGTATCAATTATTTGATCTTTATCTTCATGATGAAGTATGTCAAAAAAGTTTATATTTTTAATATCATCATAACCTAATATGTTAGATATTTGATAATTATTATAAATGGGATTTCCATTCAAATCCCATGTTGCAATCATATCTTCAGATACATCTATAAACTGCATTAAAGAATTATTTATTTTTTCAACTTTTCTTCTTTCAGCCTCGATATATTTGCATTTCTTCCAGTTATTTATATTTATTGATAAATATGAACATATGGTTTTTAAGTAATTCATAGGCATACATCTATCCTCATGGCCTTTTTTATATGTCAACATGATAAAACCAGAATAGTCTTTATCAAGAGTCATATTATAAATGCCTACTACAGAGAATTTATCTAATATACATTTTTTATTCATTTTAATACTGTCTAGTTGTATCATCCCTTCACCATATTTATGTATAAATTCGTAGAGCTCTCTGCCTAATTCTTGCTTAGATAATTCTTCTATAACTTCTCCAGTTTGAGCAATAGCATTTAAACTGAAGTCTTTATTATCAAAATATATTACAGAAATACCATCAGCTTTTGAAAATTTCATTAGTTTTTCTATGGTATATTGAATTAAAGATTTATATTCTCTATCTGTATCAAAAACACCTATGTCACAAGTAATTTGAGTTATTTGATTAAGAGCAACTTGATATATGTCATTCAAAAACTTTCTGAGTGTTATATCCAATTTACAATTAGCTATATATTTTATATTATTATTATCATCAAAAATAGGTCCTAAGGTATTACTATACCATTTTTTTTCATTAACAGTTAAATAAATATTTTCATCATTTATTATCTTTTTCTTATCTATTACTATTTTTTCTTTCTTTTCAAGAAAATGACAATCTTCTTTGTTTAGAAAGTCTTTGCTAGTTTTTCCTATAATTTCACTTTTTTCACAAGATAAGTTATCTGCAAATTGTTGATTTACATATATATACTCTCCATTAGTATTTTTGATACAACATTCTACTTGCATTAGATCCAATAGATCTTCTAAATCTTTTTTTGTATACTGCTTATCATATTGTCTCCTTCCAATTATAAAATAAGCATTCTCTCCTTTAAAATCATCTTCTATAAGTTCACCCCATAATGAATGAAAATTATTTTCTTTATTTTTTATATAAAAGTGAAACTTATTATTTTGAGGAAGTTCATTTATAAGCTTATCAAAAGAATGATTAGTAATAGAAATTATTTGGAATAAATTTTTCCCGATTACATCCTCATCATTAACCCCTAACAGCTCTAAAAGAAACTTATTTATAAATAGTATTTGTTTATTTCTGTTAATAACAATAACAGAATAACATAATGAATTTAAAATTTTAATCATAGCTTTCCCCTTTTTAAGTACAATTTTCTATTTAATATAGAAAT
>NZ_JWHR01000137.1 GCF_000808015.1 Terrisporobacter othiniensis | reverse complement strand
AAAACAGGCTCATAAATTTATGAGCCTGTTTTTGGTGTATAAAGTTAATATATATTTATTCAGAGTTTTATAAAGAACAACTTAAAAAAAGACCTGATTAGGTCCCTTTTTAAGGTAAAAGGTTTTTCATCTTATTGGGTATAAGTATTAAATGTTTATAATAATATTATTTACTCTATAAATGTTTTTTATAACACATATAAAAATGTTTTTGATTAATAAGTTATGTTTATTAAATATTTAATTATCTTTGTTAAAAAAATATAGAAAAAAACACCTTATACAAAATTCATAAGGTGCTAAATAACTCTAATTATTTAGAATGTGGGGGATTTCACACATTTTAATATCTGTTCAATGTTTAAAATAACTAGGTTTATATATAATATTCTTTTCTATATAAATAATTCCTTTTTTATTTTAAAATTTGTTAACCAATTAACTAAAGTATACAGAATTCTTATCAAAGTAATATTTTATATATTTTAAAATCTTTAATTGGTTTAAAGTAAGTTTTACTTGTTAGAAATAATAAGATTATGAGTTATTTTATATTAAAAATTAAGTTAGAATAATTAATTTTAATTTTTAAATATATTACTATTTTCTTTATTTTACTATGTTTAATGTTTATATTATATCCTACTAGGAATTTATATAAATTATTTCATCCAAGAATAATTTGCAATTCTAAGGTTAACCTAATTATAGATTTTAATAAGGAGGAAATTTATGAAGATTTTAAAATATATGTTAATTTTCATCCCCATCAGTTTTATAGCAAAATTTCTCAATGCCTCTGGGACTATTATGTTTATTTTATCTTGTTTATCCATCATTCCCCTTGCTGGTTTAATGGGTGAAGGTACAGAAGAAATATCCTTCTACTCTGGCCCTAAAATTGGAGGGTTCTTAAATGGTACTTTTGGAAATGCAACAGAACTTATTATTTCTTTCTTTGCTCTAAAAAAAGGATTGTTTGATATAGTAAAATCCTCTATTGCTGGAGCAGTAATTGGAAATGTTCTTCTTGTTGTAGGTGCAAGTATGTTAGCTGGAGGCCTTAAGTATAAGACACAAAAATTTAATGTTAAAGTTAGTGAAGTGTCTTCTTCCATGCTTTTGTTTGCAGTACTTGGCCTATGTATACCTGCTTTATTTACTCATACTGTTGATCCTGCTTTATTAAATACTCGCTATGAAGGTCTTAGTATTTTTGTTGCAGTTGTCATGATTATCATTTATGTACTTAGTCTTGTTTTTTCTTTTAGTACTCATAAAGATATATATAACTCTGATGAAAAAGAAGAAGGCGACCCTAAATGGTCATTAAAAAAATCAATTACTATTTTAGTAGTAGCAACAATCTTAATAGCTATTGAAAGTGAATTTTTAGTTAATGGTATTGAGCCTATCACTAGCGCTTTAGGTTGGAGTGAATTTTTTGTTGGTATAATATTAATACCTATTATAGGTAACGCTGCTGAGCACTCAACAGCTGTTATAATGGCAAGAAAGGATAAAATGGATGTGGCACTGGAAATTGCCATAGGCTCTTCTCTTCAAATTATTTTATTTGTTGCACCAGTGCTTATTTTCTTAAGTTTATTTTTTAAACCAATGAGTATTGTATTTAATGAGTTTGAGTTAATTGCACTTATAGCCTCTGTTTTAATTGCCAATAGAGTTTCTCATGATGGTGAGTGTAACTGGTTAGAGGGAGTTCAATTGCTAGCAGTGTATCTAATAATTTCAGCATCCTTCTTTATTATATAATCATATTCACAAAAATAGTGGTAATAATGCCACTATTTTTTAATTTCAAGAAAATATATTTTGGGCAATGTTGTTTCCTAAAGTAGAGCGCCACGCTGTGGGTTAGTCCAAACGAATTTTTATTTTTTACTATAGTTTATCATCTTTTTATACTTAGACATATTATGTATTGTACTAAATTATTTAAGTACGAGTTTAATATTGGTGGTGAATTATAATGTATGCAGATTTGGTGTGCAAGGGTGGCGGTGTCAAAGGGATAGCCCTTGTAGGTGCAATATCTTACTTTGAAGAACAAGGATATGCATGGAAAAGAGTTGCTGGTACATCTGCAGGTGCTATTGTTGCTTCATTGGTGGCTGTAGGATATAGTGCCAATGAAATTAAGGATATTATGTATGACTTAGACTATAATAAGCTTGCAGATAAAAATAAATTACAATCTATACCTTTGGTTGGGTCAGCTGCTTCTCTCTTCCTTTCAAAGGGACTACATTCAGGAGATTATATAGAAAATTTTCTTAGTAAAAAATTTGAGCAAAAAGGGAAAAAATATTTTAGAGATATTTATATTCATAACAATAGTAAATTAAAAGTTATTGCAACGGATGTTACTAGACATAAACTAATTACCTTACCTGATGATCTTGTTGAATATAATATAAATCCCCTTGATTTTGAAATAGCAAAAGCAGTTAGAATGAGTCTTAGTATACCGTTTTTTTATGAGCCAATAGTTCTAAATACTGATAAGGAACCTTGTTATATTGTTGATGGTGGACTTTTAAGCAACTTCCCTATTTGGATATTTGATGTAGCTGACAATCCAAGATGGCCTACCTTTGGTTTGAATTTATATAATAATGTACAAAAACCTAATAATAATCCAAATGGATTTATCCCTTTTTTAATGGATGTGGTGGAAACAAGTCTTGCCACAAGTGAAGAAGTATATTTTAAAGATTGTGATGCTGTTAGAATTGTTAATATTCCAACCTTGGGTATAAATACAGTAGATTTTGATATATCAAAGGATCAAATAAAATCTTTATTTAATTCTGGATATATTTCTGCTAAGTCATTTTTGGAAGGTTGGAATTTTAATGATTATCTTAAATATTATCGTAGTTAAATCTTATTTTGTAACCTTTTTATAAAACGTATCATAAAATATATTAGGGGGTGAATCGTCTATGAAAGAAGAATTCAATGATTGTAATAAAAATTATAATCATTTATTAAAAAGCCTCTGTAATATATTAAAAGAACGCAGTAATAAAGAAAGTTCTTATGCAACATTTTTACAAACAGAATGGGTTAGCGTAGGTTTAAATGAGTATTTTCCATTTAATATAACAGACATATATAATGAAGATATATTTCTTGTTAATCCTACTACTATAAAAGTTAATAAATCTGGCGTATATCATATAATATATAAAATTCCAGTTAATATAGAGGATAAAAAAGATCATCTTGAGCAAAGTATAGGTTTATACATTAATAATGTACTACAAAAAAACATTCAAAGAACTTTTGGAGTAATCGACCCTGATTATAAAAATTGTATGTCTATTATTGGTGATGATATAATTTATATCCCAGAAAATACTTTACTACAACTTAAAAATAATGGTTTTTCAAATAAAAGTAAAAATATTAATAGTTATAACAAAGAAGGCAGTAGTGCAAGTATTAATATAGTTAAAATCGGATAGAATATAGATTGCAAATTAGGGGAAATATGTCATTTCTCCTTTTTTTGTTAGTTTCATTATCATTTATAGTTGACAATTGAAAAATAATGCTATAATAATAGTAAGGACATTTTATTTTAACTCCAATGTTATAAAAATATTAGAATTAGGGGTGATTAAAATGACAAAATGCATAATTTACAATCTTAATTTCAAAAAAATAGAAGGCTTTATATATGAATTTACTAAAGCAAGAATAGATTTTAAACCATAAAGTATTAATAGCCACTCTTTATATAATAGATACCACATTAAACAATTTGATATAAGATAACTATAATTTCTATTATTAACTAAAAAATATGTTTACATATTTTCTAAGTTTCTTTTTAAGTTAAATTATTATACTCCTACTGTAAAACAATTACTAAAGAGGTGATAAATATGGCAATAAAATCATTTAAGCGTTATGAAAAAAATTTTTAATAACAGAAAATCAGTATAATAAATTAATTCCAAAACTTCTAGATTACATGAATCCAGATAAATACTGTAAAAACAATAATACTTACAGTATTTATAACATATATTACGACACAAAAAATAATGATGTAATAAGGCACTCTATCTCAAAACCATATTATAAAGAAAAGCTTAGGCTTAGGAGTTACAAAGTTCCAACCAGCCTTGATGAAAAGGTTTTTTTAGAACTGAAGAAAAAAATCAAAGGCATTGTAAGCAAAAGAAGACTTTCTCTTACACTAGGGGAGGCTTATGACTTTATATATAATCATAAGATACCTATGGTTAAGGACTATATGGATAAACAAGTACTAAATGAAATAGAATACTATCTTAGTAAAACAAAAGTTTATCCTACCGTATTTATATCTTATGAAAGAAACGCTTTCTTTTGTAAAGATAATCCCGATTTTAGAGTCACTTTTGATTCAAAAGTTTTAACGAGAAGAAATCATTTGCGATTAGAAGAAGGTAGCTCTGGTGAAGATGTAGTTGGAGAAAATAAATATCTTATGGAAATTAAAATATTAGGTGCAATACCTTTATGGTTTACAAGAATTCTATCTGAACTAAAAATTTATCCAACTCACTTTTCAAAGTATGGAAATGAATTTATGAAGTATTGCTTAAATAATAGAGAAAATAATGAAGTGGGGGTTGAGGTTGAAATATGTTAGATAAAATAATGTTATCAATAACAGGAGAATCTGTTACTATTACGAACTCACTATTGATAGTAGGTACATCTATTATTTTAGGAATTTTAATAAGTGTAGTTTACATGAAAACTAACCAAAAATCCAATTTAAGCTCAGGATTTAGTACTACTTTAATTATGTTGCCTGTAATAATATCTATAATTATTTTATTAGTTGGCAACAATGTAGCTAGAGCCTTCTCTTTAGCTGGAGCATTTTCTATAATTCGCTTTAGAAGTGCCCCAGGAGATCCAAAAGATATTGCATATATATTTTTTACTTTAGCAATTGGGCTTACTTGTGGTATGGGATATATTGCTTATGGCTTTTTATTTACTTTAATTATATCTGCTGTAATGATTGGATTACATATTACAAAATTTACAGAACCTAAAGATAAAACTATGCAACTAAAAATTACTATTCCAGAGGATTTAAATTATGAAGGTATATTTGAAGATATATTAAATAATTACACTAATTATTATAATATACAAAGAGTTAGAACTTGGA
>NZ_JWHR01000136.1 GCF_000808015.1 Terrisporobacter othiniensis | reverse complement strand
TTAGTACTTTGAAAACTGCATAACATTTAGTGATATGACATTATATAAAGAAGATAACTTTTAAAAATATCAACTTTAAGTAAAGGGATTTGTCTGAATGTATATGAAGACAAAGACTTTGACGCTAATTTTTAATAACTGGTCAAGTTATTAAGGGTGTAGGGCGAATGCCTTGGCACTAGGAGCCGATGAAGGACGTGATAAGCTGCGATAAGCTTGGGGGAGTTGCACGTAAACTGTGATCCCAAGATTTCCGAATGAGGAAACTCACTTAGAGTAATGTCTAAGTATCGTATAGTGAATACATAGCTATGCGAGGGGAACCCGGGGAACTGAAACATCTAAGTACCCGGAGGAAGAGAAAGAAATTCGATTCCGTAAGTAGCGGCGAGCGAACGCGGAACAGGCCAAACCAGTAAAGTTTTCTTTACTGGGGTTGCGGACATATCATAACGAAGAGGCTATTGTAGATGAAGAGAGTTGGAAAGCTCCGCTATAAAGTGTAAAAGCCACGTAATCAAAACAAGAAGACTTCAGATATGATCCAGAGTACCACGGGACACGTGAAACCCTGTGGGAAGCAGGAGGGACCATCCTCCAAGCCTAAATACTACCTAGTGACCGATAGCGTATAGTACCGTGAGGGAAAGGTGAAAAGAACCCCGGGAGGGGAGTGAAATAGAACCTGAAACCCTACACTTACAAGCTGTAGGAGCACATTACTTGTGTGACTGCGTACTTTTTGTAGAACGGGCCAACGAGTTACGTTACCTAGCAAGGTTAAGCACTTAAGGTGTGGAGCCGCAGCGAAAGCGAGTCTTAACTGGGCGCATAGTTAGTTGACGTAGACCCGAAACCGGGCGACCTATCCATGGGCAGGTTGAAGCGAAAGTAAAATTTCGTGGAGGACCGAACCCACGAGCGTTGAAAAGCTCGGGGATGACCTGTGGATAGCGGTGAAATTCCAATCGAGCCCGGAGATAGCTGGTTCTCTCCGAAATAGCTTTAGGGCTAGCCTCAAGATTTAGAGAAACGGGGGTAGAGCACTGAATGTCCTAGGGGGTATTGCACTTACCGAAGACTATCAAACTCCGAATACCGTATTCTTATGCTTGGGAGTCAGACTATGGGTGATAAGATTCATAGTCAAAAGGGCAACAGCCCAGATCGTCAGCTAAGGTCCCTAAATGTACGTTAAGTGGTAAAGGATGTGGGATTGCACAGACAACCAGGATGTTGGCTTAGAAGCAGCCACTCATTTAAAGAGTGCGTAATAGCTCACTGGTCGAGTGATCCTGCGCCGAAAATTTCCGGGGCTAAAACGTACTACCGAAGCTACGGCATCATTTATGATGGGTAGGAGAGCTTTCTATACGGATTGAAGCATTACCGTAAGGAGATGTGGACTGTATAGAAGTGAGAATGTTGGCATGAGTAGCGAGATGTGGGTGAGAATCCCACAGGCCGTAAACCCAAGGTTTCCAGGGGAAGGTTCGTCCGCCCTGGGTTAGTCAGGACCTAAGCCGAGGCCGAAAGGCGTAGGTGATGGACAACAGGTTGATATTCCTGTACCACCAATAACCGTTTGAGAAATGGGATGACACAGTAGGATAAGCTAACCGCACTGTTGGTTATGTGCGGGCAAGTATTGAGGCAGTTTAGGTAGGCAAATCCGCCTGAATAATGCTGGGGTACGATGCGGAGCGAAATTTAGTAGCGAAGTAGCTGATTTCACACTGTCGAGAAAAGTCTCTATCGAGGTTAAAGGTGCCTGTACCGCAAACCGACACAGGTGGGTGAGGAGAGTATCCTAAGGCCAGCCAGAGAACTGTTGTTAAGGAACTCGGCAAAATGACCCCGTAACTTAGGGAGAAGGGGTGCCTTCGAAAGAAGGCCGCAGAGAATAGGCCCAAGCGACTGTTTACCAAAAACATAGGTTTCTGCTAAGTCGCAAGACGATGTATAGGAGCTGACGCCTGCCCGGTGCTGGAAGGTTAAGGGGATCTGTTAGGGCAACCGAAGCAGTGAACTTAAGCCCCAGTAAACGGCGGCCGTAACTATAACGGTCCTAAGGTAGCGAAATTCCTTGTCGGGTAAGTTCCGACCCGCACGAAAGGCGTAACGATTTGGGCACTGTCTCAACAACAGACTGGGTGAAATTGTAATACCGGTGAAGATGCCGGTTACCTGCGACAGGACGGAAAGACCCCATGGAGCTTTACTGTAGCTTGACATTGAGTCTCGGTGCTACATGTACAGGATAGGTGGGAGGCTATGAAGCATGGACGTCAGTCTGTGTGGAGCCATCCTTGGGATACCACCCTTGTAGTACTGGGATTCTAACCAGCTGCCTTGAATCAGGTAGTGGGACACTGTCAGGTGGACAGTTTGACTGGGGCGGTCGCCTCCTAAAAAGTAACGGAGGCGCTCAAAGGTTCTCTCAGTACGGTCGGAAATCGTACGTAGAGTGTAAAGGCAGAAGAGAGCTTGATTGCAAGACATACAGGTCGAGCAAGGACGAAAGTCGGACTTAGTGATCCGGTGGTACCGCATGGAAGGGCCATCGCTCAACGGATAAAAGCTACCCTGGGGATAACAGGCTGATCTCCCCCAAGAGTCCACATCGACGGGGAGGTTTGGCACCTCGATGTCGGCTCATCACATCCTGGGGCTGTAGTAGGTCCCAAGGGTTGGGCTGTTCGCCCATTAAAGTGGTACGCGAGCTGGGTTCAGAACGTCGTGAGACAGTTCGGTCCCTATCCGTCGCAGGCGTAGGAAATTTGAGGAGACCTGTCCTTAGTACGAGAGGACCGGGATGGACGTACCGCTGGTGTACCAGTTGTTCTGCCAAGGGCATAGCTGGGTAGCTAAGTACGGAAAGGATAAGCGCTGAAAGCATCTAAGCGCGAAGCCTACTTCAAGATAAGATTTCCCACCGCAAGGTTAAGACCCCATGAAGACTACATGGTTGATAGGTCAGAGGTGGAAGTGTGGTAACATATGTAGCTTACTGATACTAATAGGTCGAGGACTTGACCAAAATAAACCTAAAGGTTTATATCGC
>NZ_JWHR01000135.1 GCF_000808015.1 Terrisporobacter othiniensis | reverse complement strand
AAGCTGTACTTTACTACTTAAATAATTATTGTAATGATTGTATAAATTATTTATAGTTTCTAAATCTCTAGAAACAGAATTTATATTTAAATTACAGTTATTATCATTTATATACATGACAGATAAACAATTTTTCACAAGTATCATGTTAAAATTTTCATTGTTATTACTATAAAGATTGTAAGTTATATTAGAATTTGAATTTAGATATAGAAGGATTATTTTACAATACTCATTTATATCTTTCTTCATTTCATCTAAATTAATCAGCTGATGTATATATACTTTTTTACTATTAAACACAAAATCTTTATTCTTAGAGATTTCTGATACAGATTTTTTGCTGGAATATCTTTTAATATCATGGGTTATTATTATATGAATATCCTTTTCCTTTGATTTATTACAATAGTTTTTTAAGTTTTCAAAAATCCATTTATCTATATCATTATTCCCTAACATGGTACAAGAATTATTATTATTTATTATATAATCTTTGTTTTTATTAAGTTTTTGGGATTCATAGGAATCGTATAGATAACGAGATAACTCGTTTTTTACACTTTCTTTACTATTATTAATTAACTCAAAGTCATAACATAGTTGTCTTAATGAACTTTCATTTATATTATCCATAAAAAATTGACAAATACCATCTATAATTTCAGTAATATTTTTTTGAGACGGTAGTTTACTGCCATTTATCCATTTACTAATGTATGTTACATCATATCCTAAATAATTTGCCAATCTAAAGTTTTTTTCACAGGTTATATCCAATAATTTATGAATTATCTCACCAAAGTTATTTGTCATAGTTTATTCTCCTAAATAAGTCGTTATATGTATTATATCAAATTAAATATATAATAAAATAAATTAGTCAATATTTGTCAATATTAGTCAACTATCATCTATTGATGTAGTGTTTTTATAAAGATATAATCTAAATATAAATTGTTAAAAAAATAACATGTATTTAATTAAGGAATCATCATTAGATTAAATAGAAAGTGATGATAGTAAATTTATGACAGGAACGATAATAAATGTTGATGGTGGTTTAGTATTTTAAGGAGGCAAGTATTTATGATATGTACAAAATTATTTTCACCAGGTAAAATAGGTTCTATGGATCTAAAAAATAGAGTTATATTACCTGCTATGGGTTCAGAAATGACTATAAATGGAGGAGAACCTTCAGATGAATTAATAGATTATCATGTGGCTAGAGTTAAAGGTGGATGTGGACTTAATATAGTTGAAATAGCAGCAATTCATCCAAGTACAAAAAATCCAATGGACTTAGGAATATACGATGATTCATTTATACCAGGGTTGAAAAGACTAGCAGATGCTATAAGAGAAGCTGGTGGAAAATCGGCTATACAAATATGGCATGGTGGACGTGTAGTTCGTAATCCAATAGATGGATACGATATAGTTGCTCCATCTGCAATAAAATCTCCTTATAGTGCAAAAGCGCCAAGAGAACTTACTATAGATGAAATATATGAATTAATAGAAGCTTATGGAGATGCTTGTTTAAGAGCAAAAAGGGCTGGATTTGATTCTGTTGAATTACATGGAGCTCATGGGTACTTATTAGCAGAATTTATGAGTAAAACTTGCAATAAGAGAACTGACGAGTTTGGTGGCTCATTTGAAAATAGAATAAAATTCCCACTTATGGTTATAGAAAATGTACGTAAAAAAGTAGGAGAAGATTTCCCTATTATATATAGAATAAGTGGTAGCGAATTCTGTGAAGATGGAATTACTGTTGAGGATGTAATAGAGTTTGCAAAGCTTGCTGAGAAGGCTGGAATAGATGCATTACATGTGTCTGCGGGAACTACTGCAACACTTGAATATGTAGTACCACCAATAGATTTTAAACAAGGGTTCAATGTGGAAAATGCTTATAAAATAAAACAGCATATAAATATACCTGTTATAACTGTTGGTAGAATAAATGATCCTATATTTGCAGAAAAAATATTAGATGATGAAAAAGCAGATTTCGTAGGAATAGGTAGAGCTCAATTGGCAGATGCTGAGTTCTGTAATAAGGCAAAAGAAAATAGATTTGATGAAATAATTAAATGTATAGGATGTAACCAAGGATGTTTTGATATGTATCTTGTTCCAAATCAAGATATAAGTTGTATGAGAAACCCTTCTTGTTCAAGAGAAAGAGAATATAAAATAAAATCTTGTGAAACACCTAAAAAAGTTCTTGTAATAGGTGGAGGGCCAGGTGGTGTTGAAGCTGCAAAAGTGGCAAAATTACGTGGTCATGACGTTACTCTATGTGAAAAAACTAACTCAATAGGTGGTCAGTTTAAAATAGCAGGGCTGGCTCCTAGAAAAGAAGAATTTGCATTAGCTGCAGATAACATGGAAGCTACACTTAAAAAAGTTGGAGTAAAGGTACTTAAATTAACAGAAGTTAATAAAGACTTCATAAAAGAATTTGCACCAGATGAAATAGTACTAGCTACGGGAGCTAACCAATTTGTACCTCCTATAAAAGGTGTAGAAGGTGACAATGTTGTACTTGCTTGGGACGTATTAAAAGGTGAAAGTACAGTTGGTAAAAATGTAGTTATTATAGGTGGAGGTCTTGTTGGTTTAGAAGTTGCAGAGACTTTAGCTGAAGAAAATAAAAATGTTACTGTTATTGAAATGCTAGACAGAGTAGGTAATGGTATAGGATGGTTAAGAGGTATATGTGTTCATAAGAATATATATAAATTAGGAATAAAAACTTTAACTAGTACAAAATGTTTAGAAATAAATGAAGCTAGTGTTTTAGTTGAAAAAGATGGAGAATCTAGCTTAATAGAAGGTATAGATTCAGTAGTTATAGCTATTGGATCTAGAGCAAATAATTCTTTAGAAGAATTTATAAAATCTACTAATATACCATATCATGTTATTGGTGATGCAGTAAAACCAAGACGTGCACTTGATGCAATATGGGAAGCAGCAAGTGTTGCTAGAGAAATATAATTAAAAAAACATCAGCATAAGTGATTGTGCTGATGTTTTTTTATTGAAGGCAATTATATTAAAAGTGATAAAGTGCCTATCACTATAAGAAAAAGGCCTAAAGCAGATTTTTTATTTAGTTTTTCTTTAAATACTATATAAGAAAATGCAATAGTAACTAAAATACTTAATTTATCAATGGGAACTACCACACTGGCAGGTCCTGTTTGTAGAGCTCTATAATAACAAAGCCATGAACCACCTGTTGCAAGTCCTGATAAAATTAAGAAAATCCAACTACTTTTATCAATATATTTAATAGTGTTTTGTTTTTTTGTAACGAAGACTACAATCCATGCCATAATAAGAACGACAATAGTTCTTATGGCTGTTCCTAAAGTTGAATCTACATTTTCAATACCAACTTTTCCAAGAATAGAAGTTAAGCTGGCAAAGAAGGCAGAGCCTAAAGCATAAAGAAGCCATGCGTTATTTTTCTTTTCCATAACTATATTTTCTTTCTTTGTTATCATTAAATATGTACCTACTCCTATTAATATCATGGCAATACATTTTATAAGCGTTAATTCTTCTCCTAACAAAATAAACGCCATAAGCATTGTTAAAATAGTGCTTGATTTGTCAATAGGAGTAACTTTGTTTACATCTCCAATTTGCAAAGCTTTGAAATAACAAAGCCAAGAAGCTCCAGTTGCTATACCTGAGAGAATAAGAAAAATTAAAGTTTTTGTGCTTATTTGTGATATGGTACTTTGGCTTCCTGCAACAAACACTATAATCCATGAAAAAATAAGAACTACAATAGTTCTAAGTGCCGTTGCCACATTTGAATCAGTATTTTTTATACCACATTTAGCTAGTATAGATGTTAACCCTGCAAAGAGTGCTGATCCAAAAGCAAATAAAATCCACATGATGTCGACCTCCATTTTTGTAATTTATAATGATTTTTATTATCAATTGGACTTAGATTATATCATAATTGATAAGACAATTAATAATATTTTATATCTAAATCATATTTATTATATTAAAATTTTGCAATATGGACTTATGTTGAAAATTTCATTTATTATATAAATGTAGGTCATATAGAATTGTAAAGAATATATGAAAACGAATAAAAGATTTATCTAATTAAAATAATAAAATTTATTTAAATAGAGCAATAGATGTATCTGAAGTGAAGCAAAGATATATCGTTGGCGACATGAAATGTTTCGCCGACACGTCGCTCAAGCGAAGCGAATTTTTTATAAAAAGTTAAAACCTTTTATTATAAATTTATGTCTAATAATTGAAAACAAAAATGAAAGGAGTAATCATGGAAGATATACTTTTAGTGAAAAGAGCTATCAAAGGTGATAGGGAAGCTTTTGAAGATTTGATAAATATGTACTTTGATAGATTATATAAAGAAGCGTATTTGAGATGTAAGCATGAAGAAGATGCTAAGGAGGTAGTACAAGAAACAATTTACAAAGCTTATAAAAATATAAAGGGCTTAAAAGAACCGAAGTATTTTAAAACTTGGGTAAGTAAAATTCTTATAAATGTATGTAATGATTATCTAAGAAAAAATGGAATGATTGATTTGGAACATGATGAAAATGATTATGTTAAAAAAGTACATAATGACGATGAAGTGGAAATTAAAATTGATTTATATAATGCAATGGATGAGTTGGAAGATAAATATAAAGATGTAATCATACTTAGATATATAGAAGACTTGAAGGTTGAAGAAATATCCAAAATTTTGGAACGTCCTGCAAATACCATAAAGACTCATATTAGGAAGGCAATAAAGGAAATGAAAAACCTGCTAAAGGAGGATTACATTAATGACTAAAAAGAAAAAAGATATTAATTTGGATAATGAACTAAATGAAAATTTAGAAGATGTGACAATAGAAGAAATTGATAAAGATATGGAAGATTTTTATATAGATGATGAAAAAATAGAAAATATAAAATACAATTTTGATAAAGAAAGATTGATAAAAGATGCTATAGATAAAGCTGAAAAAGATATGACTAAAAGTAAAATTAAAAAGAAATACATTAAAATAGCTGCCAGTATAGTGGTTTTAATTTCTATAGGAGTGTATAGTCCAGCTTTAGCATATCGTATACCACCAGTAATGAAGGTGTTGGAAAAAATAAATGATACTTTAAAAATAGATGAAATAAGTGCTTCATTAGAGATAGATACCATAATACCAAAGGCTGTGGTGGAAAATAATAAAATTCATTTTGTAAAAATAACAAGATATAAAGTTGATAAAACAAAAGAAAATAAAGAAAGTAAAGATGATAATAAAGGAAGTGATAACAAGGAAAATAATAATGAGGGAAGCAATGGTAAAAATATAGTTTATGATGAGTATGGGGTGGTAAACTTTATACACCAGATGTCTAATCAAATTATTAATCCAGCTGATGGGAAAAAATTCGGAGTTATTAAAATTACACCACAAAATATTGAAATAGCCCTAAACTCAATTAAAAATATTAATAATGATGAGGCTAGAGACTATTTAAATAAAGCACTTAGAAAATGGGAAAATGGAGATTTTAATAATGCTGTTGAAGTGCATAATTACGTGTGGCATATGTTAGGTGGAGAAATTGGAATTGCCTCATCTCTTGATGAAGAAGAAATAAATAAAATTAAAGCACAGTACTTTAAGTAAAAGATATAGAGCTAACAAGATTGACTTGGCTATAGCTGAAGGTAACGCAGTTGTTTAAGTTGGAGGGAGATAAAATGGAGTTTAATAAGAGCAAAAAGATTATGATAACAGCAATTATTTTTTTAATAATAATAGTTGCTTCACCTGTGATTTATACAAACATGAATAATAACAATACAAAGAATAAAGAAGTACCTACAGAGACTACAAATAAGAAAATAACATTTAAATCTCAAGAGTCTTATGTGAAAATTTCTTCTTACTTACAAAAAAATGGAGATTTGTCAAAAGAAGAGTTGGCAAAATTAGAACCAAATAAAAAATTAGTAGAGTCAGATGGATATTATTATATAGGTAGTGTATATAATGGTGATAAATACAAGGATTTAAGAACGATTAATTTAGAAGAAAAAAATGAAGGTGTATCATTAACTTATTTTTACGAAAATGATAAACCAAAAGAAGCTTTGTCAGTTCAATATTATAATGCAAATAAAAATGGTTATTTAAATGGAATACATTCATTTTATAACAAAGACTCAGATGAATTACTACGTTTTATTACAAGAATAGGTACTATTTCAGCGGAAGACCAAGAAAAGCTAGTTAATCATATTAAGGTAGATTCAAAAAATAAAGAAGAATATAAAACTTATTTTAAACTTGCGAAAATAGTTCAAAGAAGTGTATCTTTTCCTAAGGAAGAATTTGAAAAATTTAATGATAAATCAATAAATCAAATAGACAAAGAAAACACCGTTGCGAAAATAAATGATTCACAGCTAGTATTTATGCATGATGAAAAGATGGAAGAAATAAGAGGACTTAAACTTATTGATAAAGATGGAACTTTATTATATACAAAATCATTTATAGGAGATGCTCCAAATATAAGTGGACAAGATGAAATTTTCACAATGACAGAAATAATAAGTGACTCATTGGAAAGTCAAAATAATTTGCTAACTAAGCTAAGTGAAAATGTACAAAATTCTACACCAAGAACTGATGGAGATAATATAATAAACAATAATAAAAATCATGCAGTACAAGTTTTTTCAGCTGAAGAAGATTATGATGATATGAAATTTATGGGTGAAATATCTTATAGTAGTGAAGAAAACCCGAAAGAATTGACTATGACAAAATCTGTGGAATATGTTAAATCTAAATTGGGGGAAAATATAAAAGAAATTGATTCTAATTATATTAATAATGTGGGTGTTACTGTTGTCACATATGAGCTAAGTGATAAGACTTATAAAGTGAGATATCAACATCCATATAAAGTTGACAAAGATGGAAGTACATCAAATGAGTATGATAAAAATAAAAGTGCAGGAATTTGCATTTATGAAAAATAATAAAAAGGATGAGCTATATGCTCATCCTTTAAAAAATTTGATAATAAACAATTCTTATGGCAATATAAATATATAATAGAAGGAGGAAATCTCATGAATATATTAATAACTAACGACTATGGAATATATGCAGATGGAATTATAGAATTAGCAAAGGAAATATCAAATATTGCTAATGTGTATGTGGTAGCACCAGAAAGCCAAAAAAGTGCCACAGGACATTCTATAACTATACATAGTCCAATAATGGTACAAGAAACTGATATGGGTGACAAGATAAAAGCTTACTGTATATCAGGAACACCAGTAGATTGTGTAAAAGTAGGAATAGAAGGCATATTTAAAGATATAAATTTTGATTTAGTTTTAAGTGGAATAAATAATGGTCCCAATTTGGGAACTGATGTTATATATTCTGGAACAGTGTCAGCAGCCATAGAAGGACTTGTTTTAAATAAACCATCTATTGCTGTGTCATATAATGAATTTAAAGTAAAAAGTGAAGTTTATAAAGAGGGAGCTAAACATATAGCTCAGCTTATAAATAATATAAAAGATAAATTACATTTGTTAAATGACTGTATATTAAATGTAAATATACCAAACACTGAGGTGAAAGGTTGGAAGATTACAAAATTAGGGGAAAGAAAATATGACAATGTAATGGAAGAGCGAATAAGTCCTTTTGGCCAAAGATATTTTTGGATAGGTGGAAGCATTAAGGATATGGAACAAGATGAAGATAGTGACATAACTTGTGTGAACAATGGTTATATATCTATAACACCTGTTAATATTGAAATGACTAATTTGGAAAAATTTGAAATGTTAAAAAATATAAAAATGTTATAATAAGGAATATCAATCGCCAACGGCCTTGAGGAACAGGCCCGTTGCTCCAGGAAGCAGTTGTATTTTATATTTTATCTAAAAAACAGATAAAATATAAAATACTTATAATTAAAAAGCAAAATAGTGGAGGGAATATGTATAATATTTTAGTTTTAATACCAATGGATGAAGAAAAGAAGAAACTATTAGAAGAAAAATCAAAAGGATGTAAAATAGTTTATTCTAATGAAAATGAAGTTACAAAAGAAGAAGTTCAAAATGCAAATATAGTAATAGGAAGTCCTAAGGTGGACATGGTGAAAGGATCTCCTAATTTAAAATGGATGCAGCTAAATACAGCGGGAGCAGACCAATATATAAAAGAAGGAATTTTAAGTGAAGAAGTGATTCTGACAAATTCTACAGGAGCTTATGGTCTAGCAGTTTCAGAACATATGCTTGCTATGCTTTTAGAATTATTAAAAAAATTACATATTTATAGAGACAATCAAAATAAAAGATTATGGAAAAGTGAAGGAAGAGTAAGATCTATACGAGGGTCTAAGGTACTGATAGTAGGACTTGGTGATATAGGATGCAATTTTGGGGAAATGATAAAAGCTTTAGGTGGATATACAATTGGTGTTAAACGTAGAGAAAGTGCTAAGCCAAGCTATATAGATGAGTTATACTTAAACGACAAGCTGGATGAATTACTACCACAGGCTGATATTGTAGCTCTTTGTTTACCATCAACAAAAGATACTCAAAAACTATTTGATGCACAAAGAATAGAAAAGATGAAAACAGGAAGTATCTTATTAAATATGGGAAGAGGAACATCTGTTGATACTGATGCTTTATGTGATGCTGTGGAAAGTGGGCATTTATATGGAGCTGGGCTAGATGTAGTTGATCCAGAGCCACTGCCAAGTGACCATAGAATTTGGGGATTGGAGAATGTTGTGATTACTCCTCATATTTCTGGGTGGTATAATTTAGCGGAGACTTATGAGAGGATTTTTGGTATTAGTTTGGATAATTTGGAGAGATTTTTGAAGGATGAAGAGCTGTTTAATGTTATAGATTTTAATACGGGGTATGTAAAATAAAAATTAAAATAAGTAAGAAAAAGACTTTTATTTGTGAAATTTTTGCTGTGTTGAAGGATTGTACTAGGAGGCATTGTAGTTATTATATAAAGAAAAGTATTTAATAATTATATTATCCACTGGTTTATTTGCATAAATCAGTGTTTTTTTAGTTTGATGGACATATAAATTAGAAAAAATAGTAAAAAGTTTGTGACATATTGAAAACAGGTACGTTTATAAAGTGAAAGGAGATTGATGATGAATGCAGATAGTATTGAAAAATTTTATAGATTATACTCCAAAGATGTTTATATTTATACCTTTTCTCTTTGTAAAAACCAACACTTAGCAGAAGATATCATGCAAGAAGCTTTTTTAAAAGGAATATTATCATTAGATGATAATCATGAAAATGTGAAAGCTTGGCTATTTATGGTATGTAGAAATTTGTGGATAGACTATGTAAGGAAAAATAATAAATTATCTAAAATTGATATTAATGAAATTGAAATAGAAGATTGCAGTAGTAATACTTTGAAAAAATTAATAACAAATGAAGAATCATTGAATTTATATAATAAAATTATAACATTGCCTCAATCTATGAAAGAATCTCTAATTCTTTATTATTACCTAGAAGTACCACAAGAAAAAATAGCCCAAATCATGAATATATCTAATGGAGCAGTTAGGACTTTAATTTATAGAGCTAGAAAAAATCTAAGAATGAAAATGGAGGAATAAATATGAGCTTTAAAGACATTTATGAGAAATATATAAACAATGAAGCTAGTGAAGAGGAAATAAAGATTGTAGAAGAAGAAATAGAAAAAAATGAAATTATAAGTGAGCATTTATGTAATAAAATAGATGATAATTTATTTAATGTAAATAGCAATATAGATACCAGTCATTTAGATGAAAATCATGAGATAAAGAGTAGTGGTTATAATAAGAAAAACAATGAAGAGGATATTTTATTAAAAAATATAAATAGAAAGATAAGAAATAAGTTTTTGAAAGCAGTACTTGCATCAGTAGTAATTGTAATAAGTATTTTAGCTGTAGTTAAATATATTGTATCTCCCATGATGGATTCTAAATATTACAATCCATCTGCAGAAAGAGGCGATTTTTCAACACAGTTTTTAACTGATATATCTGTATTTACTGAACTTCATTTTCCAGGAGTTATAACTAGTTACACTAATGAGGAGTCATTAGGTTATGGAAAGTATAATGTTAAGATAACCCAAAGTAATACATTTAAAAATACTGAGACAACTTATGATGGAGTAATTAATAAAGGAAATTTAGAATATATTGAAAGTGATTTTTATAAATATCCTGTGATGAATGTATTTAAATATGGGGTTTATCCTTTTGACGATGCATTTGATGATGACAGGTTACAATTAGAAGAACTAAAACAATTACCAAGTACATCTCAGGTAAGTGCATATATTTCATTTAACAAAGATATAGATATGAATGAAATTTCAAAAATGATTAAGGAGTATGATGATTTATATTTCAGTTGGGTGGGAATTAGAACTTGTGATAAAAATACTCAACAACTTCCTCAAATGGGATTTGAAAGTAGTGGAAGTGGAATTATTTTAGAAGGATTTGAAAACAGTGAAGATTATCCTTATTTAGAACTTGCAAATATTGACAAAGCATATGATGCAGATGTTTATGAAACTCATTTCAAAAGCTTAGTAAAATATATGATAGATAGCAAGGATTTCATAGAACTTCAACATCCTAATGCACATACATTTACTTATGAAGATACATTTAAATATGTTGAAAAAAATGGTGTTAAGTCTTATGGTGTTCTAGTAAATGGAAGTAAGGAAAGTATACTGAAGTTAAGAGAAAATAAGTTTGTTTACAATTTAAATATTGATGATGTGAAAGCATCACGTTATTCACATTAATATCAAGTTATTGGAATAAATTGTCTATAATGCCAGGGGGTAAATTTGTTTTCCGGTAGTTTATGCACAAACTACCGGGCTTCAGTTGTTGATGGTTTATGTAAACAACTTGCTAGTATTATACTTGTCTGTAATATAATTAACCAGTTCAACTTCGCTTTCAATCTCACCTTTTATAGGATAGGTATTTTGAACTTTTTTAAATTCCTTTAATAATTTTTCTGCTTTCTCCAAATCTTTTTCTATTATTAAAGCATAAGCATACATCAATCTTTTTCTAGCTATGTAACAATTAGTTGCCTTTATGTAGGATTTTAATTCTTTAGTATATAGTTTATTTATTTTATCCTCATCTCTATTACCCATAATCTCAAGGAAAAGTAAATCACATTTTAATTCATTTTCATAGAGTTTTATTATTTTTGGTTCATAATTTAGTAGAAATTCACAACATTTTTTTGCTTTGTCAAAATCCATTATATCTGTATAGTAGTTATTTTCAAGACATTTAATACTAGTAATTAGTGGATTACTAAAATCTGAGTTCTCATCAAGTTCAAACCATTTTTTATCCATACCTTTAAACCTTATACCCTTACTTAAAAGCCCATTTACTTTTAGCTGAGTGTAAAAACAATATTTTGCCAAATCGTTTTTTCTTATGGATATTAAGTTATATCCATCATTGGTAACACCGCCTACTTTCATAGGAATTCCATTTAAAACAAAGGTGCACACACCACTTACAACCATGGCTAATAATATTGTATCCATATATTTAGTAGTTGGAGTTATTACATATATGTAGAAACAAAAAATAGATACTAAAAGATTTAAGATTACTCCACCTAAGTTATATAAAATATAGGGGCACTCTTTATAATTATCCATCTTAGGCATCATAAGACACTGTCCACCTGTTCCTGCTATTTTAAATTTCTTTATCAAAAATTTATTATTTTCTTTTACTAAAGTTAAGCACCCTACTCTAAAGGATACAAATTCAAAGTTTGATAGTAGTCCAAATATTAAGTGCCCACCCTCATGTAATATTATATGTATGAAAAGTGTTACTGCAAAAAGAGTAAGTATGATTACCAGTTCTAAAAAGGAATTTCCAAGGGGGATATTATTTTTCATACTGTATATCGCACCTGATATACCTAGAATAAGTCCAATGATTATTTGTAGTATCCATGGTAGTGATTTATTCCATAATTCTTTGATATTTGTTTTTTTCTCCATAAATCCTCCTGTATTTTGCATGATTTGATAAGTATATTGTAACATAATAAGTGTTTGAAAAATTAAATATATATTGTGAGATAGAGAAAATGTTAGCAAGTTAAGTCATTAGAATTCTTTGAATATGATGCATGGGGGTGTGGTTGTTAACGATTTATGTCAATAACTTATAAGGTTCATTCTCATAAGTTCATAAGAACATTGTTAGCCAGAGTTATTTAGAAAAGTCACAGGTGCAACATCTTTTAGAATATTCTAAGATTTATACTACTTTGCAATATGCTATGGTAAATCATAATAATGTGAAGAATTTCTATAATAAGAAAATTTTAATGGATGATATATTCAATGATTGATCTGGTAGGATTTGATAATTTTTTAGAAGTATGTAAATTATAAGGAGGCAAAAGTGTTTATATACCGGTTTACAAAAAAGTGATCATGGGAAATCGAAATAGAGAAATTTCTAGATTATATAACGGTAAAAATATAGATAATCTAAGAAATAGATATAATATGGCCTCTCAACAAGTAAAGAGTGCGCTGAAAAGAGAAGGAGTTATTTAAACGGCTGTAAACATACATCATTAGAAAATAGTAAATCCAATGTATTGACATGTATCGGATAAATATGATCAGACTTATGAAGCTTGACACTGTATATCAAGTTCTAATCAACTATCAAGGCTTCTTTTATTTATTAAAACTATTTAATATGTATTTTATTGATAAACATGATAATATCTGATACTATTATTATTGAAATAAAGCCATGAAGGTTTTGAACACAGGAAAATTTGTGTTAAACCTGCATGGCTTTTTTGCATATAAATATAAATTAAAGAGTTAACTATAAAATGAGGTTGAGAATATGATTATAAAAACATATCCATTTACTGCCGTTATAGGTCAAGAAAAAATGAAAAAAGCATTGCTTTTAAATATTGTGAATCCTAAAATAGGTGGCGTATTAATAAATGGAGAAAAAGGAACTGCAAAATCCACAATAGTAAGGTCACTTGGAAATATTATGAATGGAGAAAATAATGTTATTAACGTTCCATTATCAGTTACGGAAGATAGATTATTAGGATCCATAGATTTAGAAAAAACAATACAAAATGGAGAAGTTTATATAGAAGAAGGATTATTAAAAAGTGCTAATAAGAAAATTCTTTATATAGATGAAGTTAATTTATTACAAGATAATATTGTAGATACGTTATTAGATGTATGTGAAAGCAAAATTAATATTATAGAAAGAGAAGGAATCTCTTATTCACATGAAAGTGATTTTATTTTAGTGGGAACGATGAATAATGAAGAAGGACAACTTAGATCACAATTCTTAGATAGATTTGGTTTGTATGTAAATGTAACATCTAGTAAAGATGTCAATGAGAGAGTTTCCATATTAAAATTACTAGAAGAATACGAAATGAGTCCTACTGATTTTATAAAGAAATATATTAAAGAAGAAATAAAGTTAAAAAATCGAATAGACAATGCAAAACTTATATTACCTAAAATAAAAATAAGTGATGAACAGTTACAGGAAATGATAAATTATTGTCTTGACTATAATATTCAAGGTCATAGAGGTGATTTAGTAATAAAAGAAACAGCACTTGCAATAGCAGCATTAGATCAAAGATATTACATAAATAGTGAAGATATAAGAGAAGCCAGTGAGTTAGCTCTTATGCATAGAATGAAAAATAAAAATGAAGATGACAATAAAGATAATAACAACTCAAATGACAATAATCAAGAACAAAACAATTCTAATCAAAATAATAAAGACAAAGATAAAAATAAAAATGAAAATAAACAAAATAAAGATAAATCTAATTCTAAGCATAGCCAAGAAAATAATACAAATGATAGAAGTGATTCTATGCAGTCAAAGGTTTTTGCTATAGGCGAAGATTTTAAAATAAGAACATTTTCTCATAAAAATGATAGAACTTATAGAAATGGTCAAGGAAAAAGGACTAGAACAAAAACTAATAGTAAAAGTGGTAGATATATATATCCAACCATGCAAAGAAAAAACAATGACTTTGCACTAGATGCCACAATAAGAGCAGCTGCACCTTATCAAAAATATAGAGACAAAAAAAATTTAGCAATAAGTATAGAAAATGAAGATATTAGAGAGAAGGTAAGACAAAAGAAAGTATCAAATTTAATAGTATTTGTAGTAGATGCAAGTGGTTCTATGGGTGCCAATCAAAGGATGATAGAAACAAAGGGAGCTATATTATCATTATTAAAAGATTCTTATGTAAAAAGAGATAAAATTGCTTTAGTTTCTTTTAGAAAAGATAAAGGTGAAGTAGTATTACCACCAACTACAAGTGTTGAAAGAGGATATAAGTTATTAGAAACTATGGAAACAGGAGGAAAAACACCATTAAACAGTGGTATTTCTAAGGGATATGAAATTATTAAAAGAGAACTTAGAAAAAATCCTAATATACTTCCAATGATGATAATAATAAGTGATGGGAAAGGAAACGTGTCCTTAGATAAAAATTCGAAACCAAAAGAAGAGCTAATGCAAATTGCTAAATCAGTTAAGGAACAAAAAAAGATTAACTCTATGGTAATAGATATAGAAAAAAAGGGTCTTATGAGTTTTGGAATAGCTAAAGAATTAGCTAAGAATTTGGATGCTCAGTATATAAAAATAGATGATTTAAAAAGTGAATTAATAGTAAATAGCATTAACAATTTCAGGGGGGAATAAAAAATGTCAAAAAAATCATATCCATTTTCAGCAATAATAGGACAAGAGTCTATGAAAAAAGGTTTAATATTAAATATAATAAATCCTAAAATCTCTGGTATATTAGTATTTGGAGAAAAGGGAACGGCAAAATCAACAGCAGTTAGGGCTATTGCAAACCTTTTACCAGAGATAGAAGTTGTAAAAGGATGTAAATTTAATTGCAACCCGCATGATGTAAGTACTATGTGTAGTGAATGTTTAAAAAAAGTAAATGAAGGAAATAAGTTAGAAATTATAAAACAAAAAATGAAGGTAATAGATTTACCTGTGTCGGCAACAGAAGATAGGGTTGTTGGTTCATTAGATATAGAAGAAGCTATAAAAACTGGAACTAAAAAATTTGAAAGCGGAGTACTTGCGCAAGCTAATAGAGGGATTTTATATGTTGATGAAATTAACTTGCTTGATGACCATATAGTTGATTTACTATTGGACAGTGCAGCTATAGGTGTAAATACAGTTGAGAGAGAGGGAATATCTTTTTCTCATCCATCAAATTTCATATTAGTTGGAACTATGAATCCAGAAGAAGGAGAATTAAGACCTCAATTATTAGATAGATTTGGATTTAGTGTTGAGATAAAAGGTATAAAAGATCCTCAAAAGCGTGTTGAAATAGTTAAATATAGATCGCATTTTGAAGAGAATCCAGATGAATTCATAAAAAAATGGGAGATAGAAGAGCAATTACTAAGAGATAAAATAGAAAATGCCAGAACTTTAGTTAAAGATGTTACTATAAGTGATGAAATGTTATTATTGAATGCTAATCTTTCAATAGCACTTGATATAGATGGTCATAGAGGCGATTTAACACTTATGAAAGCATCAAAAGCAATGGCAGCATTTAATAATAAGCTAGAAGTAGAAAGAGAAGATATAGAAGAAGTAGCACATATGGTACTTTTACATAGAATGAGAAGTTTACCATTTGAAACAACAAAGAAACTAGATGAAAATAAAATAAGAGAAATTATAGACTCTTTTATGGCTGTGGAGGTATAGTATGAAAAATATTGTAGCTATTATGTGGCATGGCTCTTATAATATATTATCAAAGTTAAAGCCAAGGCTAAATGAATATACAAATTTAAAAATATATTCATCTAGATTATTAGATGAAGAAAAACAGGATATAGATGAGCTAATAAAAGATATTGAAACTTGTGATGCATTAATTTTGAATAAGACCTCTACAGATAGTATCTGGGATGAAATAGATAACATTATAGATAATATGGATAACACTAAAGTTTATATAGGAGGAGAATCTAGTTTATTTATAAATAATGAAAAAGGACTAGAAATATCAAGCAAATGCAACACATACATAACTTATAGTGGAGAAGAAAACTGGATAAATATGATTAAGTACATATTATGTGATGTGCTTAATGAGAAAATAACATATAAAGAGCCTATTGAAATTCCATGGGATGGAATATATCATTGTGACACTAATGAAATATTTGCATCTACAAAAGATTATTTAAAATATAAAAAGCAAAGTAACAAAGGTACCATAGGACTAATAACTTCTAGGGGGTACTGGGTAAATAAAAACATAGAAATAGAAAAAAAACTTATAAAAGCGATAGAAGATAAAGGATACAGTGTTATTCCTATTTTCACATATACTTTAAGAAATGAGGAAATAGGTGCAAAAGGAACAGCCAATGCCGTTAGAACATTTTTCATAGATGAAGATAATAAGCCTATAGTAGATGCAGTAATAAAGATGACTAGTTTCTTTTTAGATTCTGACTCCAAAAACTACACGAACTTAGATAATGCTAATAAAACTGATATATTAATAACCTTAAACTGTCCTATTTTTCAACCTATTACTTCATCATATATGACAGCTAAAGAATGGGAAGATGACAGGGATGGAACTATAAAAGATATTGCATGGAGCGTTGCACTTCCAGAATTAGAAGGTGTTATAGAACCAATATTTATTGGAGCATTAGATAATAATGACAATGTGGAAAGTAGAGTAGCTATAAGCGATAGGTGTGAAAAACTGATAAATAGAGTTATTAAATATGTAAATTTGCACAAAAAGCCTAATAGTGAAAAGAAAGTAGTATTTTTACTTAACAATAATCCTTGCGCCTCATTAGAAGCTTCAATAGGAGGAGGAGCAAACTTAGATACCTTAGAAAGTGTATCAAGAGTATTATCAAAAATGAAAGAATTAGGATATGATTTAGAAGATATTCCAAAGGATGGTAAAGAATTAGTAGATACTATAATGAACAAAAAAGCTATCTCTGAATTTAGATGGACAACGGTAGAGGAGATAATTAAAAAAGGAGGAGCATTAGACTTAATTGAAAAAGGTGAGTATATAGAATGGTTTAATAAACTAAGTAAAGAAGTTAAAGAAAATATGATAGAAAATTGGGGTAATCCTCCAGGAGAAACTATAGAAGGAGTATCTCCTTCTATGATATATAAAGATAAAATAGTAGTAACAGGAGTAAATTACAAAAATGCTTTAGTATGTGTACAACCAAAGAGGGGATGTGCTGGATCTAAGTGCGATGGAGCTGTTTGCAAGATACTTCATGATCCACATACACCACCTACACATCAATACTTAGCTACATATAGATACTTTGAAGAAAAATATAAGGCAGATGTTATTATTCATGTTGGAACTCATGGTAATTTAGAGTTTTTACCAGGTAAAGGAGTAGGCTTATCTCAAAATTGTTATCCAGATATATGTATAGGAAACTTACCTAATTTATATATTTATAATGCTGATAATCCTCCAGAAGGTACTATTGCAAAAAGAAGATCATATGCAACAATAATAGATCATATGCAAACTTTAATGACTCAAGGCGGGCTTTATGATGAGTTAATAGAGTTGGAAAATTTATTAGAACAATATGAAAAGGTTAAAGTAAGTGACAAAACTCAAGCACATTTATTAAAACATTTGATAGTTGAGGAAATAAAGAAAGCAAATCTAGAAACTCAAATAGATATAAGTGATCATCATAACAAAATAGAAAAAATATTAGAAGAGTGCCATAAAGTACTATCTTTAATTAAAAATACTCAAATACAAGATGGGCAACATATTTTAGGAAAAATACCTGAAGGAGACAGATTAGTTGAATTAATTAATTCAATAATAAGATTCGAAGGGTTAGATAAAGAGTCTTTAAGAAATAAAATAGCATCATTAATTGGATTAAACCTAAAGGATTTACTGGATAACAAAGAAAAAATAAATGATTTATATCAAATCTCTAATGGAAACTTGTTGTTTGAGTTAGATATACTAAGCAAAGAAGTAATAAACTTATATATTAAAGATAAAAGTTTAATAGATAATATAGATATCTTTAAAGTTTATCAATTAAAAAATATAGATAAACTAGATGAAATAGAAGACTTTAAAGAAAAAATAATAGATATAAAAAATAGAATAGAAGAATCTAAAGAAATAGATTCTTTATTAAAAGCAATGAATGGAGAATATATAAGTGCAGGGCCATCGGGAGTTATAACTAGAGGAAGAGATGATATTTTGCCTACGGGAAGAAACTTTTACACGCTGGACCCTTATAGAATACCTACTAAAGTATCTTATGAAGTTGGAAGAAGATTAGGTGATAAAGTTATAGAAAAATACTTAGAAGAAACAGGTACGTATCCTGAGAACTTTGCTATTTACTGGATGTGTAATGACATACTATGGTCAGACGGTGAAGGAATGGCTCAACTTCTTTATTTGATAGGAACAAGGCCAACATGGTCAAAAAACGGTAGAGTAAATGGATTTGAAATAATTCCACTAGAAGAACTAAATAGACCAAGAATTGATGTAACAGTTAGAATATCAGGCATACTTAGAGATAATTTTTCAAATTGTGTAGATTTATTAGATGGAGCCATTGAAGCGGTTTCTAGATTGGATGAACCAATAGATAAAAACTACATAAGAAAACATACTCTAGAAAATAATTCATCATCTAGAATATTTGGAACAAGACCAGGAACATATCTATCAGGTATAAATATGATGGTGTATTCATCTGCATGGAAAGAAAAAAATGACTTTTTAGATGTGTTCACATATTACAATGGATATTCATATGGAAAAAATAAATATGGTCAAGAAGCTTATAGTGAGTTGAATGATAGCCTAAAAACAATTGATATAACTTATAATAAAGCAATATCTGATGAACATGATTTATTAGGATGTTGTGCTTATTTTGGAGCTCATGGAGGATTAACAGCAGCTGCAAAACAAGTTTCTACTAAAGAAGTAAAAACATATTATGGAGATACAAGAGAAGTATCTAGTGTGGAAGTAAGAACATTATCTGAAGAAATAAGAAGAGTTGTAAGAGGAAAATTACTTAATCCAAAGTGGATTGAAGGACAAAAGAGACATGGTTATAAAGGAGCATCAGATATATCAAAGAGAATAGGAAGAGTATATGGCTGGGATGCTACAACTGATGAAGTAGACGATTGGATATTTGATGAAATAACAAATACCTTTGTTTTAGATGATGAAAATAGAAAATTTTTTGAAGAAAACAATCCTTGGGCTTTAGAAGAAATTTCAAGAAGGTTAATAGAAGCTTATGAGAGAAATTTATGGGAAGCTGATGAAGATATAATAGAAGAACTAAAAGATTATTATATAGAGATGGAAGGATGGATAGAAGAAGGTATGGGAGATATAGAAGGAGATTTTCAAGGAGGGTCAATTGATATTATTGATTTAAATGAAATAGAAAGTTTTAGAGAAAAGTTATATAAAATAAAATCTTAAATATAATTTTAAAATATTAAATACAATTGTGGAAATAGTCAATTGGAAAATATTTACAAATTAATGTGTAAAGTGTTATCATAAATATATAATAAAGCCATGAAGGTTTTAGATTCTTTAGAGAGAGTCTATACTTCATGGCTATTTTTTTGAAATATAGGGGGAGTAGTATGAAAATAGGATTAAAAAAGAAATTATCATTGATGCTATCATTAGTAATGGTAACTGCAATGGTAGGATGTAGTAGTACTGATGGTAGTACAGAAAAAGGAAATAAAGAAACACATAAAGTAGTAGATACATATGGAAGATATGTAGATGTGCCTAAAGATGTAGAAACAGTAGCTATATTAAATTCAGGCGTATACGATTTAGTATGTGGTTTAGGTGCTGCAGATAAAGTAGTAGGTGTAACAGACACTACAAAAATATTACCAAATGATACTGAAAAAGAAATAGTTGGTACTTGGAAAGAGCCTAATGTTGAGAAAATATTAGAATTAAAACCAGATGTAGTTTTTGGTTATAAACAATATATGAAGGCAGAATCAGCTAAACAAATAGAAGATGCTGGAATCGCTTTAGTTTATATAGATGCGTATAAAGCAGAAAATATGGCATCAGAAATAAGTACACTAGGACTTATATTAGGAAAAGAAGAACAAGCTAAGGAATACTTAGCATTTTTAAATAAGTACACAGATATAATAAATGAAAGATTAGCTGAATTACCAGAAGAAGAAAAGGTTAATGTTTACTGGGAAGGTTATAGTGACTATACAACAGTTGCAAAGGGAACTGGTGGACACGGTGTAATAGACTTAGCTGGCGGAGTTAATATAGCTGGAAATGAACCTGTTGAATATCCCAAAATAAGTGATGAATGGGTAATAGAAAAGAATCCAAATGTTATAGTAAAAGTAGCATCTAATACTGAAGCAACATTGGGACTGGGAGTAGAAGATGATTCAAAGGCAAAAAAATTATATGATACTTTAGTATCAAGACAAGGATGGAATCAATTAAAAGCAGTAAAAAACAATAAAACATATATAATATCTAATGAAATAGCAACATCTCCACAAGGAAGTGTAATAGGAAGCTTATATTTAGCAACTTGGTTATATCCAGATAAATTTGAAGATATAAAACCAGAAGAAGTACATAAAGAAATGTTAGAAAAATTCTATGGATTAGATGGTAAAGGAATATGGACTTATGTACCAAATAGCAAGTAATAAGGTATATTTAGATAAAAAGACTAGCTATGAAAGAAAAAAATATAAAAATTTATTAATACTAATAGGACTTAGTGTCCTATTAGTATTAGTTACAATAATGTCTATTTCCATAGGTGCATCATCAGTAAATTCATCTAAAGTTATAGAAGTAGTAATGAGTTTATTTAATTCTGACTATACAGTATCGAAAATAGATGAAATAGTTGTACTTAATATAAGATTGTCAAGAGTTTTTGTAGCTATATTTGCTGGGATAGCTCTTTCTAATGCAGGGCTTTTAATGCAAGGTATTTTCCAAAATCCTATTGTAAGTCCTTATACTCTTGGAGTTTCAAATGGAGCAGCATTTGGAGCAGCATTATCAATAGTTATGGGCGCTAAATTATCTTTCTTAGGAAATTATAGAGTGCCTGTTTTTGCATTTATATTTTCTGTAATCACTATGCTAATGGTATATGGTGTAGCCTTAGTGGCGAAAAATTCCTCTAAGACCTTAGTTTTATCAGGAGTAGCCATTGGATATTTATTCTCGGCAATGGTTTCATTTATAAAGTATGTAAGTGATTCAAATGAACTTCCTGAAATTGTGTTTTGGATGATGGGAGGACTTGCAGGAATACCATGGGAGTCTATAGCTCTAATAGCAATAGTAGTAATTATAAGCGTAACTATAATGATGAGATTTGCATGGGATCTAAATGTAATGTCAGCGGGAGAAGAATTGGCTATTAGCTTAGGTGTAAACTTTAACAAGATTAAAAATATTTCTATAATATTGTCAACATTAATGACGGCTGTAGCAGTAGCTTTTACAGGAATAATTGGATTTGTAGGTCTAATAGCACCACATATAAGTAGAATAATCATAGGAAGTGACTATAGATATTTAATACCAGCATCATCTTTAATTGGAGCATTGCTATTATTAATTTCTGACACTATAGCAAGAAATATAATAGCACCAACTGAATTACCAGTTGGAATAATAACATCTTTTATAGGAGTTCCTTTCTTCCTATATTTAATAATTAAGCAAAAGAGAGGATAAAAAATGAGTTTAAGAATTGAAAACATTAATTTTGAATATAAAACAAAACATATATTGAATGATGTATGTTTAGATGCAGAGTATGGAAATGTGGTAAGTATAATAGGACCAAATGGATCAGGAAAGACAACATTTATAAAATGTATAAATAAAATATTAAAGCCGAAAAAGGGAAGTATAAAATTAAATGAAAAAAACCTTTATTTAATGAAACAACAAGATATAGCTAAAAAAATAGCTTATGTACCCCAAATGACTAATGATTTTTTCTCTGGGACAGTTATGGATTTAGTAATTATGGGGAGAAAGCCATATATCAATTGGAATATTAGTGAGGAAGATATAAAAATTGTATTAGATATATTAGATAGTATGGGTATACTTCATTTAGCTGATAAGTTCTATAGTGAATTAAGTGGAGGTCAAAAACAAAAAGTACTTATAGCAAGAGCTTTAGCACAAGATACCGATATATATTTGTTAGATGAACCAATTAGTTTTTTAGATATAAAAAACCAAATAGAAGTAATGAAAATGGCTAGAAATCTTGCACAAAAAGGAAAAATAGTAATAATAGTTGTTCATGATTTAAATATGGCAATGAAGTATTCTGATAAAATTTTACTTCTTGAGGATGGTTATGTAATATCACAAGGAAAACCAAAAGAAGTATTAACAGAGTCAAATATAAAAAAAGTATATGATGTAGATGTAGATATTCGAGGAGACTATATAGTTTCTATATAGAAAATAAATGAAATTTTGAATAATTGAATTCTCATAGAACGTATATTTTATAGTATGTACTACAATTAAATTGATTATGAAAATTACTGGTGCTATAATTTTAGTGAACAATTAGAATATTTAATTTGTTAACATATATTAAAGGTCAGAAGGCTCAGCTTTCTGACTTTTTTGCGAAATGAGGATAGATATGATAAAAATAAGGGATGTAAGTAAAAAATATGGTAAACAAATAGCTTTAAATAAATTAAACTTAGAAATTAAAGAAAGTGAATTTTTTGGTATATTAGGTCCTAATGGAGCTGGAAAAACAACCATATCAAAATTAATATCAACTTTAATCTTACCAAATGGAGGCAGTATAAATATAGATAATGAAATTTTAACTAGAGATAGTGTACATATAAAAAAGAAAATATCATTAATGTCTCAAGAGTATTCTTTAAGAAATGATATGACAGTAAGTCAGATAATGGAATTACAAGGTAGATTGTATCAAATACCTAAGGAAAAAAGATTAAGAAAGACCAATGAGCTATTGGAGTTTTGTGATTTAATTAATGAAAAAGATAAAAAAGTAAGAAATTTATCTGGTGGAATGAAGAGAAAGCTAATGATAAGCAGAGCATTACTAACAGAGCCTAAAATACTATTGTTAGATGAGCCAACAGTAGGTTTAGACCCAATATCAAGAAGACATATCTGGAAATTATTAAGAAATTTGAATGAAAATGGATTAACAATAATTTTGACTACACATTACATTGAAGAAGCACAGCTACTATGTGATAGAGTGGCAATGTTAAATAAGGGCAAACTTATAAATTGTAAAGTGCCAAAACAATTTATAGATGAACTTGGTAATATAGCAGTAGATGTATATGAAAATAATGAAATTAAAAATTATTATTTCAATAAAAAAGATGATGCAATTAGATTTGTAAATATCTTAGAAAATAGATTTGAAATAAGAAGTACTACATTAGAAGATGTATTTATTGAAGTTGTAGGGGAAAGGATTGATGCATAGTGTGGGGGGTTACAACTGCTATATGGGAGAGGTATATAGAATTTAAAAATGAATTTTGGAAAAATACCATATCTCAAACTATAAGTCCACTATTATATATGATAGCATTTGGTATGGGACTAGGTAGTACTACTCAAATAGATGGTCACAGTTATATACAGTTTATCATTCCAGGGATTATTGCACTTACAACCATGAATGCTAGCTTTAGCTCTATAGCTATGTCACTGAATGTACAAAGGTTATTTGAACATTCATTTGAACAAATAATAATGTCGCCTACACCTATTTGGCAGTATGTGCTAGGGCAGACAATAGGAGGAGCTTTAAGAGGGGTATATTCTGGAGTAATTGTATTAATCATTTCGGCATTTTTTAATGCAGATATACATATAACACCTATGTTTATATTAGTTATGCTGTTAAATGGGATGCTATTTGCATCATTAGGTGTATTTGCAGCTATTAATTCAAAAACACATTCTAGCGTTAGTAGATTTTCAACTTATGTAATTTTGCCAATGACATTTTTATGCAATACATTTTTTTCTTTAGATAACGTTTCTGGAGTGGTAAAATTTATTATAGAAGTACTTCCGCTAACACATTCAAGTAGATTATTACGTGATATATCTTTTTTAAATCCAACAAACTATTTAAGTTTATTAATTTTAATTCTTTATATGATATTATTTATTTCAATATCAATTTATAGTATAAAGAAATTAAAAAATCTATAAAACTGTAATTTATATAAAGAAATATATGATATGCTTAGGAGATAAGTATAAATAATTAACTGTACTTATATCTTATGTTTATATATTATATAATAAGATATAAACATAAGAATAAAAAGGAGAATAGCATGAAATACACAAAAGAAGAAATGGATGTAATAGCAGATAAAATAGTAGAAATGCTAAATGAAAAAGAAGAAATGAGAATAGGTAAAATAGCTAAAGTACTTATACACTCAGGTTTAGTTCAATCAAGCTATGAAGCAGATAAAGTACTTAAATATAGAAAAGATTTATTTATAAGTCCGAAAATGGGAATTTGGAGACTTGTGGAAAGTGAATAATATTTTTACTAAAAAGCCGTTGATTTGATATCAATGGCTTTTATTATAGGTGAAAATCACTTTTGGGAAACATGAATGTGAAGGTGTATATAAAAATTATTTTCATAGAAAATATGTTTACAAAAATAATTTTTATTAGTATTATTATGATAAAGAAAAATATTTCAAGGAGGTAGGAATATGGAAAAAAACAAATCTGTTATTGATATTATTTTTGCTGAATATAACAACTTTTTTGATGCAGAAAAGAAAATAGCAGACTATATAGTAAATAACAGAGAGAAACTAATAGATATGACTATTTCCGAGTTAGCAGAGTCTGCCGGAGCAAGTGAGGCAACTGTGACAAGATTCTGTAAAAAGTGTAATCTAAAAGGGTTTCATCATTTGAAAATAACCCTAGCAAAGGAAGTTGTAGATTTAAAAAAAGATGAGATTTCTATTTCTGGAAATGTTAGTGAGGATAATATAAGCCTTTCTCTCAATAATATTTTACTTAATAAAATTGAAGAATTAAAACAGACAGTTTCCATGATAGATGAAGGCGATTTTAAAGAAATTTTAAATGTAATAAAAAAAGGAAGAAGTGTGCAATTTGCAGCAGTGGGAAATACCATACCTGTAGCCTTAGATGGATGTTATAAATTTAATCAGATAGGAATTACAGCCATTGCAAATACCATATGGGAAACTCAAATATCATATACTTATAATTTATCAAATGAAGATGTGGTTATAATAATTTCGAATTCTGGTGCATCAAGAAGGTTGATCGATGTGGCAAAGGCTGCAATGGAACAAGGGGCAACTACCATAGCAATAACTAATAGTGATAATTCAGTTTTGGCAAAAATTTGTAATCATCATATTAAGACAGCAACGAGGGAAAAATTATTTTTAGAGGAATATTATTTTTCTAGAATTTCGGCTATGACTGTAATAGAGATATTATATCTGTTTTTAACTGTGGGAAAAGAAGATGTGTACAAAAATCTTAGTAGACATGAACAGTCCATTGCTGATGATAAAATTTAGAAAAATAAATTAGCTAATGATAAAATTTAAGGATTGTATAATTTTTGGGGGAGGACAGAATTTTGAAAAAGACTTGTGCAAAAGAAGCTTTAAAATATATTAAAAATCATTCAATAATTGGTTTAGGTGGAGGAAGTACTATTTCTTATCTTGTTTCTTATATAAAAGAAAGCAAACTAGATGTGAAAATTGTTACTCCATCTTGTGAAACAGAAAAACTTTGTAGAGAAAACAACCTAAAAGTACTTGAAACTTCATCAGTAAATGAATTATCGGTTGCATTCGATGGCTGTGATGAAGTTGACTATAACTTAAATGCTTTAAAAAGTTGTGGAGGAATACATACTAAGGAAAAAATAGTAGCTACAATGGCAAAAGATTATATTTTACTTGTGGATGAAAGTAAAGTTTCTGAAACACTTAAATTTAAATATCCTGTAGTTTTAGAAATAGTACCAGAAAGTAAATCTCTTGTTGAAAAAAGAGTAAAGCAACTAGGTGGCCAAGTTAATATGAGAAATGATATATTAATGGAGGTAAAATTTGATTTAGAGCATGTAGAAAATATTGCCAAATTAGACGAGGATTTAAAGGGAATAATTGGTGTAATTGATACATCTTTATTTTATAATATAGCTACAAAAGCAATAGTAGTAGAAAAAGAGGGAGTAAAATTAATAGAGTGTGAGAGAGGGGCTTAATCAAGATGGGTGAAAATTTTAAAGTATTAAATAATGGGGTAAAAATACCTTCAATAGGTTTTGGAACTTACAAATCAGGTAGTGATGAAGAAACTGCAAAAATAGTGAAGTATGCTCTAGAAACTGGATATAGACAGATTGATACAGCATCATTTTATGGAAATGAAGTAGGCATAGGTAATGGGATAAAAGAAAGTAAAGTTAATAGAGAAGATATATTCTTGGTTACTAAACTTTGGAATGATGATCATGGATATGAAAAAACAATGGAAGCTTTTAATAAATCTTTAGAAAGTCTACAAGTGGAGTACATAGACTTATATCTTGTTCATTGGCCAAACAAGTTGAATAATGAAACATGGAAGGCTTTTGAAGAACTTTATGAAAGTGGGAAAGTAAAAGCTATAGGAGTTTGTAACTTTAAACAAGGTCATTTGGAAGAATTAATAAAAAATGCAAAAATAAAGCCGATGGTAAATCAAGTGGAAATGCATCCTACAAATCAAAAAAAAGAGCTAGTTGAATACTGTGATAAAAATGAAATTCAATTAATTGCATGGAGTCCAATAATGAGAGGAAAAATATTTGAAAATGAGCTTATGATGAGTTTATCGCAAAAATATAAAAAATCCATAGCACAAATAGTATTAAGATGGCATACTCAAAGGGGTATAATTCCAATACCAAAGTCAGCAAATGAGTGCAGAATAAAAGAAAATCTAGATATTTTTGATTTCGAAATTTCTAAGGACGATATGATGAAGATTGATTTATTAGATGAGGGATATGATGCATCTGTAACAGGAGTACCGGAAAATACAACTTATTTTGAAGTTATAAAATAAGAATGTGAATAGTAGTACCAATTGAATAAAATATATTGAAATAAGTAAGAGCTGTAAATGATTTGTTTACAGCTCTTACTTATATTAATACAATTAAAATATATAGCGGATCATATGAGGGAAGCAAATTTTTATAAAAGAAAGATATATGGAGGCATGATGAATAAAATAAAGATTAATCTTAATTGCAATCTTAATGAGTTCTTACATAATTGGGAAAAAGATGTGGAGGAGTACACATTAAAAAAATTAAATAAAGGAAAATATGAAACTTTTCTAGGTAATATAAATGATGATGAAATATTTTTGAGTTTTTGTAGTAACGATAAAAAAGTAAATATTTCAATGACTTGTTTTAAGGGGAAAATTATTGAGAAAGAAGATAAGTTATATATAGAAGGAAAATTTACAGTTCCATTTTTTAAAAAGATTGTGGCTTTGTTTATGGTATTTATAACTTTAGTGATGATTATTGGATTAGAACTTAGTATTTTTACTTTATTTCCATTTTGGTTACTGTCAGATATATGTGTGAGATTTTTTCATCATTACGATTATGTAAAAGAAATGTTGATTAATAAAATTAAAATATTAGGTAATTCAAAAGCTGATTATGTTTGTTGTGATAAATATAAATTAAGCAAAACTAAAAGAAAAATATTACATTTAATAGGAGTAATATTGATTTTAATTAGTATCTTTACATATTTAAAAATGATTGGAAATTATAATCAGCAAAGGTTATGCACTATACTTGGCTTTG
>NZ_JWHR01000134.1 GCF_000808015.1 Terrisporobacter othiniensis | reverse complement strand
CAATAAAACTATACCAACGGGCATTATTATTAATTAAATTAACCGAATAAAATATTAACTTAATTTATAAAAGTTTTTTGAATTTTCTATTAAAATATATTTTCACTCCAAAAAAAAGCTTCTACTTATTAATTTAAGTAGAAGTTTTTTTCTATGCATTTTCAAAAATATATATTGCATCGATTCTAGTTATAAATATACTATCATTTTTACACCCAATATATTTAGCATACTTTTTAACTTTTTCTTTTGCCATTTCAATATTGCCCACACCTTTGTCCATTAATTCTTTTATATACATATCCATTAAAAAACCTTTATATTCTTTTAAATCAAATCCTAAGTATGATGCTAAGCTTTCTATTTCACCAGAAAAATCTCCATCTTCTTTTATAAGAAACTCATATACTTCTTTTCTATAAGGATTTGACATTATAATTTTTTGTACAACTTTACACCCATCTAGTTTACTTATAAATCCATCTTTATAATTATTAAAAAGTGCATTAGATTGTCTAATAGATTTTTTATCAATATAAGAGTTAACTTCAGTTACACCATTTTCTATTAATGCATCTAAAACAGCAAGATGTATACTAAAGCAATCTTCAAATAAATATTCACAAAGGTTTAATATAACTGGTTTAATATCAAATATTTTTATATTATTCTTTTTATTTCTAGAATTAGATAAATCTCTAGTTACATTATGGAAAAGTCTTTCAAAATCTAAATATTTATTACAATAAATTTCTTTAAATAAATTAAAATCTATTGTTATGATATTATATCCTACAAGAGTTTCCACACCTTTTCTTATTACTTCATTAATTAAGTTTTGGCCATATTCTAAATGCTTTTCACTGATATGTCTAGTATTTGTAATACTATCTAAACAATAATCCATAAATCGTTTACAAGATTCATCTCCATAATTTTTAAAATTTCTCCTTATAGTATTATACTTATCTCTTTTGTCATCAAATTTTATGATTGCACCGTTTATATCAAAAGTTATCATTTAGTTCCTCCTCCTAAAAATCAAATATTAATTCATTTTATTACTAAATATTTGATTTTAAGAGTTATATTCCTTCCAAATAAATAATTTGTCTAAAACTTCTTCTAAATAATGTTGAAAATTCCCAAAATTATAGGAATAAACATGGATGGTAGCATATTTGCAACCTTTATATCACATATTTTTAACATGTTCAATCCCATGGCCATAATTAACAAACTGCCTACACATGTCATATATGTTATAACATTTGTACTTAGTATACTAGATAGTCCAAAAGCTCCTAGAGTTATTATTCCTTCATATAAAAATACAACTATACTTGATAACAAAACTCCTACTCCCATTGATGCTGCAAAAAATATGGATGATACACCATCTAATACTGATTTAGCAAATAATACAGAATAATCATTTGATAGTCCACTTTTTATAGATCCAACTACTGCCATAGCACCTACACAATATAATAAGCTGGAAAATACAAATCCTTTTGATATTTTATTTTCTTTATTTAGTTCATCTGATGTATCTGTATTTTTATTTGATATTTTATCATCTAAATATAAACCAAATTTATTTAATAATTTATCAATATCAATCAATTCACCTATTATAATACCAATCACCATGGAAATTATTACATACAAGGGATTGTCTCCTTTAAGTGCTCCAGATATGCCCATATAAATAACTACAAGTGCTAGTCCATCCATAATGGATTTATCTAATCGCTTAGGTATTCCTTTATTAACTATTAATCCTAACAGACCTCCACAAATTATTGCAAAACTATTTACTATTACTCCAAGCATTTTTATCCCCCTAAAATAATTTTTAATTATATATCTTTAAAATCAATTATTATTTTCTAAAAGACTTATATACTTATAAGGATCTGTTGCAAAATCCTGAAAAGAAGCTTTCGTAAAAATAATATCTTCTCCTAAAAATCTTTTATATCTCATTTCTTCCTTTTTTAAAACTGAATTTGATTTATTTTTATGGTTATTGAATACAATTATTTTTAATGGATTATTATTTCTACTTGTTTGAACTCTTTTAAGCATATACTTGATATGTATGTCAGCTTCTGGAAATGAGTATCCACAAAAAATAATAACATCTGCTTTTCTTAATGAAGCTTCTGCTTTGTTCCATACACTACTTAGATAAACATTAGACATATCTTTAAAGTATGTAGGAGGTACTATTATGGGAATTGTATGCTCATTACAATTTAAACAAGTAGCCTCATCTTGATTATTTAAAATCCTCATAACGCCTCCTTCATATGGAGTAAGCGTTAAACTTGAACATATGGGACAATATAACCAGTTTAGAGAACCATGTATTTTATATAGTTTTATTGTTTTTCCAGTGGGTCTTTTCCAAGAACTACTTTTAAAATTAAAATTAGCAAAGTCCACTCCATAATCTAACATTACGGGTAGATTGTTTTTATCGTATAGTTTTGAAATTGTATTATCTATATGAATATCATAATTTGCACTAATAAAAGTTGTGTTTAACAATTGATTTTTCTTTAATAAATTATTCAATAATAATTCATGATACTTATGACTTTCTTTTGAAGCATTATTAATTGAATTGGCAGTTAATAATACTAAATATTGTCGCAAAAGATTAATTGACCCATTTTTATTATTATAAGTATCTGTTCCAAAATTTTTAAATGATTCCCGTCTTTGTTCTGCCATATCTAAAATACCAAGTACTTCTTCAAATGTGGGGAAATTAATATTATCTATATCATCAAGAACTACATCAATATTAAATATTTCTTTGAAAAATTCTCTAAGCTTTATATTCATCTGACTATCTGGGTGTAAAGGTAAACTATATTTAAAATAATTAGAGAACAATTCATTTTGTATAGGTAAGTTTTCTGCTGCAGAAGCTCCTGCTCCCAAAAAAATACATATCTCCATATAATTTATCACCTTCTATCTTTCATCTTGATATTATTATATATAAAGTATACAAAAAAAGCCTTAATACAATTATATATTAAGACTTTTTTTTATTATTATTCTATTTTTTTATTTTTTTAATATATTCCACTGCTTTTAAAGTTCCCATTTTTGAATGGTCAAATGTAAGTCCACCTTGGAAGTAAACATTATATGGCGGCCTAATTGGTGCATCTGCACTAAGTTCTATTGATGACCCTTGAATAAATGCTCCTGCTGCCATTATTACTTCATCTTCATAACCAGGCATTGCCCATGGTTCTGGTTTCACATAAGAATCAACTGGAGCTGCTGCTTGTGTTCCTTGACAAAATGCTATAACTTCCTCAGCATTTTTAAGTCTTACAACTTGTATAATATCACTTCTTAAATCATCGTATTTTGGAAGTACATCATATCCTAATTTTTCAAACATTCTAGCACAATATATTGCTCCCATTACTGCTTGAGATGTTACATAAGGCGCCATAAAGAATCCTTGTAGTACATTTCTTGTAGTTCCAAATGTTAAACCACATTCTTTTCCTATACCAGGAGTAGTTAATCTATAAGATATCATTTCAACTAGATCTTTTCTACCAGCTATATACCCACCAGTTAATGCAAGACCTCCACCTGGGTTTTTAATTAATGAACCAGCCATTATATCAGCACCAACTTCTGTAGGCTCTTTTATATCTAAGAATTCACCATAACAGTTATCAACCATTACTATTAAATCCTTGTTAACTGATTTAACAACATCTATAGCTTCTTTTATATCTTCTATTGATAATGATTTTCTCCAAGAATATCCTTTTGATCTTTGAATCATTACTAGTTTTGTTTTTTCGTTTATCTTTTTCTTAACACCTTCCAAGTCTATGTTTCCATCTGGTAAGAAATCAACATCATCATATGTAACTCCAAATTCCTTTAGAGAGCCTTTTTCTTCTCTTATTCCTATTACACCTTGTAAAGTATCATAAGGTTTTTCTGTAATAGACAATATTTCATCTCCTGGTCTAACAATCCCTTGTATACATAAACTTAAGGCATGAGTTCCATTTACTATTATTGGCCTAACTAAAGCATCTTCTGCTCCAAATACATCTGCATATATTTCTTCAATTTTTTCACGTCCAATATCGTTATATCCATACCCTGTCGTCCAGTTAAAGTGATTATCACTTAAATGAGCTCTTTGCATAGCTCTTAAAACTTTATATTGGTTAAATTCTCTTATTTCTTTTATTTTATCAAATTGATCTTTTATATCTTCCATTACTTCATTGGATAATTCAAAAGTTTCATCATCCAATCCGTAGTATTCTTTTAATAATTCACTTGTCTCTTTAAGCACTTAATCTCACCTATTTTCTTTTATTTGTCACTTTAAAAAGTTTATCATAGTAAAAATTTAACTTCAAGATTTAAAGTTAAAAAATTTGCTTAGATTATATCATCAAAGATATATTCTTGTTACCACTTCGGATAAATCCGTTACTTAAAATTTGCTTTACTCATGTCGGCAAATTTGAGAAACATATCGCCTTCTTGTAAGTAAAAAGGCACTTATATCAACCCATAATTTATTGTAGGTTAATATAAGTACCTTTTAAACAATATAGTTACCTGAAAGCGTTTCATTGTTGATATAAGCAAATTAAATATTTATCTTTTATATTACTTTGCATTATTTTGATTTGTATTTTGTAAGTTTATACTTTTGCCTGGTACTATTGTAGAAACTGCATGTTTATAAATTAGATTTTGTTGTCTATTCTCACCTTCTAGTAATACTATATAGCTATCAAACCCCTTTACATATCCTTTAATTTGGACACCATTCATTAGATATATTGTTACAGGTACTCTTTCTTTCCTAGCATTATTTAAAAATAAATCTTGTAAATTTAAAGCAGTATTTTTCATTAACAATATCCTCCCGACTAAATTATATTTGAATAAACTTTCCATCTATAAACAATTATATTATAATATTATACATTTTCAGATATATTTTCAATAAAGTTCAAAATATCTTCCTTTAGTATTTCTATATTATTATATTTTCCTAAGTCAAACCATTTACTATCCTTATATCTTTTAAACCAAGTTATTTGCCTTTTGGCATATCGTCTTGAATCTCTCTTGATTATTTCGATAGCTTCTTCTAAAGTATATTCACCCTCTAAATATTTGACAATTTCTTTATATCCAATTCCTTGCATAGATATTAAATTTTTATCGTATCCCATGTTTAGCAAATTCTTAACTTCTTCAACTAATCCATTTTCCATCATAATATCTACTCTTTTATTTATTCTATCATAAAGAATTTCTCTATCACGATTTAAAACTATTATTATTGGTAAATAGTCTTCGTTGTATCTTAAATCAGTTGAAAAGTCTTGCATTTTCTTTCCATCTAAACATACTTCTAAGGCCCTTATAACTCTTTTACTATTATTTTTATGTATCCTAGAAGCTGCTTCACTGTCTAGTGACTTTAACTTTTCATGCATATAATCTATGCCTTTTTCTTGTAGTTCTTTTTCCAGCTTTTCTCTTATTTCAGAATTCGCATTGGACTTAGCAAAATCCATATTGTATATTAATGAATTAAGATATAAACCAGTTCCTCCAGTAACTAATACATTTTTTCCTTTATTAGCTATTTCTTTTATATATTTACCTGCTCTATGCTGAAATTCTGATACTGAAAATGGAAAATCTGGCTTAACTTCATCTATCATATGATGAATTACACCATTCATTTCTTCTTTAGTAACTTTAGCACTTCCCACATCCATATATTCATATATTTGCATAGAATCAGCAGATATAATTTCTGCATTTAAGTCTTTTGCAAGTTCTATTGATAAAGCTGTTTTCCCAACGGCCGTAGGTCCTGTTAGGATGATAAGTGGTATCTTTTTCATAGGCTTCCTTCCTTACTCATCTTACATAATTCTTTTAAACATTTTTTCAATTTCTTTTTTTGATATTTCAACTATGGTAGGTCTGCCATGAGGACATGTAAATGGATTTTCACATACCTCCATTTGAGATAGAAGCTTTTTCATTTCCATAGTATGAATTTTATCATTTGCTTTTATGGCTGCTCTACATGCCATGGATGCAAATTTATCCCCTTTTAAATCATAACTATTTTTCAAATCATCTATATTATCAATAATTTGAAGAATAAATTTCTCACTTTCAGGGTTACCAAAAATAGTAGGCACACCTCTTATCATAATGTGATTATTTCCAAATAACTCAATTTCAAAACCAAAATTTAAAAACAAATCAAGATTACTCTCTACTTTTAGCATATCTATATTAGATATTTCAAGTACTATTGGATCTAATAACATTTGCATATCTATTTTATGATTTTTAAATTTTTTCATATATTCTTCGTATAATACCTTTTCGTGAGCTGCATGCTGATCTAATAAATACATAGAGTTATTTTTTTCAAGTATAATATAAGTATTAAGTATGCTTCCAACAACTCTAAAATCTGTAATTGAAAATCTATTTTCATTTGATTTTATTGTACTTTCTTCTCCACCTATTTGAGTGTAATTTTCTTTTTCATCAATCTTATTTTTATCAATTTTACTTAAAGAATCTAGTTCATCAAAGGTAAATGATTTACTCACATCAACAACACCATCAATAAAGTATTCTCCACTTTTATTTTCTATAGGTTGAAGCTTAACATCTTCATTTAAATCTTCTTTTTTATTTATTTTATCTTGTATTATTTTTTCTTTTATACTAGTACTATTTAAGTCTTTATTAGCTTCTTCTTTATTAGTACCTTGCTTTAAAGCTTCTTCTAGTGACATAAAGGTATTACTACTATCCAACTCTTTTATTGATGGCGTAGCCATACTTATATCTTTTACAGTATTTGCTTGTGGTATAATTTCTTTCTTCTCTAAATATATCTCTTTACTTTCATTTACAATAGGTTTTTTATCATAAATTTCATACTTGCCAATTAAAGCAGTATTTAATAATTTTTTCTTTAGTAAATCTCTAATTTCTATATATAAATCTTTATCATCTTCAAATTTAATTTCCATTTTTGTAGGATGTATATTAACATCTATTTTGGATGGATTTATATGTATATTTAGGAAACATACGCCATACTTATTAATTGGTATAATACCTTTATATGCTTCACTTATAGCGTCTAGTATTATTTTACTTTTGACAAATCTATTATTTATGTAAATATGTTGTAAGTTTTTATTTGAACGATAAATATTATTATTACCCATATATCCACAGATATTACAATATTTACCTTCTTCATTAATTTCTATTAAATTTTCAACTATTTCTTTTCCATATATACTTCTAATAACAGAAATAAGCTTACCATCTCCTGGTGTGTTTAACATTAGCTTACCATTGTTTATATATTTAAATTGAATATGTGTATTTCCTATGGCAAGTTTATTAATTAAATCACTTATATTGATAGTTTCTGCATGAGTTGATTTTAAAAACTTTTGTCTAACAGGAGTATTAAAGAATAAATCTTTTATAATCATTGTAGTTCCATTCTTTGTTCCCACAGGCTCTTTTACAACTTCTTTTCCACCCTCTAAAACAACCTTCGTTCCCAATGGTTCATCTTTAGTTTTTGTAATCATTTCTAAGCGAGAAACAGAAGCTATAGAAGCTAAAGCCTCTCCTCTAAAGCCTAAAGAATATAGGTCATATAAATCATCTATTTTTTTTATTTTACTAGTAGCATGTCTTAAAAACGATTTATCCACTTCACTAGATAAAATTCCACTACCATTATCCGTAATTCTTATTTGTTTTTTTCCTCCATCAACTATGTCTATAACTATTTGTGTAGCACCAGCATCTATGGAGTTTTCTATTAATTCTTTAGTGACAGAAGAAGGTCTTTCGACTACTTCTCCTGCTGCTATTTTATTTATTGTTAAATCATCTAATATATTTATTTTCTTTGACATAATATTCCTCCAAAGAATAATTTTAAGCCACAGTGTTGGCTCATGAAATTTTAAGCCACATCGTGGATTTTATCTCTTAAGCTACTTTATGAATTCTATTTATTCTTTGCCTTCTTTTGAAGGTTAAATAGTGCATTCATTGCATCTAGTGGTGTCATACTTAATATATCAAGATTTTTTATTTCGTCTAATATATTATTATCTTCAACTATATCAAAAGTTATTTGATCCACTGTTAGAGCAGCTTCTTTATTTGCTTTATTTAAGTTATTTACTGAACTCTCATTTTTTATTTTTTCATATTCTTCAATTAATTTATCGTAATCTTTTCTTAGTTTTTTATAAGTTTTATTTAAACTTTCTTGTTCTATTTTTAATGATTCATATTCATTTTTAAGATTGCTTTGCTCAAGTTTTTTTAGTTCTAATTCTATATTATTTATCGAATTTTCTTTATTAAGTGCTATATTTTCGGCTGACGAACATTTGTTCTTTTTGCTAATTTGCCCATTTTCTAAAGAATTTTCTTCATTATTAGCTATTCCATTTATGGCGTAGCCGTTATATATGTGATTTTTTTCTAAATCCTTTAAAATTTCTGATGATCTATTAATAACTTCATCAGGAAGCTTAGCAAGTTTAGCAACATAAATACCATAACTTTTATCTGCTGGACTATCTATGATTTTTCTAAGGAATATTATATTTTCTCCATCGTCTTTTACTGCAATAGAGTAATTTTTAACTTCATCAAACTCATTTTCTAGCTCCGTTAACTCGTGATAGTGAGTAGCAAATAAAGTTTTACACTTAATATATTTTTCTATATATTCAACTATTGACCAAGCTAAACTTATACCATCATAAGTAGATGTACCCCTACCGATTTCATCTAATATAACTAAACTTTTGTCTGTAGCATTTTTTAGTATGTGAGAAACTTCACTCATTTCCACCATAAAAGTAGATTGACCTTGCGATAAGTCATCACTAGCACCTACTCTTGTAAAAATTCTATCGCAAATCGGAATATTTGCATATTCTGCTGGGACAAATGAACCCATATGAGCCATTAAACAAATTATGGCACTTTGCCTCATATAAGTAGACTTACCTGCCATATTTGGTCCTGTAATTATATTGATAATATTTTCTCCAGTATTTAAGTAAGTATCATTTGGAACAAAATTTTCTTCTCCAACTATATTTTCTATTACTGGATGACGTCCATTTTTTATATCAAGTTTATTATCAATATTTATATTTGGCTTAACATAGTTATTTATGTGAGCCACTGTGGCAAATGAAGTAAATACATCTATATTTCCTATAATTTTGGCCACATTTTGAATTCTATCTATATTATTATAAATAGTTTGCCTTATTTTAACGAAAATTTCATATTCTAATGCTTTTATTTTTTCTTCAGCATGTAATATTTTATCTTCTATCTCTTTTAACTCTTCTGTTATAAATCTTTCTGCATTACTTAGAGTTTGCTTTCTTATATATCTACCTTCTAAATCTAAGTTAGCTAGATTTACCTTAGTTATTTCTATATAGTATCCAAATACCTTATTAAATCCTATTTTAAGTGATTTAACTCCTGTTTTTTCTCTTTCACGATTTTCTATATCCTTTATCATGAAGGCACCATTTTTAGAAATATTTCTAAGTTCTCTTAACTCTTCATTATAAGAAGATTTTATTATATTACCATCTTTAATAGTTAAACTTGGCTCTTCCTTAATAGCTTCATTTATTAGCTTATAAATATCATTTAAGTCTTCCATAGAATCTATATATTTTTTTATAGTAGTTCCATCACATGAGTTTATTCTATCTCTTAGAAGCGGAAGCTTTTCTATGGAATTTTTTAAGTTAATCATTTCTTTTGGTGTTACTTTTTCAAAAGCAATTTTCCCACAAATTCTTTCTATGTCGTAGACATTTTTTAGTATATCTATTAAGTCTTCTCTAAGAGAAAAATCATCCTTTATCTCTTCTATAACATCAAGTCTTTCATCTATTCTTTTTTTATTAACCAAGGGCTCTTCCACATATTTTCTAAGAAGTCTTCCACCCATGGCAGTAGATGTTTTATCTAACACATGAAGTAGTGAACCTTTCTTTTTAGAACCTCTAATTGTTTGAGTTAATTCTAGGTTTATTCTAGTAAACATATCAAGAACCATATATTCACTAGGATTATATATGTTTATTACATTTATATTTGATGTAATTTGTTTTTGAGTATTATATATATAATTAAGAAGTATGCATAAACTAGTTTTAATTAAATTTTTATCATCAAACCTTAAAGTTTCTAAGTAGTCTTCACTAAAGTATTCACTTAATATATTTGTGTTTAAATAATTCTCATCAAAATTTTCATTTATATAAATGTTCCCCATTATGGCTATATTTTTCAAATTATCCTTGAAGCTTAAGTCATTTAATATAATTTCCGAAGGGCTAACCTTAGCTATTTCTTCAATAAGTTTATCTTCTTTAATAAGTGTGGCATTAGTTTCTCCTGTACTAATATCCACATATGAAAGTCCAAAATTATCATTAACTTTGTATAAAGACATTAAGTAATTATTCTTTTTATTTTCAAGTAAATTTCCTTCTAAAACAGTTCCTGGCGTCACTACTTGAATTACTTCTCTTTTTACTATGCCTTTTGTCGTTTGTGGATCTTCCATCTGTTCACCAATAGCAACTTTGTATCCAGCTTCTACTAATTTCGATATATATGAAGCAGCTGCATGGAAGGGAATACCACACATAGGCGCTCTCTCTTCTAAGCCGCAAGACTTTCCTGTTAATGCTATTTCAAGTACCTTTGAAGCAACTATTGCATCTTCAAAGAACATCTCATAAAAATCTCCTAATCTAAAAAACAATATGCAATCAGGATATTTATCCTTACATTCAAAGTATTGTTTCATCATAGGAGTAAGTTTTTGTCTGTCAATCTCCATATTTCTACCTCCTTTGTCTTTTGTTATTATATCATATAACACAATTTATATGTTATCTTTAAAATATACCCTTAAAACTAAAAAATAGCTATTTATTTTCATAAATAGCTATTTTACATTAATGTATATAATTTTACTTATTATGCCGTATAATTTATTGTCTAAAAAACAGTATGAAAGCCTATTAGAATATTATTTTTCATTTTTTAATATTCTATTTAAAGATAGTATTGCTGCTCCTGCAATTATAAGAAAAGCTGTACCCATAAATACCCAAGCTATAGTAGTCATACTATTCACTCCTTTTTATTTCATTATATACAGAAGTTAAGCAATTTTTACCATATTAACAGTACTTTAACTATTCTTTACATTAATTTAATAATTTAATATTCTTTTAACATTTTATACGATAAAATTACCATAATCATCAAACTTAATATTAAAATAATCGCCTTCCATTTTAACCATATTATAATCATTTATATTATTATAGGCTTCCTTGCTCATGTATATTTTATTTAAGCTTTTAGTATTTTCTATTATAACTAATTTAATATCTTGATGGTTTAAAATACCGCAGGTTTTGGCGCAAGCTTTGAACACATATTCATCATTATCTAGGACCATTGGAAGCTTAATACTATTTGGCTCTGTGGAAGTTATGGCATTTAAGTATGTACTTTCAAATTCAACTTTTTCATAAAATTGCTTACTTATAAAGTCAGCTAAGCCCATTCCATTTGCATTACCATTTGAGTCACTATTTAAATTTAACAATCCTATTTTTGTAATACTAGGTCCTCCAGATGCCGCTTTAGTATGATATCTTCCTATTATATTTGTGTCCATACCAGTACCACTTATATTTTTACCTATTTCTTTTATAATCAGTACATCTATATTATCCAAATATAATTTTCCCATTAATTCCTTTGATTTTTCTAATAATATTGGCTCTTTTATAAGAATTTCTTCTTTATTTAAAATATGTACTTCAGCCACCTCATCATATGCATTTTCTATTGTTGCCAAACCAAAGAGTATATTTAATTTATTAATAGACACTTTTGCTGACTCTTCAATATTTTCAGCCATTTTTTCAAACCTTAAAGAATGCGTAGTATCTGCACCCTTTCTTTTTCCAAGACCAATTGCTAGCATTTTTACAAGTCCACTTTCATATTTTCCCCTAAATGATGTATGTGGCTTAACTCTATTGATAAGTATTATTCCATCAGCATTAAATGCATTTTTATCAATATACACAGGAAGATCTTTAATTGTTCTACCTATTTCAACTACCTCCATAGAAGATTTTATTTCGCAGCCCATGCTTTCCTTTGTAATACCTAGCTTTTCAAGTATATGCTTTTGCCCAATGGCATCTCCTCCACCGTGACTACCCATAGCTGGTACGATAAAAGGAACTCCACCTTCTTCTTTCACGAAATCTACTATAGTTTTCATTATTATGCTATAATGACTAATCCCCCTGCTTCCACCTGTTATAGCCACAGTTTTTCCCTTTTCAATTTTATTTTTGAAATTATCTTCTTTTAATAATTTTTTAATTTCTGCTTTTACATCTTCTATTTTTCTTTTATCAAAATTCTGTTTAACTTTTACTATCTCAGGAAGCTTAATTTCTTCTAATATACTATTAATTTTATTCATCAAATCCCCCCTATTAACTTTCTATTTATATTTTAGTATAACATATGATTTTTTTATAAATTTAAGCTTATAATGTTATTATAGTATTATACTATTAATAAGTTTAAATTTTAGGAGGCATTATTTTGAAAGACATAATTGATAAATTTAATAATTATGAACCTTATATAAATGGCTACAAATCTATGAGAAGAGCTTCTGTTTTAATACCTTTAGTAAAAGATAATGGAAAGTACTCTATTTTATTTGAATTAAGATCTAAAAAAATGAGGCGTCAGCCTGGTGAAATTTCTTTCCCTGGTGGTGGAATTGAAAGTAATGAAACTCCAAGAGAAGCTTGTATAAGAGAAACTTGCGAAGAAATCGGTACCACTGAAGATAATATTACTATTATATCACCTTTGGATATTTATGTATCACATGCAAATTTAATCATTCACCCTTATTTAGGTGAAATAAAAGATATAAGTGACTTAAATATTAATAAGGATGAAGTTGATCATATATTTTTAGTACCAATTGACTATTTAATGAAATATGATGCAAATATGTATACAAATGACGTAAAAGTAGTTCCAAATGAAGATTTTCCTTATGATAAAATACCAAACAAAGAAAAATATGAATTTGCCATAGGTGAATATCCTGTTTGGTTTTATGAATATAAAGATTACGTTATTTGGGGCATAACTGCTAGGATTTTAGAAAACTTTTTAAATTTTTTAAAAAGCTAAATAAGACTCATAAGTTTTATGAGTCTTATTTTATGCTTTGGTATAAACACAAACTATCCATCCATCTTCCTTTATCTGTTGAGCCCATTACAACACAAATATATGTCTTATTATCTATATCAGCAACAGAAACAACACATTTCCCAGCATTTAATGAACTTCCTGTTTTTAAACCCTTTATATCAGAATAATAATATTCACTATAAGGATTTATTAGCTCATTAGTATTTTCATATTTGACTTGACTACCGTTTGGATATTCATCATTCAATTTATATTTTGATACAATTGAACTTAATAGTTTTGACTTCATAAATTCATCACCTATACAAGCTAAATCCTTAGCCGTAGTATATTGTCCACTTACATCATATCCATCTGGTCTGATAAAGTTAGAATTATTAGCTCCAATTGAGACAGCTTTTTTATTAGCATAAATCATAAAATTTGAAATAGCATCTTCCATAGATAGTTTTTCATTAGATATTTTTTCACCTGTATATCTTGCCAAGACGTAGGCTGCATCATTTCCCGAAGGGAGAAGCAGTCCATCTAATAATTGCTTTATAGTTACCACATCACCTTTTTTTAGCCCAGCTTTTGAAGCGTCATTAAATACAAATTTAATCTCATCCCCTACTGTGACTTCTTCATTAATATTACAATAGTCTGCTACAGTAAGGGCAGTAATCATTTTTGTAGTACTTGCAGGTGCAATTTTTTCATCACCACTTTTACTATAAATAATACTTTTATTATCTGCATCAAGTAAACATGCATTTCTAGCTTGAATATTATCTGAGTTTTTATAATTTATATATAATCCACCACATATTACTGTAATAAAAATTAAAACAAAGTAGCAAAGTAAATACTTCATATTATCATATATTTTAAAATCAATACTTTTAATTTTAAATTTATAAATAAGACATAAAAATTTGTATATAAGATAGCCTATATATGTGCCAATAGAAGCTAAAATTATATGATTCACGTCTGTTCCTTTATATAAAAATAATTGAAATGTCTCTATAAAAAAAGATAAAATCATTCCACTTAATATTACTTTTAAACCCGTGTTAATCTTTCCACATAATAAGGGTAATAAAAATCCATAAGGTGAAAACATAATAATATATTTTATTAAAGACTTAGGTCTTTCACATAATATATCAAAAATCCTTAAAGGGTTAATGTTTAAATTTTTACTCCAATTAATCTCAAAAGAAAAACCATATGTTGGTGAAATTAAGTATGATAAAAGTATACTCAAGTATATTGTCATTAAAATGAATATAAACTTATATATATTTCCTGATTTATTATTTTCTAAATTTCTTTTTTCATTTATTTTATTGTATATACTACAAATTAATAACGATGGGATAATGTATATTGTTATATTTTCTATAAAATTCATTTCACAATTTTTCCTTTCTAACATTTACCCCTTGATTATATACAATTTTAAAAAAATTATAACATTTAAATATAATTTTTTTCTTATAAGGCGTAGCCTATTTTAAATTTCAATTCCATATTTACTAAAATAAACCTATATAATTTTATTTAAAGAAGCTTAAAATTCACTTGGCTCAAGCGACGTGCGACGAAACATTTCATATCGTCAGCGATATATCCTAGTTACCACTTTAATACACGTCCTTGCTCAACAAAAAAGGTGTGAAATTTAATTTCACACCTTTTATCATTATTAAACTTCCTCACCAACTAGCGAGAATGTTGTAGCTTCTGTAATTTTTACGTTCATTAATTTTCCAAGTAAATCTGCTTCTGGATTTTTCACTGTGAAGTTAACAAGTTTATTTTGTCTAGTTCTTCCAGTAAATTTACTTTCATCAGTTTTACTTTTTCCTTCTATTAAAACTTCAACAGTTTTTCCAACATACTGAGCATTTAAACCTGCAAGTATTTCATTTACTTTAGCTAATACTCTGTTAAATCTTTCATGTTTAACATCTTCTGGAATTTGGTCTTCCATCTTAGCGGCTGGAGTTCCTTCTCTCTTAGAATATATAAAAGTAAATGCGTTGTCGTATTTAACTTTTTCGACTACATCTATAGTATCTAATAAATCTTCTTCTGTCTCTCCTGGGAATCCTATCATTAAGTCAGTAGAAAATGCAATTCCTGGTATTTCAGCTTTAGCTTTTTCTATTATTCTTAAATAATCTTCTTTAGAGTAATGTCTGTTCATTTTTTTAAGAAGACTTGTAGAACCACATTGTACTGGTAAGTGTAGGAATTCACATACTTTATCACAATCTCTCATAGCATATATAACTTCGTCAGATATATCTTTTGGATGAGAAGTCATAAATCTTATTCTCTCTAATCCTTCTACTTCATTTACCATTCTAAGTAACTGAGCAAATGTTATATCTTCTTCTAAAGTTTTTCCATATGAATCAACATTTTGACCAAGTAAAGTTATTTCTTTAGTACCATTAGCTGCTAATTCTTTTATTTCATTTATTATATCTTCTGGAGTTCTAGATCTTTCTCTACCTCTTGTATATGGAACTATACAGTAAGTACAGAAATTATTACATCCATACATTATGTTTACGAAGGCTTTAAGCTCAAATTTTCTACTACTTCTAAGACCTTCTACTACTTCTCCATCCACATCCCAAACATCAACTAATATAGAATCACTATCCATAGTATTTGTTAAAAGCTCTGGGAATTTATATAAATTATGTGTCCCAAATACTAAATCAACATGTTTGTACTTTGATTTTATTTCTTTAACAACATGAGGCTGTTGCATCATACATCCACATACAGCTATTTTTAAGTCTGGATTTTTTCTTTTAGCTAATTTTAAGTGACCTAAGTTACCATAAACTTTAAGTTCAGCATTTTCTCTTACTGCACAAGTATTATATATTATTAAATCACAATCATTTGTCATAAGTGTAGCTTCATAACCCATAGCATCTAACATCCCTGCTAAATTTTCTGAATCATGTTCATTCATTTGACATCCAAAAGTTTGGATCATGTATTTAGGTTTTCTTTTATTTATAGCAAAATATCTAGAATTTTTCTCAGCTATTGCTTCAATAAATCTATTTTGCTCTTCTATCTTTTCTACAGGAACTTGAACTTGTTTTCTTTTTCCCATTTGTCTTCCTCCTTAGTAAATAATGCAAATTTAATTATATCATAAATTTTGTTAAAAATACTAGTAAAAAGCACCAGGATATATATCCTGGTGCTTTAATTATATTTTTTGCCTAATTTACTATTTTTTAATCATTATGTAATCCGATTCTAAATTATTTATATATTCCTCTTCGTAAAGCTGCCTTATCTAATTTTCTATAACTTCTATACCCAGATCCCTACAAACAATTCTACATACAGTTTCTGTAGCATGAGCAACTACCTGTGTACATTTTTCCTTATGACCATTATGTTCTCTATCAAGACCATCTGTTATTTTACCACAACACTGATAACCTGCAAATTTTACAAACTCATCACTAAATTCTTTTGTTAAGTCAAAACATCTATTAATCTTTGGATCACCAGGTTCTCTTCTTCCAAAGAAATACCCCAGACACATAGTTCCACCAGCCAATGCTCCACATATACAATAGGCTCTACCTAATCCCCAAGGAAATCCAGATGACATAGCTATTACATCATCAGGCAAATCTAATTGAAAGTTTTTACGAATTGCATAAATAACAGATTCTGAACATGCAAATCCATTATTAAATATATATTTTGCATCTTCAACAGTTTCTTTTATATTAATACTTTCTACCATTTTGTCCCCCTTTTAAAACAAGATTTTATTCTGTATATATAAATTATACATAAAGGATTAAAATTTAGAAATACTAAATTATGATATTGCTCAAGGAGGGAGAAAACATGTTAGTAGTATTTATTAGAAGTATAATACTATATATTGCCGTATTAATTTCATTAAGAATTATGGGTAAAGGTGAAATAGCTGAGATGAATTGTTTTGATTTAGTTATAACTTTACTGATAGCTGAAGTAGCTTCCACACCCATGGAGAACAATGATATTCCCATGATATACGGAATAGCTGCCCTAACAGGGTTAGTATTTATGCAAACATTAATTTCTATCTTAGGAATTAAAGCAAGATTAGTAAGTAGAATTGTATCTGGAAAACCATCTATTCTAATTAACAAAGGCAAAATAGATTACAATATCCTGAGAAAAGAAAAAATAACTATTGATGAACTTTTAGAACAACTTCGTATTCAAGGATATTTTAATATCAAATATGTTCAATACGCTTTATTAGAAACAGACGGTGGTTTAAGTGTTGTTCCAACAACAACTTACAACACCACTCCAAGTAGAGAATATAACCATCTTCCTATATCATTGATACAAGATGGTAAGATCATTAAAAATAATTTGAAACTAATCAACGAAGATGAAACATGGTTATTGAACATTCTAAAATCTCATCACATAGATAATTTAAAAGATGTGCTTATTTGTGTGTTAGATGAATATGACAAAATATTTATTCAAAAAAAATATGAGTGAGGTGTTGCTTTATGAAATCTTCTTTTTTTGTGATTACATGGACCATAATCTTTATCATAGTAGGATTATTTAATCATCAAAAAATAAATGATTTTTCATATAATTATATAAATGAAATCAACGTTTTAGAAGAAAATATAAAAGAAGATAAATGGGAGCAAGCTTCTTATATTTTAAAGGATACTAAAATGAAATTAGAGAAAGAAAAGAATGTATGGTACAAATTAATAAATCATGGTTATTTTAATGAAATATTTGCATCATTGGAAATTCTTGAACAAAGTATATATTTAGAAGAAAAAATGATAACCCTTCAAGAAATTGAGAAAATAAAAATGGTTTTTGAAAACTTAATGGAAGATGAATGCTACAACCTTAATAGGATTTTTTAGTAACGGAGTTGCCTGAAGCGTGAGCAAAGGCATCTCGTTGACGCTATGACTGGAGCGACCACGCAGTGGCTTGAGCGAAAGGAATTTTTAAAAGCCTTGGCTTTTAAATTAATTTTATATTTAAAACACTACCTACAAAAAGAGTAATATCTTTATAGGTAGTGTTTTACGGTTTTTCTGTTTTTATAATGTATTTATATTATATCCTACTAGGAATTTTTATTATATTTCTATAGTACTGTTATCTATAAATTTACAATCATAATTTATTTTATTCAAATCTTTAATTAGCTTAAAAAGGGCTTGATCTTTCTTCTTAGCTTCTATCATTACATCAAAATCTATATTTACACTTTCTTTTGCTAAATCTAAGAAACTTGCAAAATCATTAACATCTATATAATCAGCATGTTTTCTATCTAGATTGCCTTCCCTCGGACTGGAAAAATGAATCTTAGGTGGCAGTATTTCCTTATCCCATGTGGAAAATATATGCGGAAGTAAATCTCTCATATTCTCCCCATCATTTTTACAATTGTGATGATGTATATCTACAACCATGGGAACTTCTATTTCTTCGCAGACTCTAAGTACATCTTTAGCCGTAAAAACCTTATCGTCATTTTCTAGTATTAACCTTTCTTTTATCCTACTTGGGAAAGTTTTATAGTTTGAAATAAATCTAAGTATACTATCTTCCTTTCCTCCTACAGAACTACCTGTATGAATTACTAACTTACCCTCATCATAATTCATAAGTTCAAATAGATCTACTGCATGGTTAAGGTTTCTTATGGTATCTTCTACCACCTTTTCTTTAACACTATTTATCACATTAAATTGATCTGGGTGAGCATCTAGTCTCATATTAGAATCTTTAATTATCCTTCCTATTCTATTTAGTTCCTTACTAAAATACTTTTCATATGCCCATACTACTTCTGGATGAGTTGTTAAAGGTATTAATTTTGAAGTTAATCTATAAAAATGAATATTGTTTTCTATGTTGTATTTTAAAATAGTTTCTAAGTCCTCTAAATTAGAAAATGTAACTTTTTTTAGTTTTCTCAACCTTTCTTCTTCACTTTTTAATTTATTGTAATTAGCAAAAGTCACTGTACTTGAGGACGTAACATTTTTTAAATTTAGTGCTATTGCCACATATCCTAATCTTACTCTCATAGTTTTCTCCTTAATTTTTATTTAATTTTATTTTTTCTTATATTTAGATATAGTATTCTCAAATTACATTTATCAATTTTTACCACATATTATTTAATTTTCTTTAAATTTGAATGAATTTATTTATTGTGATACAATTTTAGTTAAAGTTGGAACAATAATACTTATACATATTAAATTAGGAGTGAAATTCATGAAACTAGATAAAGATTTTATTTTGAGAATGATTAATGATTTAGCAAAGTCTATAGCTTTTATAGTACTTGGTAAAAATGATATAGAATATGAACTTCCTGAGAATAATGAATATTCAAAGGTAGATTTTCTATATGTAAAGTTATTGGAACTTGTGAATAGTGGCAAAATTAATGAGGCTGAAGATATGTTATTTGATGAGATAAATACTTCTGATATGAGACAGTTTGAAATGGCCATATCTTTCTATTTATACCTTAATGATTTTGGTGATGATTATTTGGAGAAAAATGATTACTCTCGAGATGAAATTAGTGAAGGTATTAAATCTATTTGTAAAGAATATGGTGTATCTACCATGGTTGAGTTTTTATTCTAGTTAAGAGATGATTTTTAAGTACTTGCTCTGAAATTATTTTACTGGTGATTTAGTCAACTGTGTTGCAAAAAAGCTGTGAGATATGTTTTTTATTATATCTCACAGCTTTTTTAGTTATTATTTTATTTTATATCCATTTTGCTTAAAAACTTATATACTTTATTAAAGTTTTTTAATATAGTCTGTATTATATGTGAATAGGTATGACTTTATTTGCTATAATTGTAGAATATTTGTTATAATGGATATATCTTTAATTGTATTTGCAGAAAGGATTTAGTATGAAAGGTTTATTATCATTAGATTTATCAATTATATTTATACTGATATTTATGTACCTTTTTTCAAGGATTTCAATAAATATAAAGCACAAAAATACTGGCATTGTAAAAGAGCTATTTTTATTAGGGTTTGTTCTATCCATATTGATGATATTAACACTTAATACTTATACTTTATGGGCAAAAGCTTTATTATTTGTACCCTTAGGTTTCTTTACTTTTTACTGTTTTGAAGGAAGCACAAAAGATACTTTGATAATATGCGTTTTAATGATAGCTGTTGTACAAATTGCTTTGTTCTTGGACCCAGGTAAAGTAGCTAGTATTAATGATGTTATTTTAAATATAGTAGGTGGATTAGTAGGAATATTTGTATCTGATAAACTTATAAAAAAAACTCAGCTTAGATTTTGCTAAGCTGAGTTTTTTATTTTATTCTGAATAAATCACTAATAAAGTACACCAGCTTTTTAATACATGTTTTATCTATTGTAGACTTATGCCCTTTCAAATCCTACATATACACACTATCATCTAGCCTACATACCTACTAAATCTAAAAATTTATTTAAATGATTAATATAACCATTTTTATCCTTATCTAAAGCATCTGTATGATCAGCATCCTTTACTTCAAACTTATCCCTTATTCCATATTGCTTGGCATAAAATATAGCCTTGCACATCTCACATGGTACAATATTATCACAGTCTCCGTGTATAAACAGCATTGGTGTTTTTACATTTTTTATAGCCCTTATAGGTTCAACCTGATTAAAACTCCATCCACATCTTAATTTTGTAATTTTACTTGTAAAAAATATAACAAAACTTTGTAACATATTTAATTTTATATGACAATATTTCTTTAGTAAAAATTTAGCTTCCTCTACGAAACTAGTAAACCCACAGTTATCTACTGCAAATTCTACATCATCATAAACACCTAAATACTCTACTACTATGGCAGATCCCATAGATTCTCCATGAATACCTATTTTTGTATTTTTACCATACTTATTTCTTATCCAATCTATCCAAGATTTTAAATCATCTTTTTCATAATATCCTAGCGATGTGTTTTTACCACCGCTTAGCCCGTGATATCTATGGTCATAAGCCAGTATACTAAATCCCCTTGGTATATATAGAAATCCATACTTTAACATATCCCACAAATTTGCCGTAATTCCATGTGATAGTATTACAACTTTATCAACGGTTTTGTTAGGAAAAAATATTCCATGTAATTTATATCCATATACGGAGTCAATACTTACTTCTTCTTTTTCTATTTCTTCGTATGTTTTTATTACATCTGGATGAAAAGTTTTTTCGTTATTATAGTGTTCTTCATAGCTAGTAGTTTTAGGGTTTGTTATACGTTTAGAAAAATAATATCCTACTACAAAACCAGTTATATTTACAATGATGATTGTGACACATACCATACTTAGTATTTTCAAACCGCATCTACCTCCACATATTATATTATTCCTTGCTTATCTTATTATTTTCACAAATTCAATGGTATTATAATGCCCAATTCTTAATTTATTTCTCATCATAGTTAATGAGTATTGAAATCTTTACAATTAAAAAAGCTCTTCCACTATTTACAGTGAAAAAGCTTTTATTTGTTATATTTTAAAATTTATCTCAAATCCTGTAGGTTATTTTCTATGCTCATACACCCTAAAATACTAGGTAGTGGTAATCTCTTAGCCTCAATTCCATCACCAAAGTCCTTCAGAGACTCCTCCAAATCTTTACCATATGTCTTCATTAGGCCTTGTTCCAACTCACTTAAATGAATAAACAAGTATTCTTTCACATCTTCAATACTTTTTAACTTATTGATTTCCTCTCCGCGAAGAATATGCTTAAATATAGCAAATCCTTCTCCTCTAGATGTCCATATAAATATATTAAATGTAACAAAAGATTTCTCCAAATATAGACCTGTACTTATAGAGTTCATATGGTTTATATCTTCGTATAAATCATGGTTAAAATCAATAAATCCACTAGGTGCAACTTCATAAGTCTTGTTTTCATTATATTCAATATCTCTTTTACTTAATCTTTCGTAAAAATCAGCATAACTTTCACTTTCTAGTAAAATTTCTGCTAACTTAGTAGCATTTGCAAATATTCTTTCTTTGTTTATAAAATCTGTCATTTTTATATCTCCTTAGTTGTTAATTTTGAGCAATGATTTAATTTATTACAAATCCTCCATTTGAACTTATTACTTGTCCTGTAATAAAGTCTCCTCCTTCACTGGCTAAAAATAGTGCACATCTTGCTATATCTATAGGTTTTCCAATTCTCATAAGTGGAGTTTCATATTTTAACATTTCTATAGTATCATCATCCACTTCTTTTAACATATCTGTCTCTATAACACCTGGTGCTATAACATTTACTTGTATGTTTGATGGACCAAGTTCTTTAGCTAGAGCCTTGCTCATTCCAATAAGTGCAGCCTTTGACGTGGAATAGTGAACTTCGTTTGCTGCTCCAACCATTCCCCATATAGATGATATATTTATTATTTTTCCACTATGTTCTGATAACATGTATTGTAAAGCTTTCTGTGTTACATAAAACACTGAGTTTAAATTAACATTCATAACTTCATGCCACTCATCATAACTTATGTCTGTGAATAGATTAAACCTACTAATACCTGTATTATTAACTAATACATCTATTTTTTCAAAATTACCAATTGTGAAGTTGACTAAAGCATTTGCCTCATTTACATTTGATATGTCTGCCTTAAATATTTTAACAGAGCATCCATCATTTGTAAGCTCATCAAGCAGTTTCTTTGCTTCTTCTTCTGAATTATTATAATTTATAACCACATTATAATTATTTTTTGCAAATAGTCTTGCAATTTCTCTTCCTATTCCTCTTGAAGACCCTGTAATTAATGCTGTCTTTTTTGTACTCATTTTAAACCTCTTTTTTACTAATATAATTTTTACTTTTTAAATGTTTCATTTTATTAAATCTACAATTATAATTACAACCTTTGCATTGTAGTTTTTTATTTGATATTGGTGCAAATCGCTCTGGGTGTTTTCTTATCATGTATTCCCATTGTAAAAATGCAAACAATGATAGTGCAAATAAACTATAAGTCCAAAAGCTTTTTATAAGCAAAAATGGTGTACAAAACATAACATGATCCCAGTTATATATTCTACATTCATTGCAACATTTGCTTTTAAAGAATAATTTATGAAAAGGACACCACACATTAACACAAAACATATCAGCCCAGTAATAAATCATAAAAACTAAATATATATATGCTGTGCTTAAATTATAATTGAAGTAAATCATAAATAATACCACATTTAAAACTATCCATGCTACAAATACACTTCTAGCATGTTTATTATTTCTCTTTATATATTTATCTAACTTTTCTCTGTCATAGTTATCTGATGGTATATAATGTTTTAAAAATAACTTTCCATTATAAGAGTGACTATTTGTGTATGGAATAATCACTAATAGTGTTTCTATCATTAAGTATAGCCATATTAGGTGATATATTTTAATATTATACATTATATTGTAGTTTAATATATTTACTATTTTATTTTTGTCCATTATAAATAAAATAATAAATACTATTAGTAATATACTTCGAAAAATAAATCTAAACCTTGATTCTTTTCCCATAACTCCCCCTCAAAATTTACTTTGTTCAATCCACTATATAGTTGACGAACTCCATATGACAAGAAGATGACTTGCTCAAATAAATATATTATTTATATAAACTTCTATATTATAACTTTAGCAGTTTAAACTATATATAACAAATTTTTCTTTATCATCTTTTTCGTATAAATCTTTTAAGTATACTTCCTTATTTAAAATAAAAGGCGTTTTATAATCTAGAAAATCTAGATATTCTGCAGATGGGTAATACATAATTACATCCATATCTCTCATATTTTCTTCATAAGACTCTAATATATTATTAATCACTTTTGAAAAAATCTGAATAGAAAAAGGATTAAAGAAATAAAACTTATTATCTAATGTAGAAATTTCATACTGTTGAGCTAAATTACATTCAAAATTTATCTTATCTTCTGATTTTTTATTTTTCTTCACATAATTTATTTTGTTTATTAAGGCTTCTTCGTAATATCTCTCATTAATTTCCACACCAGTCACATAAGATTTGAAATAATAGTTAATATAAAAAATTAGCCTTCCCATTCCGCAACCAAAGTCTACTATGTGATCATTTTTGCTTAAATTATAATTTTTAAACAATTCTTCTAATGCCATATATAAGGTTGGCTCATAAGGATGATTATGAATTGATGCATTCTTCCAGTTTTGATTACCTATTGTATTTATATTTAATAATTTATCGTAGTATTTTTCTTTCATACATATTTACTCCTATTTTATTAATTTTGAAATTCCATTTTATTTAGTCACATGTCTGCGAAACATTTTATTTTAAATAAGTTAGAATTTATAAAAGGATTATATGTAGATTTTATTTACACATAATCCTTAATAATATAAATTATATTTTCATATTAGTCAATTTCAACTTTCAAACCTACTCCCACTTCTTTCATAGGAATACTTGTATTTATATAGCTTTTTGCTTCAAAAGATGTACAGTGACATAGATATAAATTTTTAATATTATTATTTTTAAAATACTTTAAAGTCTTCTCCACTCTTTCATTACATTCACGTAGATGAGTTCCACCTATTATACCTATAATTCTATTATCATTACATACTTTCTTAGCATGTTCTACTATGTTACAAATTCCACTGTGAGAACATCCAGCAATGATAAATAGCCCTTCTTTACTTTTGTAAACTAAGGCCGTGTCATCATAAATAAAATCTTCCTCATACTTATTATCTCTTTCTATTTCTCCAATAGAGTACCTAGGTTCAAAATCTATGATACTTGGTATTTCTCCTAAGAAATAAATATTTTCACTGATTTTAATAGGTTCTTTACTTAAGTATACTTCTCCCATATGTTTTATTTCATTTATTTCTAAAGGTGATGATATGCACTGATTATTCTTTACTTTTTTATTAAATACTAAAGTATGTCCTATTATTTTTAAATTTGGATTTAACTTTTTATTTGCTAGGTATTTTATTCCTCCCACATGATCATCATGCCCATGAGAAATAACCAAAACATCTACCTCTGAACTACTTATGTTCATTTTTTTCATATTATCAATAAATACATTTGAGTATCCTAAATCAAATAGTATCTTTTTATTTCCATCCTCAATATAAAAAGAAAGACCTGGCTCACCTACATAATACTCATCAATAATAGTATTATTGTCCACCAAAACTGTTAACTTCATTTTACACCCCCTAATAATTTGACTTATAATAAATTTCTCTATAAAAATAAAAATTCTTCCATATTTTATGAAAGAATTTTTATATGGTACTATAAATATTTAATTATTTCCTCAGTAAATTCGTCTGTACTAGCATTTCCACCTAAATCTACAGTTAGCTTTTCTCCTTTTAAGAAAACTTGCTCCAATGCGCTTTCTATCTTATTGGCGCATTTATATTCCCCCAGATATCTTAACATCATGACAGCTGACTGAATTATAGCGGTAGGATTAGCTATGTTTTTACCTGCAATTTGTGGTGCAGAACCATGTACTGCTTCAAATACTGCACAGTCTTTACCTATGTTAGCACCTGGAATTATTCCTAATCCTCCAACTAAACCTGAGCATAAATCTGATAATATATCTCCATATAAATTAGGCATTACCATCACATCGTAGTTTTCTGGATTTAATACAAGATTCATAGCAGCAGCATCTACAATTAAGTCATCAAAATTAATATCATACTGTTCTCCCACTTCTTTAAAAGTATTTAAAAATAATCCATCACTAAGCTTCATTATATTTGCTTTATGAACTCCTGTAACCTTTTGTCTATTATTATCTTTTGCATATTCGAATGCAAATTTACAAACTCTCTCACAAGCAGGTTTTGTTATTAATTTTATACTTTCTGCACCATAGTCTCCTATTTTATGTTCAATACCTGCATACAAATCTTCCGTATTTTCTCGAACTATTACTAAATCCACCTCTTCGTATCTTGATTTTATGCCTTTAAAACTTTTTATAGGTCTTAAGTTTACATACAAATCTAGATTTTGTCTTAAAGTTACATTTACACTTTTAAATCCCTTACCTATAGGAGTAGTGATTGGTCCTTTTATTGCTATTTTATTTTTTTTAATAGAATCTATAACATAATCTGGTATGGCAGTATTATATTTTTCAATTAGAGCCTCACCAGCTTCTACTATTTCCCAATCTATATCTGCTCCTGATGCTTCTACTACTTTTACCATGGCACTTGTAACTTCTGGTCCTATTCCATCTCCTGGTATTAAAGTTACCTTATACATTTTATCATCTCCTCATTCATATAACCCACCTTTACTTCAAACCGTCATTTAGCAAGTTTCAAGTATATTCTTGCTGTAGTTTAATTTTCCACCAGCTTTTACAACTTCTACCTCTTTAGGTGATAATTCTACCTTTGCATAAAAGCTTTCATTTTTACTGTGATTTATTATTTTCACTCTACCTTCTTTTAAACCATCATATAAATCACAAACTTCTAAATTATCACTTAAATTTATTTTTTCATAGTCCTCATTACTTTCAAATACCATTGGTATTATTCCACTATTTATTAAATTGGCTTTATGAATTCTTGCAAAACTTTTTACTAGTACTCCTTTTATTCCTAAATATAGTGGAGCTAGGGCTGCATGCTCTCTTGATGAACCTTGACCGTAATTATCTCCCCCAACTATGAATCCACCCTTATTATCTATTGCTCTTTTAGGAAAATCTTCATCTATAGTACTAAAACAGTAATTTGATAAATAAGGTATATTACTTCTATATGGTAATAATTTTGCATTAGATGGCATAATATGGTCTGTTGTTATATTGTCTTCTACTTTTAATACTACCTTACCACTTACAGCTTCCTCTAGTTCAGTGTTTAGTGGGAAAGGTTTTATGTTCGGTCCTCTAACTACCTGAACATCCTGCGTATTTTCCACAGGACTAATTATCATAGAGTCATCTATTATAAACTTGTTAATATCTAAAGTTTCAAAATCAATTTTCATTTCCCTCGGATCTGTAAGTTCTCCTTTAATAGCTGATACTGCTGCTACTTCTGGACTAACTAAATATATATCAGCCGATAGAGTTCCACTTCTTCCATAAAAGTTTCTATTAAAAGTTCTAAGTGATACACTATTTGTTCCAGGAGATTGTCCCATACCTATACATGGTCCACATGAATTTTCTAAAATTCTAGCTCCAGAACTTATTATATCTCCCAACGCTCCATTTCTAGATAACATTTCCATTACTTGTCTAGAACCTGGTGCAATAACTAAACTTACATCTTCATGAACTTTGTTTCCTTTTAAAATTTGGGCTACTTTCATTAAATCTTCAAAAGATGAGTTTGTGCAACTTCCTATTGCCACTTGATCCACTTTAATTTTTCCTACTTCTTTAATCTTCTTCACTTTATCTGGTGAGTGTGGCATGGCTGTTAATGGCTCTAATTCACTTAAATTTATAGTAATTTCTTCATCATATACAGCATCTTCATCAGGTTTAAGTTCTATATAATCTTCTTCTCTTCCTTGTGCTTTGAAAAACTCTAAAGTTTTTTCATCACTTGGGAAAATTGAAGTTGTAGCACCTAACTCAGCTCCCATATTAGTTATGGTAGCTCTTTGTGGTACCGATAGATTTTTTACACCTTCTCCACAGTATTCAAATACTTTTCCTACTCCACCTTTTACTGTGCATTTTCTTAAAACTTCTAAAATAATATCTTTTGATGATGTCATATATGGAAGTTTTCCAATTAGATTGACTTTTACAACTTTTGGAGCTTTAATACTATAAGCATTTCCAGCCATTGCTAGGGCAACATCAAGCCCACCAGCTCCTATGGCAATCATACCAACACCACCAGCAGTTGGCGTATGGCTATCTGACCCAAGTAAAGTATCTCCTGGTGTTGAGAATCTTTCTAAGAAAACTTGATGACATATTCCATTGCCTGGTTTAGAAAAATATATGCCATGTTTTTTTGCCACAGTTTGAATGTATTTATGGTCATCTGCATTTTCAAATCCTTGTTGTAACATGTTATGATCAACAAAAGCTACACTTCTTTTAGTTTTCACTTTATCTATATCCATAGCTTCTAATTGCAAGTATGCCATTGTTCCTGTTGAATCTTGTGTTAAAGTTTGATCTATTTTTATAGATACAAAATTACCCTCTTTTAATTCACCTTCAACTAAGTGTTTTTTCAATATTTTATACGTTAAATTATCTCCCACTGTATATCCTCCCATATTCACTAATAAAATTCAATTTACCTGATCCACATGTTAGAAAAACACCTCATGGCGCCAAAATTAGGAAGCATGTCGTCAACCATATATTCTAGTTGACACTTTAAGCCGCTATGCAAGCGTGGGCACCATATAATTTTAGTCAGCAATCTTACCCAAAATTTGTTACTCTTAAATAACACTTCTATTATTTTTTAAATCTTTATATATTTCAACTAATTCTTTATCAAATAAATTTCTCTTAATTCTAACAGATGTTTGTCTAACAAGCTCTAACATGGCATCTGCTTCAACTGTAGTAAGTTCTATTTCATATTCTTTAAATTTATTAATTATTGCAGCCTTTCCAGAGTGTTTTCCTATAACAATTTGTCGTTCTAATCCAACTTCTCTTGGGTCAAAGGCTTCATAGTTTTTAGGATTTTTTATTGCTCCATCGGCATGTATTCCAGATTCATGTCTAAACATATTTGTTCCAACGATTGCCTTCCAAATAGGTAGCTCTCTTCCTGAAGCTTTAGATACATATTTTGATATTTCTCTAAATTTTGTAGTATCAATATCAGTTTCATATCCATAAACAAATTTTAGAGCCATTATAACTTCCTCTAGGGCAGCATTTCCTGCTCTTTCACCTAGACCATTAACTGTTACTCCTATATGATTTGCTCCGCCTACAATTCCTGCTATAGCATTTGCTGTTGCCATACCAAAATCATTATGTGTATGCATTTCTATATCAAAATTAGTAGCCTTATATATTTTTTCTATAGTTTCTCTTAATGTAAAAGGTTCCATTACCCCCACAGTGTCACAATATCTAAATCTATCTGCCCCTGCCTCTTTTGCTAGATTTATAAATTCAATCAAAAAGTCTGAATCTGCTCTAGATGCATCTTCTCCATTAACAGATATATATAATCCATTCTTTTTTGCATAAGTTACTGCATTATACATATTTTCAAGAACCCACTGTCTTGATTTTTTAAGCTTATGCTCAATATGAATATCTGAAACAGATAAAGATATAGCTACTGCATCTACTCCACAATCTATAGATTGCTCTATATCAGTAATAACAGCTCTATTCCAAGCCATAATACTTGATTTCAAATCTCTTTTACATATTGCTTTTATTGTTGCTTTTTCATCTCCTCCCATGGTAGGTATTCCAACTTCTAATTGATCAACTCCCATATCACTCAAAGTTTGTGCTATAGTTACCTTTTCATGATTTGCAAAAGCAACTCCTGCAGTTTGTTCCCCATCTCTAAGAGTTGTATCAACAATTCTTATTTCTTTTTCCTTTATCTTATCTAGTACACACATACTTAGACCCCCTTTTACAGATATATTTACAACTAAGACATTTTTGAATAATTAGTTTCATTTTTTTCAATTTTATTAAATAACACAAAATTAAATTTCTATTACTTTTCTCTATTTATCAGTTTATTAATGTTTTTAATTTAATTTAATTATAGTATTATTTTTCTATTTTTGCATCATGAATTTTATTTCTTGCATAATTCATTAAAAATCAAAGTATTTTATCCTTAATTTTGCAATTCACTTTATTTTTTTTAATATACTGTAATTTTTCAAAATATAATAAACATAATAA
>NZ_JWHR01000133.1 GCF_000808015.1 Terrisporobacter othiniensis | reverse complement strand
TTCATACAAATTATAAATATTGTCTAATGAAATAAGATTGAATTAGATTTATAGTAATAGAGGTTGGAAAATTAAATAACCGACTTATTTATACTAATTGGATAAAGAAAATTAAATAGGAGGAATTATAAAATGGAACAAAGATCAGTTGATTTACAACAATTATCAAAAGCAAGCAAAAAGAAAAGGAATTTTATAGTTTTTATATGTATGTTAATACAAGCAATACCATACTGTATAGCGATGAACTTACAGTCTCAAATGCAAACTCCAGTATCTCAATCAGGAGTTGTATCTGAAGTAGGATTTACACTATTATACCTATCAGGAACAATACCAGTATTATTCAATCCAATGATAACAGGTATATATGACAAATTTAAAATAAAATATATCTACATTGTAGGTTTAGTTATAGCAGGTTTATCATTTGCATCTTATGGATTAGCTCAAAATTCATTAATGTTCAATGTAAGTGCATTCTTTACTCAAGTGGGTACAATACTATTTACAGGTTTATCATTACCAGTAATGATGGCTCGTTGGTTCCCAGGTGAAGGTAGAGGTACAGCGTTAGGTATAGCTTTAGCTGGAGGATCATTAGGTAACGTATTCTTACAACCAATAGTAGTTAACTTATTAGATAATGTAGGTTGGAGACAAACTTATATATACTTAGGCATAGCTATGATAGTTATAGGCGTTCCTCTAGCATTAGCGTTTGTTAGATTCCCTAAGCAAGAAGAGTTAGTAGTAGAAGAAGGATCTAAAAAAGGTGAAGTTAAAGCGACTAGACAAGCTTTCGAAGGTTTATCTGATAAAGAAAATAATAAAAATGGGATATTTTGGATGTTCTGCTTGGGGTCATTATTATTATGTTTCGCAGTTGTTGGTGTATCAACACAAGCAATACCAGTATTAGTAACTAAAGGATTTACAACAATTCAATTAGGTATAGCAGGTTCAGTATTCGGTGTATCTTGCTTAGTAGGTAATGTTGCAGGTGGTAAATTATTTGATAAATTAGGTTCATTTATGCCTATGGTTTTATCAGGAGTAGCTACAATAGCATCATTAGCAATAATGGCATTTATGCCAGAAGGAAGTGCTATAGGATTTTTAGTTCCAGTACTTGCAGGTTTAACAATATATACAATAACATCGGGGCCAGCATTTATGCCTTCAGATGTATTTGGAACTAAAGATGGTACTATAAAAATGGCTAAGGTAGGTATGTTTTACGCTTTAGGTAGTTCGATATCAGCATTACTTTTCGCTGTATTATCTGGCAAATTAGGACTACAAACTACTTGTATAGCATTCATAGTTATAGGTGTAGTAGGATATGCATTAAACTTAATAGCACAAATAAAATCAAAAAAAATGTTCGCTAGAAAATAAGAACTTAATATATATAATAACGTCCTTTGTAGGGCGTTATTTTTATAGAGTTTTAAATAAATATAATATCAGATTTTAATAAATTCTAAAGTTGATACAATGAAAGTTTTACTTACAATGAAATTTTAAAATATGATAAAATGAATACACAAAGTGTAGTTTTGAGAACGTAAGTCTAGTTGTCAAAACTGCTTTTTTATATAAAAATAGTTAGTTTATTTTACCTAATTAAGTATTTAATTATATTGAAAATCATATGTAATAAATTTCGTAATACATTTTGACCTACATTTGTATATAATTTAGAGAGGAAGTAATGTTGAATAATAGTAATTTATTGCGACTGGGGGGAACAAATGTATAAAGAAATAATTACAATTATAGATTTAGATATAGTTGTAATTATTTTTTTATTAGTTATATTGCATATGCATATTAATAATCATAAAATTAAGAAAAAGTTAGATTAATTATTATAATGACGGAGGGAGAAGAGATATGAAGGATTGTATTAAAAAGAATAAGTTATTATTGATTGTTACAATAATATTTAGCGTTATATCGTCAATAACTATGGTAGGTGTATCATTATTATTACAATCTACTATAGACAAAGTTATGAATGGAGATATGGAAGGGTTTAAAAAAATATTGCTTTTTACTCTTATTTATTGTGCATTTATGGGATTATTGTATTTTATTTATGATATACTTAGCAAAATGTTTATTAGAAATGTAACAAAAGAACTTAGAAGTAAAATATTTTTTGGAATAATAAATCATAACTACAAAGATTTTAATTCTAAAAATACGGCAGATTACATATCAGCACTAACTAACGATATTAAACTAGTAGAAGAAAATTATATTACTTCTTTGTTGCTAGTTTTACAATTTTCAGTGGCATTTTTAGCAACAATAGGAATATTATTATATTTAAGTCCATTGGTAACTGGTTGCTTGTTTTTAAGTATGTTACTGATTTTTATAGTACCAAGTATTTTTGGAAAAAAACTAGAAAGCAAGCAGATGAATCTTTCAAATAAATTAACATCATTTACTACTGTAATCAAGGATATGCTTAGTGGATACGATATTATAAAATCCTATAATTTGAAAAAAGATGCTTTTAAAGAATTTGAAGAAGAAAATATAGATTTAGCAAAGACTAAATTTGAAGCAGATAAATTATTAGTAATAAACGAGACTTTATCACAATTACTTGGTATGGGAACTCAATTTGTTGCAGTATTTTTATCAGCTTATTTAGTACTAAAAGGAAATATAACTATGGGAACATTAATTGCGATTGTCCAACTATCGGGAAGTTTTATTCAACCTGTTATTATGATAATGAGTTATGTTCCAAAAATTACTTCTATGACTTCTGTAATAAAAAGATTAGATGATATATCAAATTATAAAGATAGTACTTTTATAGGAACTGAAAATCCATCCTTTGAAAATGCTATAGAGGTAAGTAATGTGAAGTTTGCATATGAAGATAACAAACATATTCTTGATGGTATAGATTTAACAATAAATAAAAATAAAAAGTATGCCCTTGTAGGACCTAGTGGCTGTGGAAAGTCAACTTTAGCGAAATTAATTCTTGGATACTATGCAGATTATAGTGGAGAAATTAAGTATGATAACAAAGAAATTAGAAGTGTAGATATAGAAAAAATTAATAAGATGATTTCTATTATTCATCAAAATGTATATATGTTTGATAAAAATATAAAAGATAATATTTGTTTATATAAGGATTTTTCCAATGACAATATAAATAAAATATTAAAACTAAGTGGTTCAGATAAATTTATTAATGAGTTAGAAGAAGGATTAGATTATTTGGTAGGTGAGAATGGTAATAACTTATCTGGAGGACAAAGACAAAGAATAGCAATAGCAAGAGCTTTAATTCAACAAACACCAATACTTATTTTAGATGAAGGGACATCTGCCATAGATATGCAAACAGGATATGATATTGAAAATAAATTATTAAATTTGGATGATCTTACATTAATAACTATTACACATAAGATGAGCGAAGAATTATTAAGTTTATATGATGAGATAATTTTTATGGAAGATGGTAAAATAATTGAAAAAGGTAGATTTGATGATTTAATAAAAAAAGAAGAAAAATTTTATGATTTTTATAAGTTGGAAACAGCATAATTAATTATAAACAATAAAAAGTGATGAATTAAAAAATAATTCATCACTTTTTTAATTTCCACCTTTGTGACATAAAGTAATTCACCGACGTAATCGCTTAAGCAAAGCAAACTTTTATTATTAAGCTAATTCGTTTACTACTTTCAATGTTTTAGTTGGACAACAAGTTTCATATATAATACTTCCATCTTCTCCAATATAAGAATTATAAACTGTTAAAGTTTTAATTAATTCATTATAATGATATGCAAGTAAACCTACATTATTGGATGTTGATAATCTTACTACCTTTGTCTCATCAAATTTAAATCTATTTTGTTTTAAGATATTTCTTGTAATATTTACATCACTTGAAGACTGGACATTATCTTCACCAACAATAAACACAAATTTTAGCTTTTTATTATCCGCTGATATATAATATGCAGCGATATTTAAGTTATTTTCTTCAAGAGTATTTAACAAGGTAGATAGATATTCTTCGCTAGTATAAACAGCAAATTGAACTATAATAGAAGCGTTAGAAGTATTTATACTTGAAGAGTTAGCTTTATTGATTGAGTTTTTATCTTTATTCATAATTCACTGTCCTCCCTTGTAATAAAATTAAGACATATTTATTTAATGCCTATATCCTATAATATGACATAATACTCTTAGATGTTACTCAAATTTACATTTATTAATAAATTTGTGATAGTTTTAAATTTATAGTAAATTTGTATATAATAAGATATAAGAGAAACACTTATAAAAAATGAATAAGGACGTTATTATGAAAAAAATAAAAATATCGGTGAGAAGCCTAGTAGAGCTTATTATGAAAAAGGGTAGTATAGACAATAGGTTTGTAGGAAATATAAAGGCCATTGAAGGAATTAGAGGACATCAAAGAGTACAAAAATCTTATGGGGATGAATATACCTCAGAAGTATCTATAAAACATACTTTTTCTTTTGATGAAATTGAAATAGAAGTTGAAGGCAGAATGGATGGACTTTTAATTGAAAATAATAAAACTATAATTGATGAAATAAAAACTACGACAAAAGATTTACTATTAATAGATGAGAATACTAATCCTCTTCATTGGGCTCAGGTAAAATGCTATGGATATATGTATTGTATTCATAATGGCTTGGACAATATAGATTTACAAGTAACTTATTATAATATAGAAAATAAATCTACAAGGATACTGAGACAAAAATTCAAAATATGTGAATTAGAAGAATTTTTCTTTGCACTGATTAATGAATATAAGTCATGGGCCAGTATGGAGAAAAAATGGATGGAAATAAGAAATGAATCCATTAAAAACTTAAAGTTTCCTTTTGAAGAATATAGGCAGGGACAACGGGAATTTGCGGTAAGAGTTTATAAAAGTATAGTAGACAGCAAAAAATGTTTTGCTATGGCACCAACAGGTACAGGTAAGACAGTATCAACACTTTTTCCTGCAATAAAAGCAATGGGAGAAGAAAAAACTTCAAAGATATTTTATCTTACAGCAAAAACTATAACAAGAGAAGTAGTAAACGACACTATAAGACTGATGAAAAAACAAAAATTAAATTTAAGAAGTATAACAATAACTGCAAAAGAAAAAATATGCAAGATGTCTGAAATTAACTGTAATCCAGATTACTGCCTTTATGCTGAGGGCTATTTTGATAAAATAAATAATGCACTTAAGGAAATTTTAAATAAATATGATGATTTTAGCAGAAAAAATATTGACGAAATAAGTGAAGTCTATAAACTATGCCCGTTTGAGTTATGTCTAGATTTAACTATGTTTAGTGATATAGTTATCTGTGATTATAATTATATATTTGATCCTAGAGTTTATTTAAAAAGATACTTTGATGTGAAAAAAACAGATTTTACCTTTCTTGTAGATGAGGCACATAATTTACTAGATAGAAGTAGGAACATGTACTCTGCCGAAATAAATCAAGATACTTTTATAAAAATGAAAAAAATAATAGGCAAAAAAGACAAAAGGATATTAAATTTAATAAAAGAAATTGAAAGTTATTTTTTAGAAAAGTCAAAAGTATTAGATGTAATGAAAGAAAAATATCTGGTTGAAAATGAATTGCCTAAAGCATTACTAGAACTGTTTAATACTTTAATGAAGTTTATGGATGAATATTTATCAAGATCAAATGAAGAAAATTCAGATTTGCTAGATTTATATTTTGAGGTTAATAAATTCATATCTATTTCAAATTTCTATGATAATAATTACAAAACCATATATAGTGATGAATTATTGGGAATTAATATAAAATTATTTTGTGCAAACCCTTCGGACTTAATTGTAGAAAAAATAAATAGATCTAAATCTGCAACAATTTTTTCGGCAACCTTAACACCATTAAATTATTATAAAGAAATTTATGGTAGCGAGGATGGGGATTTTATAATAAATTTAAAGAGTCCTTTTGATGTGAAAAATAGATTATTGATGATAGGTGATAATATTTCAACAACATATGATAAAAGAAAAGATACAGCGGAAGATATAGTAGAGTATATTAAAGCCTGTGTGGAATGTAAAGATGGAAACTATATGGTGTTTTTTCCATCATATAAATATATGGAATTGGTTTATGAAAAAATTAGAGATAAATATGCAGACCTTAATGTAATTATTCAAGAAAATAATATGAGTGAGGAAGAGAAAGAAGAATTCTTAGCTTTGTTTAATAATGATAACAAAGAAACTAATGTAGGATTTTGTGTTTTGGGAAGTCATTTTTCAGAAGGGATAGATTTAACTGAAGATAAACTAATAGGTATTATTGTAGTTGGTGTTGGCATGCCACAAATAAACAGAGAAAGAGATATAATAAAAGAACAGTTGAATGAGAACAACAAGGGTTTCGATTATGCTTATGTTTATCCAGGAATGATAAAAGTACTTCAAGCTGTTGGAAGGTGTATTAGGACATCTAAGGATAGAGGTGTGATTTTACTTTTAGATAATAGATATTCAACTTATAGATATAAAAGTCTTTTTCCTCAGGAATGGAATCCTTATGTAAGAATAAAAAAGCCTAATGATATTAAGCATTTATGTGAAAATTTTTGGGACAATGAATAAGGTTATATAAGAAAAGCGCTACGATTTAGTAGTGCTTTTCTTATAAATAATAATTAAAATTGTAATTTATTTAATATACCATTAATAATAAATTCTTTATTTTCACCAAAGTAAATAACTAATCCAGTATAAAATTTATTAGACATATTTAATACTTCTCTCATTTCTATTAAATTACCTAAAAATTCTTCTTTATCTATTGTTCCAATGATATATCCTATAAAATACTCTAAATAAGAAGTTGCTTTTTCTTGCCAATTAGTTCCTTTTGCTAAAGTAGACTGTACAAAAGGTGTTATACCTATATATGTAGCTAATTCTCCGAGTTCTCTTTCTTCATAACTAATTAGATTTTCTTTTGAGTTTATTTTAAAATCATCAGCTAAAAAAACTCCATTTAATAAATCTGATGTAACATTAATTACATAGTTAAGTATTTCATCATCAGTACTTTTTATTAAAGAATCAAATATGATATCATCTGAATGAAAATCTTTATAGTGAAGTAAATTTTTCAATCTCATTTCGTACCTCCAAATTCTTATAGTAATTATTATATAATGATTACTTGATTTTGAGTACAAAAATATCTATCCATAAATTAACCTCCATTAATAAATTTATAAAATATATGTTAGGAAATTATATTTATGATATAATCCATAAATATAATGAAAAATAGTTTAGAATATTATAAATAAAATACTAGACAATTAAGAAAGGATTGAAGTTTTATGGAATTTATACCAACAAAAACAATTATATCTTCTTCTTATAATGAAAATCCTCATTGGTTTGGAATTAATATAATATGAATATATATAAAGGTTGTTGTCATGGATGTATTTATTGTGACTCTAGAAGTAGCTGTTATCAAATTATTGATTTTGATAGAGTGAGAATAAAGGAAAACTCAATAGAAATAATAAGAAAAGAACTTCAATCTAAAAGAAGAAAGGGAGTAGTTGGAACGGGGGCAATGAGTGACCCTTATAATCCTTTTGAGGAAAAATATGAACTGACTAGACAAGCTTTAAAATTAATAGATGAGTACAGATTTGGTATAGGAATTGCAACTAAGAGTGATTTAATAACCAGAGATATAGATATACTGAAAAAAATACAAAGCCATTCACCTGTTATAGTTAAAATGACTATTACAACTTTTGATGATGAGCTATGTAAAAAGATTGAAAGAAAAGTGTGTACATCCAACAAAAGGTTTGAGGCTATTAAAAAATTAAGTGATAATAATATATACACAGGAATACTTCTTATGCCATTGTTGCCTTTTATTAATGACAATGAAGAAAATATAAAAAATATTATAAAAAAAGCTTATGAGTGTGGAGCTAAATTTGTTTTTTCATATGGCTTAGGAGTAACACTTAGAAAAAATCAAAGAGAGTATTATTTTGAGCAACTGAGAAAAATATTTCCACAACAAAATTTAGATGAAACATATATGAATGCATTTGGAGAGGTATATGAAAATCCGTGTCAAAATGTAAATTACTTATGGACAGTATTTAAAGAAGAGTGTGAAAAATATAATATCTTATATAAGATGGAGGATATAATAGATGACTATAAAAGTAAATATGAAAGAAGCCAAATAAGTTGGTTTTAATTATTGTTATATATATTTTTTTATGATATATTACAAATACATATTTAGAAGGGAAGACATAGAATGGCAGGAATGGATGAATTTAATATAAGTGAAGAAGAACTTGCTGAAATAGAGGAAATTACAGAATTAGCTGGAGGGTGTACAGATTATCTATTAAGTTCTTTGATAAATCCAGAAACAGGAGTTCAAGTTGAACTAGAAGAAGCTGATAAAAAAGTTATTTTCAAGTTAGTCTTAGACAAAACAATGGAGTATATAGAAGAATTTTCTTTTCCGGATAATGAAGAAGATTTTGGAAAGTATGTTGAAACTGTATTTACATATATGCAAGAAAATTTATAGTGAAAAAAGGAATGGTTTAAGCCATTCCTTTTATATTTTGGATAAAAGTTGAAATTAAAAGGTAAAATAAAAGAAAAATAGAAAGTTGGTTTAGTATGAAAAAAACTATATTTATTATGTTTACTATCATAATCATATTATCATTTAATATTATTAATGGTTATGCTGTAGATAATCATATACTAATAACTGCTCATAGAGGGAGCTCTTTATATTATCCAGAAAATACACTTACATCCATAGCTAAAGCTATTGAGGAAAATGCGGACTATGTGGAAGTAGATGTAAGACTTACAAAGGATAATAAAGTTGTGCTGTTCCATGATAATACTTTAAAAAGGGTAAACGGTAGAAATCAATCAATAGAAGATATGACACTTGAAGAAGTTAAGAAAGTTGATAATGGATCTTATAAAAATAAAAAGTATGACTATGAGAATATACCTACTTTAGAAGAAGTATTTGAAAATTTTAAAGGAAAGATTAAGTTTAATATAGAGTTAAAAATGAATAATAAAAAGGGTTATGAATTATCTAAAGAGGTGTCTAAATTAATAAAAGAATATTCTATGTCACAAGATGTAGTAGTGTCCTCATTTAATAAATTAACAATAGAAAAGTTTAAAAAAGATAATAAGGATATTAAAACAGGATATATAATTAGCAACCCCATAGATAATATTGAAAAGTTAGAATGTGATTTTATATCCATAAAATATAATCTACTTTCAAAAGAATTAGTGGAAAAAATACATGAAAATAATAAAGAAATACATATATGGACTATAAATGATGAAGAAGATATTAGGAAAATTATAAAATTAGGTGTGGAAAATATAATAACTGATGATGTGAATTTGGTAAAATATATACTCTTGGGATAATGTTTTCATAAATTATATATAAAAAATAAATTATATAGAGTTTTAGAAAAAATACTTATATAAAAGTTAAAGATATTATATGAGCTAGTAATTATAAAGGATTGAAGGATGTTGTGAAACTAATATAAGCTGTAATTAAATTTTAAAACTTACTATAATTATAAAATTAGGAAAACTTTTTCAAAAAAAATAAGGTTTTCCCTTGAAAACGTTGTCGAAAAATGTTATTATGAATTCAAGAAAAAACACATGGGGGAAAAAGTATGAAAAATCTAGTAAACAAATGGAATAATATTAGTTTAGTAAAAAGAATCATTATCGGTTTAGTAATCGGTATAACGTTTGCATTAACAGTGCCAACGCAATTAGCACCAATCGCAATTTTAGGATCATTATTCGTAGGAGCTTTAAAAGCTGTAGCTCCAATATTAGTTTTCTTCTTAGTTATGGCTGCTATATGCCAACATAAAGAAGGAAAGAAAACAAACATAAAATCAATAGTAGGTCTATACTTAGTAGGTACATTAATAGCAGGTATAGTAGCTGTTGTGGGGAGTTTCTTATTCCCAGTAACATTAACTCTTACTGCTGGAGCTGAAGGTGTGGCGCCACCAAGTGGAGTTGGAGAAGTATTAAAAACTTTATTAATGAATGTAGTAGATAACCCAGTGCATGCAATAGCAAATGCTAACTATATAGGAGTATTAACTTGGGCTGTAGTATTTGGTTTAGCTCTTAAAAATGCTGCTAACTCAACTAAAGAAGTTATAGTAAATGTTTCTGATGCAATATCTCAAGCTGTAAGATGGGTAATAAACTTAGCACCATTCGGTATAATGGGGTTAGTATTTGATACTATAGCAACATCAGGTATAGAATCATTATTAAGCTATGGTAAATTAATAGGAGTATTATTAGGGTGTATGGCATTTGTTGCTTTAGTTGTTAACCCAATAATAGTATTTATGGCAACAAGAAAAAATCCATATCCATTAGTATTTAGATGTCTAAGAGAATCTGGACTTACAGCATTCTTCACAAGAAGTTCTGCTGCAAATATACCAGTAAACATGAAACTTTGTAAAGATTTAGGATTAGATGAGGATACTTATTCAGTATCTATACCTTTAGGAGCAACTATAAACATGGGTGGAGCTGCAATAACAATATCTGTTCTTGCTTTAGCTGCTGCTCATACATTAGGAATAAAAGTTGATATAGGAACTGCAATAATATTATCAGTATTATCGGCTGTATCTGCTTGTGGAGCATCAGGAGTAGCTGGAGGATCATTACTTCTAGTACCGCTTGCTTGTTCACTATTTGGTATACCAAACGAAATAGCGATGCAAGTAGTTGGTGTTGGATTCATAGTAGGGGTTATACAAGACTCTGCTGAAACTGCATTAAACTCTTCAACTGACGTTCTTTACACTGCAGTTGCAGAACTTGGAAAGAGAAGAAAAGAAGCTGAACAAAAAGCTGCTTAATAATTTTAATCTTAAATTAATAAAAATAATAGTATATAAAAAACCATATTGATAGTTAATTCAATATGGTTTTTATTTTTGGAGAAGTATTATGATTAAAATAAAATAACTTGTTATAGCTGTAAAATAAATATATAATGTTGAATTTGATAAAATACAGTGCTAAAATAAAGTTAAAATAAAATATTTGGGGGAGCTATTGCTGAGAATGAATTTTTAATTCTAAACCCGTTGAACCTGTTTGGATAATGCCGACGTAGGGAGATGAAATATTGTATATATTTTGTGTTAACATTTTATTGTTAATTACATTATTTATTAATTTTGATTAAAGGTCATACATTTATTGTACGACTTTTTATATTAAGAGAGTCTTTCTTATTTTGAGTAACTATAGCCAAAGTAAGGAAGATTTTTTTATTGCAAATAAATAAAATATTATAAGGTTAAAATGAAAGGGGAATAAAATGAATTACACAACACAGATGGATGCAGCAAGAAAGGGAATAATAACAGAAGAAATAAAAAGAGTAGCAATGTATGAAAATATGGAAGTTAAAGAATTGCTTGATTTAGTAGGACAGGGGAAGGTGGTAATACCAGCAAATAAAAATCATGCTTCTTTAAATCCTTATGGAATAGGAAAAAAACTAAAAACAAAAATTAATGTGAATTTAGGTACTTCTAAAGATTGTCTTGATACAGATATTGAGATGGAAAAGGTTATGAATGCAGTTAACCTAGGAGCTGAAGCGATAATGGATTTGAGTTCTTTTGGAGATACTCAAACATTTAGAAGAAAGTTAATAAAAGAGTGTCCAGCAATGATAGGTACAGTTCCTATATATGATGCAGTAGTTTATTATAACAAACCTTTAAAAAAGATAACTGCAAAAGAATGGCTAGATATTGTTAGAATGCATGCAGAAGATGGTGTAGATTTTATGACCCTTCATTGTGGAGTAAATAGACATACAGTAGAAAGATTTAAAAAATCTAATAGGCTTACTAACCTAGTATCTAGAGGCGGTTCTATTATATTTGCATGGATGGAGTTGACAGGCAATGAAAATCCTTTCTATGAATATTATGATGAAATACTAGATATTTGTGCAAAGTACGATGTAACTATAAGTTTAGGAGATGCTTGTAGACCAGGAAGTATAGCAGATGCAGGAGATGTATCTCAAATAGAAGAGCTGGTTACACTTGGAGAATTAACTACTCGTGCTTGGAAGAAAAATGTACAAGTAATGATAGAAGGTCCTGGTCATATGCCACTAAATCAAATAAAAGCTAACATGGAAATAGAAGAAACTGTTTGTAAAGGCGCACCTTTTTATGTTTTAGGTCCACTAGTTACTGATGTGGCACCAGGATACGATCATATAACGGCAGCTATAGGAGGCGCAATAGCAGCTACTTATGGGGCTTCATTTTTATGCTATGTAACTCCTGCAGAACATTTAAGACTACCTACTGTAGATGATGTAAAAGAAGGAATAATTGCATCTAAAATAGCAGCTCATGCAGCTGATATAGCAAAGGGTATTAAAGGTGCTACTGATTGGGACAATGAAATGAGTAAAGCAAGAAGGGATTTAGATTGGGAGAAGATGTTTGATTTGGCTATAGATAGTGAAAAAGCAAGAAGATATAGAGCAGAGTCTAAACCAGAGAATGAAGATACATGTACAATGTGTGGGAAAATGTGTGCAGTTAGAAATATTAATAAAATATTAAAAGGTGAAGATGTAGATATTATGGATTAAATAAAAAAGACCTTAGAATAGTTAATAAAACATATTCTAAGGTTTTTTTACTTTTATAAAGTATCACATAAGTTATCTTCTTTTTTATTATAAATATATCTTTTAAAATAAACTAATAATACTCCAGTGACTGGTACTGCTAATAGTATACCTAAAAATCCTGTATATTTTCCGGCGAATGTTACAGCAAATATTGTAAGTATTGGTGGGACACCAACTTGTTTTCCGACAAAATGAGGCTCCAATATAGCGCTCTCTAATTGTTGAACAACTATCATAACTACTAAAACTAAGATAGCTTTATCGATAGAGAAGAATAAGTTGGCAACAACAGCTATAACAGTACCTAGTATAGGTCCGAAGAAAGGAATCATATTAGTCATACCTGCGATTATTCCTATAAATATAGCATATTTTGAACCTACTAATGCAAGAACAATAGTGCATATAATTCCGTAAATAGTAGAATCCATAGCTTTTGCCATTATATATATTCCAATATTATTATCTAAGATATTAATAAACTCTTTAACTTTAAAGTAATGTTGTTTTAATATTTTTTTGAAAAATAAACTTACAACTTTAATATATTTTTCTTTTGATAAAAGTAGATAAACTGATATAACTAATCCAAGAACAATATTTATAGTGTAAGACACTATGGTACTCATCAAATTGATAATAAAATTACTTACAGTGGACGCTGTAAATGTTGATAATGGAACTAGAACTTTGGTAATAAAATCATTAATTTGACTTTTGATATTAGGGTTATTTATATCAAATTTAGAATGTGATGAAATATTATTAATTAAATTCTGGGCTTGATCTATACCATTTGGAATAGAAAGAACTAGTTCATCAATATTGGATTTTATAACTGGAATAATAAATAACCATGCAAATACTAATATAATTAATGCTACTCCATAAATAATTAAAATTGAAATTCCTCTTTTTAACTTAAACTTTTCCTCTAATTTTTTCATAGGTTGATTAAGCATATATGCTATTATAAAACCTATGAAAAATGGTGCAAGTAAATCGTTAAGTACTGTGAAATTACTACTAAAAAAACTAGCTATATGGCTGTAGTTTTTGAGTGCAAGTATTCCTATAAATATAATGCATATAGGTATTATATATCTTACAGACTTTATAAATTCTTCTTTAAATTTTTTCATATTAATCTCCTTCGTAAATAATTAAAAAGACCTTCAGAAAAACATTCATGAGTATGGAATGAATATTTTTCTGAAGGTCTTGCTAACAAGTTTTACCTTGCTAATCAACCGGGATATTATCCGTAATGACGGTTGATTATCACACATGTGAAAGCTACTCCCCTTCGGGAATTTATATTGTTAAGTAATATAATATAATAATTTATGTTTATAATCAAGCTTATTATTTATTTTATGAACTTTATTACAATAAAAGATATTTTTGTATAAAGACTACAAATTTTACAACTTTGAAACAACATAAATAAAAAAGCAAAACCTCTCGCGATTAATATAAGTGTATAAGAAAATTAATAACAGTGGAGGCTGGGCATGAAAAGAAAGTATAGACAAAGTAAAGATAAAGAAAAAAGAACATGAAAAAGTTATAAACTATATATGAACAAATGAAGAAGGTAAAGAATACACTTATGATGCTAAAAAAGTAGAAGAAAAAATAAATAAATTTGATTAATAGAAATGAGGCTATAAAAATTGATACTTATATTTAAAAAAAATTATTAGATATTGATATGGATATGGATAGTAAGAACTCTCAAGTTTATATCAATATCTACAGAGGTGGAATTAATAATGATGACTATAAATGAAATATAAGTTGGTATAAAAATGACTTGAGTGGTAACTGTGGTGTTAAAACAAATTATAGAGTTTGCACTTTTATTAATAAAAATGGTTATAACAATAAATTTATTATTATCATTGATTATAATGGAAAATTTATAACTAATTATAGACGTAATTCAAATAAGGAGGTCAGCTAATGAGAATATTAGTTGTTGAAGATGAATCGGTAATTAGAGATTTAATATCTATAAATTTATCTTTGGTATTATACGAAGTGTTTACAGTGGAATATGGATTAGAAGCTAAAGTAAATGATAAAGAGGTATACTTAACTTCAAAGGAATATGATTTATTAATATTATTTTTACAAAATAAAAATATGGCTCTATTTAGAGAACCGATTTTAGATAGAGTATGGGGATTTGAGTATGGTGGAGAAACTAGAACTGTAGATAGATATGTTCAACGAATTAGAGAAAAGTTAGATTTGAAAAATTCAATAAAAACTATATTTAAAGTAGGTTATAGATTAGAAAAATAAAAAAATTTCGTCTTAATATTGTAAAGAGAAAACAATATTGTATAGTTACAGCTGGATAATAAATTGATTTGACATGTTATTGATAGTGTAGGCAGGACCAAATTTTATAGCACACTAGATTTATTTAGTGTGTTATAAAGTTTGATTATTTTTGCGTAAAAATATATATAAAGGAAGATGTAGAGGTGGTTTACAAACTTGATTCACGTAAAAAAGAAGTGGTATAAATGTATATTAAACCATAGAATAATCCATTGGTTGGATATTCTATGGTTTTATTTTGAAGAAAAATAGAATTATCATTCAAAATGATTAGATTACGGAATTTTCAAACAAATGAAATTAAATGTTCGAAATGTAACATATATGAATGAAAACAATCTGTGTATGCAAAAGTATACGGGAAATAAAATGAAAATATTATAAAATGAAACATCTTAAATACTTAAAAAACTAAGGTTTGCATATATGATAAGAAAAAATACTATTGATGATTAAAGAATATTATGCAAGTTTTAAAAAAAGTGTTGCAAAAAAAGAGGCTGTGAGATACAATTCATACTAAGGTGAATATGGTAAATATAGGTATGTTTTGATATGTGACATTGATTATGAATCATAATGGAGGTGGGATAATGAAATGTTTACCAGTTGGAGACTCAGCCTTATCTTTAGAATTTGGCGAAGAGATTAATTATGAAATTAATAATAAAATCAAAGTTTTTAATAAAAAAATTAAATCATTAAATATAGATGGAATAGTAGAAACAGTGCCATCATTTAAGGCGCTATTGATTTATTATGACCCGGCAAAATTATTTTTTAGTGAGGTAAAAGATATAATAACTAATCTACTTAAAACAATAGATGTAGAAGACAATGGAATAAGAAAGATTATAGAAATTCCAGTTTGTTATGATGAAGAATTTGGAGAAGATTTAGATTTTGTAAGTGAGTATACAAAATTATCAAAAGACGAAATTATTAAGTTACACAGTGCAAAAGAATACTTAATATATATGCTGGGATTTTTACCAGGGTTTGCATACTTAGGAGGGATGGATGAAAGTTTAGTTACACCAAGATTAAATAATCCGAGATTAAAATTAGAAGCAGGAGCTGTTGGAATTGGTGGAAAACAGACAGGGATTTATCCTTTAGCATCCCCAGGAGGATGGAGGATTATAGGTAGAACACCTCTAAAACCATATGATTTAAATAGAAATAATCCGATTTTATATGAGGCAGGAGATTATATAAAATTTAGGCCAATAGATAAAAAAGAATATTACAAAATAAAAGACTTGGTAGACAAGGGAATATATAAATGTAATGTGGTTGAAGGGAGTGCATAGAGTTGGGAATTAAAATACAACAATCTGGCCTATATACTTCTGTACAAGATTTTGGAAGAATAGGATATCAGGACTTGGGGTTTTCTGTATGCGGAGCTATGGACAAAAGGTCTTTAGCAATTGGAAACCTTTTAGTAGGCAATAAAGAAGATGAGGCTGGACTTGAAATAACTTTAATTGGACCAAAAATAAAATTTACTGAAGAAAATTTCATAGCTATAACTGGTGGAGATTTAAATCCAAAGTTAAATGGAAAAGAAGTATCAATGTACAAAGCTATATTTGTTAATAAAGATGACGTTTTGTCTTTTGAAAATGCAAAAACAGGAGCTAGAGCATATATAGCTTTTTGCGGAGGACTAGAGATTGAAAAAGTAATGGGTAGTAAATCAACGAATGTGAAGTGCTCTTTAGGTGGATATAAAGGAAGAGCTTTAAAAGAAGGAGATTTTATTAAATTTTCTTCACCAAAGACTTATTTAACAAATTACTTATCTAGAAGATTAGATTTTAAGTTGAGGGAAGAACAAGAAATTGTTTTGAGGGTAATATTAGGGCCTCAAGATGATGCTTTTACGAATAAAGGAATTATTACATTTTTAAATGAAAAATATGAAGTGACAAAGGAATTTGACAGGATGGGATGTCGGCTAGATGGTCCAGAAATAGAGCATAAGAGCTCGGCAGATATAATATCTGATGGAATAGTTCTAGGCTCAATACAAGTACCTTCCCATGGAAAGCCAATTATTATGTTGAGTGATAGACAGACAACAGGTGGATATACAAAAATTGCAACTGTTATTTCTGTAGATATAGAAAAGTTAGCTCAAAGTAAAACTGGAGACAAAATAAGATTTGAAGAAATATCTATAGAAAAAGCACAGAAGATTTATAGAGATGAAATAGAGAAAATGAAAGAACTTAAAAAAGAAATTAACAGACCATGTATAGAAGTATTAAATCCAAGAAATACATCTAAGAAAATTGAGAAATTGTTAAATACTAAATAGTAAATGTGCATAAGGGGGCATTATTATGGATTTTAAAGAAATATTAGAATTAATTGATGCAATAGATAAATCTAAGCTTACAAAGTTTTCATTTAAAGAGGGAGATACAAAAATAAAAATAGAAAAGAAAACTGAAGACGTTACATGTATACAGCAATCATCGCAAAATGATAATGGGGATTTAAAAATAAAAGACAAAGTTGACAAAATAGAGCCAGATAATTTTGAGTACATTAAATCTCCGCTTATAGGAACTTTTTACACTTCACCATCACCTGAAGAAGATGTTTATATTAATGTAGGGGATAAAGTATCTAAAGATCAGGTAATAGGAATCATTGAAGTTATGAAAGTTATGAATGAAGTGAAATGTAACTATGATGGAATAGTTGAGGAGATTTTAATTAATAATAATGACACTGTTGAATATGGACAGGATTTAGTAAAAATAAAAGTACTTTAATTATGGGAGAATAGTTATGTTTAATAAGATATTAATTGCAAATAGAGGAGAGATAGCAGTTCGTATAATTAGAGCCTGTAAAACTTTAGGAATAAAGACAGTGGCAGTTTATTCGCAAGTAGATGAAAATTCACTTCACACAGTTTTAGCAGATGAAAAAGTATGTATTGGGCCAGGAAATTCAAGAGAAAGTTATTTAGATATGACAAAGATTATTTCAGCAGCTCTAATTAGTGGAGCTGAGGCTATACATCCAGGCTTTGGTTTCTTATCTGAAAGAAGTGATTTTGTAGATTTATGCAAAGAAAATAATATTAAATTTATTGGTCCAGATAGTAAAATTATTGATTCAATGGGAAACAAGTCGAAAGCAAGAAATACTATGATTGAGGCAGGTGTACCTGTAGTTCCTGGAAGCAAAGAACCAGTATTTGAAAGTGAAGATGGTAAGAAAATTGCAGATGAAATAGGATATCCGGTCATAGTTAAAGCATCCTCTGGAGGTGGAGGAAAGGGTATGAGAATAGTAGATGAAGATTCTGATTTTGAAAAATTATTTAATTTAGCTCAAATAGAGTCAGTAAATGCCTTTAATGATAATACCATGTATGTGGAAAAATATATTAAAAATCCTAAACATATAGAAGTCCAAATTTTAGGTGATAGTCATGGAAATGTGGTTCATTTAGGAGAAAGAGATTGCTCCATACAAAGAAATCATCAAAAAATGATAGAAGAGTCACCTTCAGCAGCAATAAGTAGTGAAATAAGACAAAAACTAGGGGAAATAGCAGTTAGAGCGGCTAAAGCAGTAAATTATGAAAATGCAGGTACAATTGAATTTTTAATGGATAAAGATTTTAATTTTTATTTTATTGAAATGAATACTAGAATTCAAGTGGAACATCCAGTAACAGAAATGGTTACAGGAATAGATTTAATTAAAGAGCAGATAAAGATTGCTTATGGTGAAAAATTATCTTTTACACAAGATGATATAGAAATAAAAGGACATGCTATTGAATGTAGAATAAATGCTGAAAATCCAGCTGATAATTTCTTACCATGTCCAGGAAAAATTACTTCACTTAATCTTCCGGGAGGAAATGGAGTTAGAGTTGATACATTTGTATATTCTGGATACAAAATTCCCATGAACTATGATTCTATGATAGGTAAAATTATAGTTCACGGATGTAATAGAAAAGAAGCTATAGAAAAAATGAAAATGGCTTTAGATGAACTAGTTGTAGGAGGAATTAAAACAAATGTGAATTTTCAATATTCCATTGTGAATAATCCAGTTTATGTAGAGGGTAAAGCAAATACAGGATTCATAGAGGAATTATTAGGATAAAAATGGGGGGAATAAAAATGGATTACTCAAAGGAGTCACCAGTTAAAGTTAGACAAATAATTAGAGAAGGTAAGTATACAAAACCAACATCTGGTATGTGTAGTGGTTATGCTCAGGCAAATCTAGTAATCTTACCTAAAGATTTAGCTTATGACTTCCTATTGTTTACACAAAGAAATCCAAAATCATGTCCTATTTTAGAAGTATCAGACGTAGGGAGTAGAAAGTTAAAATATATTGCAAAAGATGTAGATATTGCAAAAGATATTCCAAAGTATAGAGTATATGAAAATGGGATATTAAGGGGAGAATATGAGGACGTAGAAAAATTTTGGCAAGAAGATTTTGTTAGTTTTTTAATAGGATGTAGTTTTTCTTTTGAATCAGAATTAATAAAAAATCATATTGAAGTAAGGCATATTAGTGAAAATTGTAATGTTCCTATGTATAAAACTAATATTGAATGCAAGGAAGCAGGAATATTTAAAGGAAATATGGTGGTAAGTATGAGACCTATTCCTTATGAGCAAATAATAAAAGCAGTTACAGTAACAGAGCAATTTCCAAAGGTTCATGGAACACCAATCCATATTGGAGACCCTGGGATAATTGGAATTGAAGATATTAACAATCCTGAATTTGGAGATAGTGTAACTATTAAAAATGGTGAAGTACCAGTATTTTGGCCTTGTGGTGTAACACCTCAATCAGTAGTTATGAATGTGAAGCCAAGGATAGTTATAACTCATTCACCAGGACATATGTTAATTACGGATATTAAAAATGAAGATTTAAAGGAATAGAAGTATTTTGGGAGATGATGTTATGTATAGAGTAGACTTAAATTGTGACTTAGGGGAAAGTTTCGGAAGATATAAATTAGGATTAGATGAAGAAGTTATTAAATATGTTTCTTCTGTAAATATAGCTTGTGCTTTTCATGCATCAGATCCAGTTGTTATGGAAAAAACAGTAGCATTAGCAAAGGGAAATAATGTATCTATTGGAGCTCATCCAGGATTTTTAGATTTGATGGGGTTTGGTAGAAGAAATATGGATATTTCTTTAGAGGAAGCTAAAGCATATACAAAATACCAAATAGGGGCATTATATGGATTTTGTAAAAGTAAAAATGTAAAGCTTAATCATGTAAAACCTCATGGAGCATTATATAATATGGCAGCTAAAGACTATAGCTTAGCCAAAGCTATATGTGAGGGTATATATGAATTTGACAAAAAAATAATATTGCTTGGATTAAGTGGAAGTGAGCTAGTTAGAGCTGGAGAAGAGATAGGTCTTAAATGTGCAAATGAAGTTTTTGCAGATAGAGCTTATGAAGAAGATGGTTCTTTAGTAAGTCGAAAAAAAGAGGGTGCTGTAATAACTGATGAAGAAGAAGCAATGAACAGAGTAATAGATATGATAACAAAAAAACAAGTGAAAACTATAAGTGGAAAAAAAATATATATAAAAGCTGATTCTATTTGTGTTCATGGAGATGGAATAAAAGCTTTGGAGTTTGTAAAAAAAATAAATAAAAAATTAAAAGAAGAAAATATAGAGATAAAACCATTATCTCAGGTCTTATAATCTTATTTTAAAAATTTAGAAGGGGGAATGGAAATGGAAGTTTTAAAAGATAGTTCAATTGAAACAATCGTCAAAAAAGAAAGTAAACTTAAAGAAAGATTAAAAAACATAGGTCCAGGGGCATTAATAGCAGCTGGATTTATAGGACCAGGAACAATAACAACTTGTACAAAATCAGGTGCAAGTAGTGGATATACTCTACTTTGGGCAATGTTATTTTCAACAATTGCCACAATTATATTCCAAGAGATGGCTGCAAGGCTTGGAATAATAACGCAAAAAGGCTTAGGAGAAAATGTTAGAGAAAAAATTTCTAGTAAAACATTAAAAACAATAGCAGTAGGAATTGTAATAGTTGCCATATTTTTAGGAAATATAGCTTATGAAACAGGTAACTTAGTTGGTGGTTCTATGGGACTTTCAACATTAATACCACAGGTTCCAAATACTATATGGGCACCGTTACTAGGTGTAGTTGCATTTGCATTACTTTGGTCAGGGAATTATAAAAAGATAGAAAAAATATTAATCGGATTAGTTTTAGTTATGAGTGTAACATTCTTTACTACTGCCATAGTTTCAAAACCAGATTTAGGAGCAATAATAAAAGGTATGTTTGTACCAAGTGCAGGAGCAAATGACTGGTTAACTATAGTAGGTCTTATTGGGACAACAGTAGTTCCTTATAATTTATTTTTACATGCATCTTCAGTGTCTGAAAGATGGACTAAAAAAGAAGATCTAAAAAATGCAAGAATAGATACAATTATATCTATAGGACTTGGTGGACTTATATCTATGGCTGTAATCATTTCAGCATCAGCATCTTTCCATGGAACTGGTGTAGCAGTAGATAGTGGAGCAGTTATGGCACAGCAACTAGAACCACTTCTTGGGTCATGGGCTAAATGGTTCTTTGGTATAGGATTATTTGCAGCAGGTTTTACTTCTGCAATTACAGCACCACTTTCAGCAGCGTTTGCTACAACAGGTGCTCTTGGATATGAAAAAGATATGAAAAGTATGAAGTTCAAGATAGTTTGGATGATAGTTCTTGGGGTAGGTATTGTACTTAGTGCTCTTGGAATGTCTGCAAGTCCAACAGAACTTATATTAGTTGCTCAAGCAGCAAATGCTATAATATTACCAATTATCGCAATATTCTTAATATATGTATTAAATCATAAGGACTTAGGAGAATATAAGAATAAGCTTTGGAATAATGTATTAGGACTATGTATATTATGTGTAACTTTAGCTATAAGCTATCGTTCATTATTATCATTTGCTGAAACTGTAAAAGGATTATTTATGTAAATTTAATATTACTTAATATAAGGATAAGGTTTTATTATAAAACCTTATCCTTATATTTTAGTATGCTTTATTAATTAACAAAAGATATTATTGTGCTATAATTAATGCTAAATAGATAAAAAGGGAAATGAAAAGGGGGAAAATAAATGCCGATAAAAATACCATCACAGTTACCTGCATACAATGTACTATCCAATGAGAATATTTTTGTAATGAATATAGAAAGAGCGGATCATCAAGATATTAGACCACTTAAAATAGGGATATTGAATCTAATGCCAATAAAAATTCAAGCTGAAAATCAACTTCTTAGATATCTTTCAAACACACCACTTCAAGTTGAAATAACCCTACTTCAAACGAAATCATATACTGGAAATCATACGCCTTTGGAACATTTAGAAAAATTTTATAGATATGTGGATGATGTAAAAAATGAAAAATTTGATGGACTTATTATTACTGGAGCGCCAGTTGAGCAGATGGAATTTGAAGAAGTGGATTATTGGAGTGAATTAAAGGAAATCATGGATTGGACCAAAACTCATGTTTACTCCACAGTTCATATATGTTGGGGAGCACAAGCTGCACTTTATCATCATTATAATGTTCCTAAATATGGATTAGAGAAGAAATTATTTGGAGTATTTAAACATAGAAATAATATTGAACATGATAATTTAACTAGAGGATTAAATGATATATTTTATGCACCTCACTCTAGACATACAGAAATTAAAAAAGAAGACATAGAAAAGGTTGCTGAATTAGATATATTATCAGAATCTGATGAAGCAGGAGTATTTATTGTGGCAAATAAAAGTAGAAGACAAATATTTATAACCGGTCACTTAGAGTATGATAGAGAAACTTTAAAAGGAGAATATTTAAGGGATTTAGATAAAGGGCTAACTATAGACGTACCTAAACATTATTTTGAAAATGATGATGATAAAACTACTCCTTTAGTAACTTGGAGAGAAAGTGCCAATATAGTATTTGGAAATTGGTTAAATTATTGTGTATATCAAAATACACCATATAATATTGATGAAATAAATTAACTTTTCATATATGATTATAAAAAAGTGTAGATTTTTCTACACTTTTTTATTTGTAAGTATTTTATTTTTATTTGTAGCATCAAGAGTAAACTATATTTTGAAGATGAAATTACTGATAGTCTATCCTAGTAAATAATAATATTATTATTCATATCCTAATAATGCAACATTATAAGAAGATAGAAGTTCATTAATACGAAGTATATTTAAATTTTTATTTATCCCAAATATTATAACGCTGTCTCTCATAATTTTGGGATAAAGCTCACCACAATTACCTATTTTTAGAGCCTTATTTGTTTCAGCTAAAGTAAAGTCACCGCCTATGCAGAGTTGTAAAATTTTATCTCGGCTAGGTTTTTTATCTCCTCTCAGAATTTCATAACCATAAGTTCTATCTAAATCAGCATTTTTAATAACAGTGCTTTTACTTAAATTTTTTTCTCTAAATACTTCTTCAAAGTATTCGCAAAGTCTTATATTTTTAGAATTATCTAAAGTATTTGATATAAAATCATCCAAATTAGATTCATCATCTATATTATTTAATAAGCTCATAAGCTTTACAGTTTCTAGATTTTCCATATATATTTCACCTCTCCTTGTAATATGATATAATTTTAAGGTTACAAAATCAATAAGATGAGGTGCAAAATTGAATATAAATACAGAATTTAAATTATCTTTATATGAAGAGCTAAAATCCATTCACAAAAGTAGAAAAGTTGAAATTTTTTTAGTACAAAATATGCAGGATGAAAAAATTTATATTAAAAAAGAAATAAAAGAATATACAAAAGAAATATATGAAAGCATAAAGAATATAAATTCTAAAAATATACCTAAAATTTATGAAATATTAGAAAATGAAGATAAACTTATAATTATTGAAGAATTTATAAATGGAGACACTTTACAAACAATTTTAGAAAAAGAAAATAAGTTAAAAGAGTCAGAGGTAATTAAATATATGATTTCCTTATGTGACGTTTTAAATGAAATTCATAGTTTAAATCCACCTATAATTCACAGGGATATCAAACCAGCAAATATAATTATAAGTAACGATAACGTACTAAAATTAATAGATTTTGATATATCAAGAACCTACAAAGAAGGTGAAAGCTTAGATACCACACTTTTAGGCACAAAAGGATATGCGTCTCCAGAACAGTTTGGATTTGATCAAACAGACTGTAGAAGTGATATATATGCTATGGGTGTAATGATGAATGTTTTAACCACAGGAAAACATATAAAAGAAGAGTTGAATAATACTTTGTTAAAAGACATAATAAAAAAATGTACTCATATTTCTGCAGAAAAAAGATATGATAATGTTCTTGATTTAAAAAAACATTTGAATAATAATTCTAAAACATTACCAGGTTTTAGATCTAAAAACTTTATCTATATGATATGTGCTACTTTTTGGTATTTATTTTTAATAATGGGATTATTTATTGCTAAAAGTTTCAAGGAGTTTTTAGGTAATGTAACACTTGTTGTGATGCTGCTATCTATTTACTTTATATTTACTAATTATCTAAATATAAAAAATAAACTACCTTTATTAAAAAGTGAAAGAATTTTAATAAGGGTAGTAGGTTATTGGATTTATAGTACAGGTATATTATTGATTGGAGGAGGATTACTAACTTTAACTATGAATTAAAAAAATTTCATTTGTATGCTGACAGCATACCAATAACCATAAGTAGATTTATATAATTAATTTATGACTAGAGAATTACTTATGGAGGTAAAAAATGAAAAAAATATTAGTAGGTATTATTATAGGATTTGTAGTTGTTGTTGGAGGTTGCGCAGCATTAGTTGGAGCAGGAGTATCTAGTGTAGATAATGCAATAAAAGAAGTAGAACAAGAAACAGTAGAAAATGATAATAAAGTACAAGAAATGGCTAAAAATATAAAATGGGAAGTAAAAAGAGGAGATTATAGTACGAAGATAGTTGGTATTTTTGAAAATACTAGTAATGAGGTTTTAGACTATGTTGAATTTGAATATAAACTAATGGATTCAGATGGAACAGTTATAGAAAAGTCATTTACTAATGAGACAGAAATAGCTCCAGGTGAGAAGAGAAAAATTGAAATCTTCTGTTCGGAAGGTGATTTTGAGAAATATGATATTAAAGCAAAATCAAGTGTTTTATAAATAATTAATAAGATAGGTTTATAAATAGGGTATTTAAATAATATAGATTAAGTGTGCATTTTGAGGTAAAATGCACACTTTTTAATTGTAAGGAATTATATGTTATCTGTTTTGTGGATAACATATAATTTTCAGCTTTGCTACTTGAGAAACGGACGAAGCCGTTGGCGACGACACGTCGCTCAGGCGAAGGGAATTTTTTATTTGCAAAATTGCAAAATAGAATTTTATTTTGCAATTTTGGTAAAACATTATTTCAATCATAAAGAATAACCATGCTATGTATTTTTGCAAAACTGCAAAATTATAGGTATTATTTATAAATAGAATGGCTGTATAGGTGGATTTTATAACTTATATATTTTGGCATAAGTATTGCTTGTATAAAAGTAAACAAATTATTTTGCAATTATAGAATAAATCAATCAATAAAACTTATGCAAGGGGGTTGCTTCATGAAGTTAGAATTAGGAAAGATATTTATTAATGATATTCAATTTGCACAGAAGACAGAAGTTATAGACTCAGTATTATATGTTTATAAGAGAGAAGTAGAAGAGATAGTGTTAAGTGATGATAGAATAAAAAGTGTAAATGTGGATATAGCTAGACCGGGAGAATCTGTTAGAATAGCTCCTGTTAAGGATGTAATTGAGCCTAGGGTAAAAGTTTTTGGGGAAGGAAGTATATTCCCTGGAATTTTGAACAAGGTGAAAACAGTTGGTAGTGGAAGAACTAATGCGTTAAAAGGTGCTTGTGTTGTTACAGGAGGAAATATTGTAGCCTTTCAAGAAGGAATTATTGACATGAGCGGACCAATAGCACAATATACACCTTTTTCAATGACGAATAATTTATGCATAATGATGGAACCGAAGGATAATTTAGAAGCACATTCATATGAGCAAGCAGCTAGAATGGCTGGTTTAAGAGTAGCTACTTACTTAGGTGAAGTAGGAAGAGATGTAGAACCTGATGAAGTTATAGTTTATGAAACTAAACCTATAAGAGAACAAATAAAAGAGTATCCTAATTTACCAACAGTGGCTTATGTTCATATGTTACAATCACAAGGTTTACTCCATGACACATATTATTATGGTGTAGATGCAAAACAAATAGTACCAACTTTAATGTATCCTACAGAAATAATGGATGGAGCTATTATTTCAGGAAACTGTGTTGCACCTTGTGATAAGGTTACAACTTATCATCATTTAAACAATCCTGTAATTGAGGATTTATATAAAAGACATGGAAAGGATTTAAATTTTGTAGGTGTTATTTTAACTAATGAAAATGTATTTTTGATGGATAAAGAAAGAAGTTCTGATATGGTAGCAAAACTAGTAGAGTACTTAGGAATTGATGGAGTTATTATTACTGAAGAAGGTTATGGAAATCCAGACACAGATTTAATGATGAATTGTAAAAAATGTACTGATGTAGGTTCAGATGTGGTACTCATTACAGATGAATTTCCAGGAAGAGATGGTAAGAGTCAATCTGTAGCAGATGCTACTAAAGAAGCTGATGCAGTTGTTTCTTGTGGTCAAGGTAATTTAGTTGTTCATTTTCCTGCAATGGATAAGATAATTGGAACTCTTGAATATGTGGAAATGATGATAGGCGGATACAAAGGTTGTTTAAATGAAGATGGAAGTATGGATGCAGAACTTCAAATAATAATAGCATCAACTATAGCTAATGGATATAATCATTTAACTGCTAAATGGTATTAAAAAGAAGGAGGGAAGATTATGAGTAAAATAAGAGTAGTTCATTATATAAACAATTTCTTTGCTGGAGTAGGGGGAGAAGAAAAAGCAAATATACCCCCTGAAAAAAGAAGCGGAGTTGTAGGACCTGGTATGGCAATTCAAAAAGCTTTTGATGAAGAAGCTGAAATAGTATCAACTGTAATATGTGGAGATACTTATTTTGGAGAACATATGGAAGATGCTACAAAAGAGCTTTTAAAAATGATAAAAGATGAAAATCCAGATTTATTTATAGCAGGACCAGCATTTAATGCTGGAAGATACGGTGTTGCTTGTGGTGCAATTTGTAAAACTGTAGAAGAAGAGTTAAACATACCTGTAATTACAGGTATGTACAAAGAGAATCCAGGAGTAGATATGTTTAAATTAGATTTAAATATTATATCTACTGGAAATTCAGCAGCAACACTTAGAAAATCTGTACCAGGTTTTGCTAAGTTAGCTTTAAAATTAGCTAAAAAAGAAGAGATAGGCTCACCAGAAGAAGAAGGATATATTCAAAGAGGAATAAGAAAAAATTATTTCCATGAATTAAGAGGATCTGAAAGAGCTGTTGATATGTTAGTAAAAAAAATGAATAAAAATCAATTTGAAACAGAATATCCAATGCCCAATTTTGATAGAGTAGTGCCAGCAAATCCTATAAAAGATATGTCAAAAGCTAAAATAGCTTTAGTAACTTCTGGAGGTATAGTTCCTACAGATAATCCAGATAAAATTGAATCTTCTAGTGCAACTAAGTTTGGGACATATGACTTATCAGGTATGGACTTTATGAGTAAAGATAAATTTACTACAATACATGGTGGTTATGATAGATCTTTTGTACTTGAGAATCCTAACTTGGTAGTTCCTTTAGATGTAATAAGAGAGTTAGAAAAAGAAGGTGTAGTTGGAGACGTATCAAATTATTTTATGGCTACAACAGGAACAGGAACAAGTGTAGGTAATGCTAAGAGATTTGGTGAAGAAATTGGTAAAAAATTAATAGATGATAAAGTAGATTGTGTAATTCTAACTTCTACGTGAGGTACTTGTACTCGTTGCGGTGCAACGATGGTAAAAGAAATAGAAAGATACGGTATACCAGTAGTTCATATTTGTACTGTAGTTCCTATTTCTTTAACAATAGGTGCAAATAGAATAGTACCAGCTATTGGAATACCGCATCCTCTTGGAAATCCAGACTTAGATAAAGAAGGAAGTAAAAAAATAAGAAAAGAATTAGTTTTAAGGGCTTTAAAAGCATTGCAAACAGAAGTAAATGATCAAACTGTATTTGAATAAAAACTTTTTAATATTATATAAGAATTTATAAGGGATATGCTTTGATGAGTATACTGGAAAATAAAAAAGTTATTATTATTGGAGATAGAGATGGTATTCCAGGTCCTGCTATAGAAGAGTGCGTAAAAACAGCTGGAGGAGAAGTTGTCTTTTCTTCAACAGAATGTTTTGTTTGAACAGCTGCTGGAGCAATGGACTTGGAAAATCAAAAAAGAGTAAAGGAATTTGCAGTAGAATTTGGTTGTGGAAATGTTGTGGTTATTTTAGGTGCATCAGAAGGTGAGGCAGCAGGTCTTGCTGCAGAAACAGTTACTGCAGGAGATCCAACATTTGCTGGTCCATTGACAGGAGTCCAGTTAGGACTTCAAGTATATCATGCTTGTGAACCTCAAGTAAAAGAAGAGTTTGATAGCAATGTATATGAAGAGCAAATAGGTATGATGGAAATGGTATTAGATGTTGATGATATAATTAAAGAAATGATCTCAATAAGAGATGAATTTTGTAAATATTAAAATCATATAAATTTGGAAATAAGGGGAGAAGATTAACTATTTTCTCCCTTTATTTTTATGATTAAAATATTTTAATTTTGTAAAGTGAGGATTTCTGCTGATTTAGATATAGCTGAAAGTAACATATTTAATTGAAGGAAATCATACCTGTAAATAGAATATTAGTCATAAAGAAGATAAAAATATGTAAATTTAAGGAGAAAAATCCTAAAAAGGGGTGGAAATCTTGTTAACAAGTTTTTATAAAAAAGCTCTAGATTCATCTTTTGACGGAATTCTAATCACAGATGGAAGTGGTAAAATAATCTATGTAAACTCCCAGTATGAAAAAATTACAGGGTTAGAAAGGAAAGATATTATAGATAAAAATCTATCGGCGCTTTTAAAAGATGGAACTATAAATAAAGCCATATCGTTGGATGTTTTGAAGATGGGGAAATCAGTTTCCACTACACATAAATATGTAACAGGTAAATCTGCATTTAGTTCAGCACAACCTATTTTTGATAATGATCACAATATCATAGGTGTTATTAATAATACTAGAAATATTGAAGAGCTATTAAAACTTAAATCGGAAATTAAACAGCACGTTGCCAATCAAGAAAAGGTTAATCAAGAAATGACGAGCTTAAAAAAAATAATTAATAAAAATGAAGAATTTATATTTGAAAGTAAAGCAATGAAAGAAACTGCTATATTGGCTAGTAAAGTTGCGGATTTCGATTCAACAGTTATGATATATGGTGAATCAGGTACAGGTAAGGAAGTACTTAGCAAATATATTCATGGATTAAGTAGAAGAAAAAATGATATTTTTATTAAGGTGAATTGTGCGGCTATACCAAAGGAGTTGTTTGAATCAGAACTTTTTGGATATGAAAAAGGAGCTTTTACAGGAGCATTACCAAATGGAAAAATAGGATTTTTTGAACTTGCAAATGGAGGAACATTATTTTTAGATGAGATAGGAGAACTACAGTTATCTGTACAATCAAAACTATTACGTGCAATTCAAGAAAAAGAAATTACAAGAGTAGGAGGTAAAGAGCGTATAAAGCTTGATATTAGAGTTATTGCAGCTACTAATAGAAACTTGGAGGAAGACGTAAAATCTGGTAATTTCAGAGAGGATCTTTTTTTTAGACTTAATGTTTTTCCAATTACAATACCGCCCCTTAGAGAGAGGGCAGATGACATAATTGTATTTATTAATTTCTTTGTAAAAAAACTTAATAATAAATATAAAGTAAATAAGACTATATCAAAAGAAGCTATGGGTTACCTTATAAAATATAATTATCCAGGAAATGTTAGAGAACTTGAAAATATAGTAGAGTACTTATTTATAGTAAGCGAAAGAAACATAGAAGTAGATTCAATTCCAGGAAAAATTTTATCACAAATAATGATTTCTGAGTATAAAAGTGATGATAAAAAAGAAAAGTTAAATTATCTTTTAAGTTTATATGAAAAAATAATTATTGAAGATACTATTAAAAAATATCATACTTTAGAACAGGCATCAGAGGTATTGGGAATACATTACTCAACGCTATCAAGGAAAATGAATAAATACAATTTAAAATTTACATATTAAAATAAATTTATTAGTGAACTAAAAATAATTTTAAGATAAATATATTCTTTATTTGTAAAAATGCAAAAAACTAATATATTTTGCATTTTTAATAAAGACTGTATATAAGACATGTTTAATAAATTTGAAGGTATATTTTTGCAAAAGTGCAAATACTTTGTTAATTGTTGGATAAGAAATGGCCGTATAACTGAATTTTTAGATGACTTGGTTTTGGCATGAACTTTGCTATATATAAAGGCAAAGGGAAGAGTCCCTTAATAAATAACAAAAATTTTGAAGGGAGATTTAATTATGGCAGAAAATAAAGATTACAAATTTGTTGACCAATATAAATTTGACGAGGAATTATTAAGAAAGGCATTTGCAGAAGCTAGAGAGATTTACAAAGAAAGAGGATTCATGAGAAAAATGGGGTATGGTAAAGCTCCAGCTATAACAACTGTAGATATGGCTAAAGCTTGGATGAGTGAAGGTCATCCATTTACATGTGATCACTCTGAAGAAGTTTGTGCAGAAGCTCTAAAAGTTTTAGAAGCTGGAAGAAAAGCTGGAGTACCTATATTCCATACAACAACTGGATATGTTGGAGAAAGACAATGGGATTTACCAAGATGGGATGAAAAAATACCTATGAGTGCTCTTGATATAAATACTGATTGGCTAGAAATAGATCCTAAATTAAAACCAAGACCTGAAGAACCAGTTATTCATAAAAAATATGCATCTAATTTCTTTGGAACTCATTTAGCTCAAACACTTAACTATTTAGGTGTAGATACTCTTATAGTAATGGGAGCTACTTCTTGTGCATGTGTTAGACATACAGTAATGGATTCGACTGGGTACGGATTTAAAACTATAGTACCAAGAGGAACAGTTGGAGATAGAGTTCCTGGTGTTATAGAGTGGAACTTATTTGATATGGAAGCTAAATTCTGTGATGTTGTTTCTGTTGAAGAAGTTGTCAAGTATTTAGAAGGAATAGATTCAAGTGTTTATAGAACTCCAGAAAGAAAATTGGATAATAAATAATATTCAAATATAAAACGTACTTAAAATTTTATAAAAAGTATTTACTTAATAGAAATAGGGAGCACATCACATCTAGTGCTCCCTATTTTTAAAAGGAGGATATTTATGGGGATAATTATTAAAAATGGTACAATATTGTCTGCTAATGATGAATTTATTGGAGATATACTTATTGAAGGAGAGAAAATTATTCAAATAGGAGTAAATCTATGTGAAGATGGACATGAAATTATAGATGCTACTGGAAAATATGTATTTCCAGGTGGAGTAGATGAACATGTGCATATGGGATCCTTTGCCACACTTTCATTCGAAACGTCTCATGCAGCTTTAGTTGGAGGAACTACTACAATTGTTGATTTTGCACCTCAAATAAAGGGAAAAGGTATAATAGAATCTGTTAAAATACAAGATGAAGAATTTGCAAAAGACAAATCATCATCTGACTATTCATTCCATGGTATGGTTATGGATACTAGTGAAAGTTTACTTGATGAAATACCTAAAATGGTTGATGCGGGAATTACTACCCTTAAGTTTTTTATGGCGTATAAATACACACCTTTTATGGTTCCAGATGACCTTATATTTAAAGGAATGCAACTTGCAAAAAAATATGGAATTACAATAATGGTTCATGCAGAAAATGGAGATATGGTATACACTCTTCAAAATCAATTGATTGCAGAAGGCAAAACTGAGCCTGTATATCATGCATATTCTAGACCTCCTATTGTGGAAGATGAAGCTACACAAAGAGCTATTTATTTAGCAGAACTTGCTGGATGTCCTTTATTTGTTGTTCATGTTTCTTCAAAAGGAGCAATGGAACATATAAAAGCAGCTCATGAAAGAGGTTTGCCTATATATGGTGAGACATGTACTCATTATCTTACATTAAATCAATCTTTCTTAGAAAAACCAAATTTTGAAGGTGCAAAATATGTTTGCTCACCAGCTCTTAGAACAGATGAACATCTAGAGGCAATGTGGGATGGAATAAAAAATAATTATTTATTATCGGTAGGATCAGATCATGCAGCAGTTTCAGGAGGGTTTGAAAAGAAAAAAGATGGACTTAATAATTTTGCTAAAATTCCTAATGGTTGTCCAAGTGTTCAAGATAGATTGGCTATGATTTGGACTCAAGGTGTAGAAAAAGGAAAAATTTCAAGACAAAGATTTGTAGAAATATTCTCAACTACACCGGCTAAAATAGTAGGATTATACCCTCAAAAAGGAGTGATACTTCCAGGTTCAGATGCAGATATAGTAATATATGATCCTTCATATGAAGGTATTATTACACATGCAGATAGTTATGAAGGAACTGATTATGCAGCATTTGAAGGATTTGAAAGAAAAGGTATAGCAGATAAAGTATTTTTACGAGGAAAGATTGTTGCTGAAAGAGGAAAATTTGTTGGCGAAAAAGGTAAAGGACAATATATTAAACCAAAAGCATACGCGCTTTGTTATGACGGATTTGAAAAATAGAAAGTGTTGAAAATTCATATGCTTACTTTTTAAATTATATTAAAGCCCACAGTGTTTTAAAGAATAAAAAGAAACTGTATTCAAAATAAGTTTGAATACAGCTTCTTTAGTTATTAATTATTATAGATACTTTCATCTAAAGCACCTTCTGATTTTGCAACATATACTGATGTTGCAGCATCACCAACCACATTAAGTGAAGTAACTAGCATTTCAACTGGACGGTTGATTGCAAGAATTAATGAATAGGCAAGTATTGCCGCATCATTTTGATATCCCATACTAGTTAATACAGTAAATAATATAATAGCACCAGCACCAGGAGCAGCAGGAGTTCCAACTGAAGCTATTAAGGCTAATAGTGATATTAAAGCTATGTTAACTATAGTTACATCATATCCAGCACTAGAAGCTATAAATATTGCAGCGATTACTTGCATTATAGCAGTACCATTCATATTTATTGTCATTCCTAAAGGTAAAGTGAAAGAGGCAATGTCTTTAGATACACCTAATTCCTCAGTTACAGTTTTTGTATTTAAAGGTAAAGTAGCTGCAGATGATGATGTTGAAAATCCAAATAAAGCTACTTTAGATATTTTCTTTACAAATATTATAGGATTTAATCTTGTTGATAACATTATAAATAATCCATAACCAACAGTTAAGAATATTAATAATGCAATAGTAGTAGTTAAAACATATACAAGAGCTGGTTTTAAGTGATCAATACCGTATATTGCAAAAGTTCTTGTAATAAGTACAAAAATTGCAACCGGTCCAAATTTAGTTATTACAAAAGTTAAGAAAGTAGTTATTATCTTATTAATATCTTGTAATAATTTTTTTAATACTTGGATTTCATTGCCTAAAGTATTGATGCATAGACCACAAACTGCTGCTAAAAACACAACAGATAAAACTCTTCCATTATCAGTAAATACATTTGTAATGTTATTAGGTATTGCTTGAACAAATACAAGTAATGGGTTACTTCCAGTAGTACCTTCACTAGAAGCTATGTTAGTTATATTTACATTAAATAATCCTAATTTATGAGCTACAAGTCCAAATATGCCGGCAAGAATTAATGCAAATAATGAAGTTATTAAAAAACCTAATATTGTTTTATATGAAATACGACCTAACTTTCTAGTATCGCTAATATGACATATAGCAAGAGTTATAGATGTAAACACCATAGGTATAATAACTAACTGTAATGAATTTATAAATAGTTGTCCTATTATATAAAACAGTCCTACAGAATTGGCTCCATCTGGCGAACTTATATCTTGGAATAATAAATTATTAATTATAGTCCAAGTATTTGCATTTCCATTTGAAATTAAATTTTCTCTTAAAAAGATAAATAATGTTCCTAAAGTTAATCCTAATATTAAAGAGATAACCATTTTAATAGCTAAATTATTAGCATTATTTTTTGTTGTTTTTATGTTCATAGTATCCTCCAAGTTTTTAGTTTAGGACACCAAAAAACTTAATATCAAAAAACATTAAGGCAAAATACTGTAATAATATATAAGTACATTTCCTTATTAGTCTCACGGGACTATCTTAAAGGTATCCTATTGATTCAATATAATAATTTATAAAGAAAATATTGTCAATATTTGTAGTAAAAATAATTTTTATACGAGTAGAAAAGTACTATTCAATTATAAAATTGAATATGCTTAAGTTAATGTCTATGTTAATATTTCTAATAATAGGAGGAGTGTGTATTATTAAATTAAATAAAAGGTTGTTATTAAATGCTTTTTACTTGTTTTTCTATGGGGCTTTAATTGTTGCAAAATCTATACTCATAGACAGGATTCAAGTAGTAATATTTGAGCAATTGTTTTTGATTTAGTTACCTATAGTTTGAATTTTGTATATAGAGTAGATAAATAAGTTAGCTTATTTTCTAAAGAAGTTAATAGTTAAGGATTAACAATATAAAGAATAAATGTAATTTAAGAAAAGGTATTGAAAAATATTGTCGAAATCTGTATAATTAATAAAAAATAAAGAAAAATATTCGTATATAATGGTAATATGGTCCATAAGTTTCTACGAACTCACCGTAAATGAGATCACTATGAATAGTTACAGAATCTTAAGGATTAAATTCTATAAAGATATATGTTCTATTCATTAGAATGTATATCTTTTTTTTAGGTCGCTGGCGACATGTAGATCAGAGAAAACGAAATTTTTTAGTAATGTTAATATATCTTTAGGAGGAAATATGGAAGCACAAAGACAGCATGAAATGGAAAGAGGAGAAAACAGTTCGACATCAATTTTAGATAAAATATTTAAATATAGCGAACGTGGTTCAAACATAAAAACAGAAGTAATCGGTGGTATTACAACATTTTTAACAATGGCATATATTGTATTTGTTAACCCAGCCATATTAGCAGATGCGGGGATGGACAAAGCAGCACTTATAACAGTTACTATTTTAGCTACTGCCATTGGTACGTTAATATTCGCATTTTTAGGAAATGCACCTTTCGCACTTGCACCAGGTATGGGGTTAAATGCATTCTTTACTTATTCTTTAGTTTTAGGTCAAGGTGTATCTTGGCAACAAGCTTTAGGTGTGGTATTCATCTCGGGAATGATTTTCTTTATTTTAGCAGTAACAGGAGTTCGTAAATATATAGCAGAGGCAATACCTAAGGAACTTAGTATAGCTTCAGCAGCAGGGATAGGTTTATTTCTATCATTTGTAGGATTAAAAAGTATGGGTGTAATAGTTGCTGACCAATCAACACTTGTAGCTTTAGGAGAATTTACACCAACAGTTTTAATATCTTTACTTGGGCTTGCTTTAATGTTCGTATTTGAAGTAAAAAAAGTAAGGGGTGGTATTTTAATAAGTATAGTAATAACAACAATTATATCAATAGTTACAGGATATGTTGAATTACCAACTGCAATTATATCAGCTCCACCAAGTATAGAGCCAGTAGCATTTAAATTAGATATATTAGGAGCGCTTAAGTTCGCCTTAATAGGGCCAATATTCTCATTTATGTTCATAGATATGTTTGACTCATTAGCATTTTTAATAAGTTGTTGTAAACAAATGGGACTTGAAGATAAAGACGGAAATATAAACGGTCTGCCTAGAATGTTATATGCGGATGTTACTTCGACATTAATAGGTTCATTGCTTGGAACAAGTACAGTTACTACATTTGGAGAATCGGCAGCAGGTATAGCAGCAGGAGCAAGGACAGGACTTGCATCAGTAGTTACTGCCATATTATTTTTAGTAACATTATTATTTACTCCACTTTTAGGAGCTGTTCCTTCATACGCAGCAGCACCAGCATTAGTAATGGTAGGGGTATTTATGTTTACAAGTATAAAACAAGTAAACTTTGATGATAGTAAAATAGCTGTATCAGCATTTATAACAATATTATTAATGCCTTTGACTTACAGCATATCTATAGGTTTATGTTTTGGATTTATTTCTTATATATTAATGCATGTTGTTTCAAAAGAGGCTCATAAAGTAAGTTTAACACTTTGGATAATAGGAATTTTATCAGTAATAAATTTGGCACTTAATTAGAATGTTTAAGGGAGATATAAAATGAAACAATTATTTATAAAAAATTGCTTTTTAATAACAATGAATGAAGAAAGAGAAGTATATGAAAATGGTAGTATACTTATAGAAGAGAACATAATAAAAGCTGTAGGTCATGTGGATGAAAGTTTAATAAATGAAGGTGCTGAAATTTACGATGCAAAGGGCAAAATATTAATGCCAGGTTTCGTAAATACTCATGTGCATTTATCTCAACAATTAGGTAGAGGTATAGCAGATGATGTAAATCTTCTTACATGGCTAAGAGATAGAGTTTGGCCTTATGAAAGCAGTTTTAATTATGAGGATTCACTAATTTCATCTATAGCATGTTGTATAGAGTTAATAAAATCTGGTGTTACTACATTCTTAGAATCAGGCGGTCAATATGTTGATGCTATGGTAGAAGCAGTAGATAAAACAGGTATTAGAGCTTGCCTTGCAAAATCAGTAATGGACAATGGTGAAGGATTACCAGAAGCTTGGAATAAAACTTGTGAAGAAGAGCTAAATACTCAAATAGAGCTATTTGAAAAATATAATAATTCTTGTGATGAAAGAGTTAAAATATGGTTTGGTTTAAGAACAATATTTAATAACTCTGATGAATTAATAGTAAAAACAAAAAAATTAGCAGATAAATATAACACTGGGATTCACATGCATATAGCAGAAATTGCAGATGAAATAGATTTTGCTAAAACTAGAAAAGGGTTTGGAACAGTTGAACATTTAAATGAATTAGGTGTTTTAGGACCAAATTTATTAGCAGTACACACAGTGTGGTTAAATAATAGAGAATTAGATTTATTCAGATTAAATAATGTTAAAGTTTCTCATAATCCAGCAGCAGCTATGAAAGTTGTTCTTGGATTTGCATCTATACCAGAGATGTTATATAAGGGTATACCAGTATCAATAGGTACAGATGGTGCTCCTTCAAATAATAGAATGGATATGATGAGAGATATGTACTTAACTTCTTTAATTCATAAGGGAAGAACTTTAAATCCAGAAGTAGTATATGCAGAACAAATATTAGAAATGGCTACTTTAAATGGAGCAAAGTGTGCACTTATGGAAAATGTAATAGGAAGCTTAGAAGTAGGGAAGAAAGCTGATATGATAATCTTAAATGGAAATGATATTCACTCATTACCAATGCACAATCCAATAGGAAATATAGTGTATTCGATGAGTAGTCAAAATGTTGAATCAACTATATGTGATGGGAAATGGTTAATGAAAGAAAGAGAAATAGTTGTTTTAAATGAAGCAGAACTATTAGAAAAAGTTAAATTACAAGCAGAAAAGATTAGAGAAAAAGCTGGGATAAAATTAGAGTCTAAGTTTAAAATAGTTAAATAAATATACTTTACAAAAGCGTATGTAGATTTTATATCACATACGCTTTTACATATAGATTTATATTTGAAAATTTTACTATAAATAATGAGAGAAAAATGTTTTACAAATTTCGACAACTATGATAAATTATATATAATAAAAAATCATATAGTACCTTTAATTCAGTTCAGAGAAACTGGCAAGGTTTTCGGAAGAAAATTATAAAAGATAGTAATTTAGTATAACTATATCTGCATTTAACTATCGGTAGTTAGATATAAACAGATAAATTATTACGATTCGAAGCTCCTTGCAATTGCAGGGAGTTTTTCTTTTTAGGTACTAAAAAGAAAGGTAGATAAATATGAACAACAAACAACAACATCAAGATCACGACTATTCATTAGAGGCGATACCACAAGTAGCAAAGAAAGGATTCTTATCGATGTTAGTGGTAATGCTAGGATTTGCATTCTTTTCTGCGAGTATGTTGGCAGGAGGAAATATAGGAACAAGTCTTAATATGGGAGACTTTATAAAGGCGGTAATATTCGGAAATATTTTATTATGTATTTACACAGGGCTTTTAGCTTATATAGCAGGTGATACAGGACTTTCAACTCACTTACTTGCAAGATACTCATTTGGAGAAAAGGGTTCATACCTTTTATCATTCTTAGTTTCAGTAACACAAGTAGGTTGGTTTGGAGTAGGTGTTGCAATGTTTGCAATACCAGTTTCTAAAGTAACAGGAATAAACTTATGGACATTAATAATAGTTTCAGGATTATTTATGACAGCAACAGCATACTTTGGAATGAAGTCACTTACAATATTAAGTATGATAGCAGTACCTGCAATAGCTATACTTGGAAGTGTATCAGCAGGAAAAGCAATAACAGATGTAGGTGGAATAGCAGGATTATTATCTATAGAGCCAACAGGAAGTATGACAATGAGTGCTGCTTTGGCAGCAGTTGTAGGTACATTTATAAGTGGTGGTACTTTAACACCAGATTTTACAAGATTCTCAAAGGATAGAAAGACAGCGGTATCAACTACTGTAATAGCTTTTTTAATAGGAAATTCATTAATGTTAGCTTTTGGAGCTATAGGAGCTATGGCAACTGGACAAGCTGATATATCAGAAGTTATGTTTGCACAAGGTTTAATAATACCAGCAATAATAATATTAGGACTTAATATATGGACAACAAATGATAATGCATTATACGGTTCAGGACTTGGGTTTGCAAATATAACTAAGCAACCTAAGAGTAGAATGGTTATAATAAACGGTATAGTTGGAACGCTTTTAGCAATGATTCTTTATAATAACTTTATGGCTTGGTTAAACATGTTAAACTCATTTATACCAGCGACAGGAGCAGTTTTAATAGCGGATTACTTAATAATAAACAAAGGAAAATATACTGACTTTAAAACAACTAAATTTAAATCAGTAAATATAAATGCAATAATAGCTTGGGTAGCAGGTGTAATAGGAGCTTATACAATTCCTGGAATAACTCCAGTAAACTCAGTATTAACGGCAATAATAACTTATGTAGTATTAACAAAAATAACAGTGAAAAAAGAAGTAAAATTAGAAGTTGAGGAAAAAATAGCAGCATAATATAAACTTAGCGAGGTAGTAATATCATAGCAAGTATCTTAGGAGGATAAACAGATGTTAATAAAAAGAGCAAAACTAAGAAATAATGACAACTTAGTAGATATACTAATAGAAAACGGTGTAATAACTAAAATAGAAGAAAATATAGAAGTAGCAGGTGAAGAAATCATAGATGCTAATGGATTTTTAGTAGTACCACCATTTATAGAACCACATATTCACCTAGATACAACTTTAACAGCAGGAGAGCCTAAGTGGAACGAGAGTGGAACTTTATTTGAAGGAATTGAGCGTTGGTCAGAAAGAAAAGAATTCTTAAGTATAAAAGATGTAAAAACTAGAGCAAGAAAAGCTATATCTTGGCAAGTGGCAAACGGAATTCAATTTATAAGAACTCACGTAGATACCACAGATCCACAGCTTACTGCAATGAAAGCTATGATAGAACTTAGAGAAGAATTAAAAGATTATGTAACTTTACAAATAGTTGCCTTCCCTCAAGAAGGAATACTTTCATACCCTAATGGATTAGAATTATTAGAAGAATCATTAAAGCTTGGAGCCGATGTAATAGGTGCTATACCTCACTTTGAATTTACAAGAGAATACGGAGTAGAAAGTATAAATAAAATGATGGAACTTGCTAAAAAATATGATGTATTAGTAGATGTTCACTGTGATGAAATAGATGATGAGCAATCAAGATTTATAGAAGTTCTAGCAACTAGAGCTTATGAATACAACATGGGGCATAAGGTAACTGCAAGTCATACAACTGCAATGCATTCATACAATGGGGCATACACATATAAATTATTTAGACTACTAAAAATGAGCGGAATAAACTTCGTTGCTAATCCTCTTGTAAATATACATCTTCAAGGAAGGTTTGATACTTATCCAAAGAGAAGAGGTATCACAAGGGTTAAGGAAATGGTCGAAGCAGGGATTAATGTATGTTTTGGTCACGATGATATAATGGATCCATGGAACCCACTAGGAACAGGAAATATGTTACAAGTCCTTCATATGGGACTTCATGTATGTCAAATGATGGGGTATAGTGAGATAAATGAATCAATAGATTTAATAACTAACAACTCTGCAAGAACTTTAAATATAAGTGATAAATACGGTATAGAGGTTGGAAAGCCAGGTAATATGATTATACTTCCAGCAGAAAGTGAGTATGATGCTATAAGAAGGCAAGTAAAAGTTTATTATTCAATTAGAGAGGGAAGAGTTATAGCTAATACAACGTTAAGTGAAACTACTGTTGATTTTGGAAGTAGACAAATAATTGACTTTAAAAGATAATTTAAAAGCATATTGATGTAATCATCAATGTGCTTTTTTAGTATAAGCTTAATTAATATTAGTATAAATATAAAAGGTGTAGTATGAAATAAAATATTTTATTTCATACTACACCTTTTTAAAAGTCTAAATTATTTACTACAGATTTTTGCAGAAAGATTAGTGCATGTGATTTTTAGTAAGAAAATCTTATTTAAAGCTTCATTTTTAAAGTCATTCTTATCCTTAGAAGTATAATGTTCCATTATTTTATTTAGACCATGGATTTTGTCATAAATATTATGTATAAACTCAACTTTACCTGGAGACATTATGCTAAAGTATTCAAGTCCAAATTCACAAGGAGTATTACCTGCAATAACATCTTTTTCATTATCAATTTCAATAAATACATTTGGATTTTCATCTAAAATATCAAGTTTTTTACCTTTATTAGTACAATGGCAATAAAGAATAAGTTCCCCATCCTTAAACTCATAGCCATAATTTAAAGGAACTAAATAAGGTACATCATCTTTACACATGGCAACTCTGACAACTTGACATTTAGAGATAATATTTTTGATTACATCGATATCTTTGACCGCCTTATCATTTCTTCTCAAAATCCCATCCCCTTAAAATATAATTTACTAATGTAATAATTATAGCACTATTAAATGTAAAAAAATGTATTTGAAAAATATACAGAATATTAAAAAATTTTGTTATTTATATAGTAAAAATAAAAAGTCAATAAAGGAATACATCCATCATTGACTTAATTATTTTATATTAATTTTTAAACGTTAAATCTCCAGTTAACTACGTCACCATCTTGCATTACGTATTCTTTACCTTCAAGTCTAACTTTACCTTTTTCTCTAGCATTAGCTATAGAACCACATTCAACTAAATCTTTATAGTTTACTATTTCACCTCTTATGAATCCTTTTTCCATATCAGAGTGGATTTTACCGGCTGCTTGTGGAGCTTTAGTTCCTATTGTTATAGTCCAAGCTCTAACTTCTTGAACACCAGCAGTTAAGTAAGACATAAGTCCAAGCAGAGAGTAAGAAGATTTTATTAATTTATCAAGACCAGATTGCTCAAGTCCTAATGATTCTAAGAATTCTTTCTTTTCTTCTTCTGATTCTAATTCTGCTATTTCTGATTCTATTTGAGCACAAACAACAACAACTTCAGCATTTTCTTCAGCAGCAAATTCTCTAACTTTGTTAACATATTCGTTGTTTTCGCCTTCATCAGCTAAATCATCTTCACAAACATTTGTAGCATATATTACTGGCTTAGAAGTTAATAAATTTAAAGTTTCAACAAATTCTCTTTGATCATCAGTTAAGTCCATAGTTCTAACTGATTTATTTTCTTCAAGAACTGATAATATTTCTTTTAAGAATTCTACTTCAGCAGCGATAGACTTATCAGCTTTAGCAGCTTTACTACTTTTTAAGATTCTTCTTTCTAATATTTCTATATCAGAGAATATTAATTCTAAGTTTATAGTTTCTATATCTCTAAGTGGGTCAACACTTCCATCCACGTGAACAACGTTTGGATCATCGAAACATCTAACAACATGAACTATAGCATCAACTTCTCTTATGTGAGATAAGAATTTGTTTCCTAAACCTTCACCCTTTGAAGCTCCTCTAACAAGACCTGCTATATCACAGAATTCTATTGCTGTTGGGACAACTTTTTTACAATCGTACATTTCTCTAAGTACTTCTAATCTTTCATCTGGAACAGAAACAACACCTACGTTTGGTTCTATTGTACAGAAAGGGTAGTTAGCAGATTCAGCTCCTGCTTGAGTTATAGCATTAAATAGTGTACTTTTACCAACGTTTGGTAATCCAACTATACCTAATTTCATATTAATAATCTTCCTTTCTTATATGAATTTACATATTTGTCAATTTTATTTATACATAAATTGTAAACACATCTTAATATTTTCTAGACATACATATTGATTATACATCATAATCTTAATATGTGTAAACACGTTTGAATTAAGTTATTATTTGTAAAATACATTATTTTTGTAAGAATTTATATTATTAATGGGATTTTAACTTAGATTTTAGCATATCCTAATAAAAAATGTTCAAATAAAATAAAAATAAGTATTTTAGAAAATAATAAAAGATATATAATTAAGTAAAAGGAAAAATTTTGAATATATAAATCATTTATTGTATATACAAGTTAGTACTCATAATAGGAGGTAAAAATGAAAAAAAATAAAACAATAAACTTAGGTAAAGGCATTAATCTGACTTTAATACCAGAAGAAAAATTCAAAACAAACTTAGTAAGTATTTATATCCAAAGATTATTAGATAAAGAAGAAGTAACAATGAATGCTATACTTCCTTCTATAATAAAAAGTGGGAGTGAAAAATACCCAAGTGCTAGAGAAATGTCTAAGCATCAAGATGATTTATATGGAGTTTCTATAGGTGCTGATAGTAGTAAAAGAGGTGAAACACAAGTCATTACTTTTAAAATTATTAGTACTGATGAGAAATATTTAGATGAAAAGATATTTAAACCAGTGGTTGAATTTTTAGATGAAGTAGTTAATCATCCTTTAGTTATAGATGGCGGATTTAAAGAAGAATATGTGAAAATTGAAAAAGAAAATTTAAAAAATAGAATAGAGTCTATTATAAATGATAAAGGAAGATATGCTATTGAGCGTGCTCGTGAAGAAATGTTTAAAGACGAAAGATATGGAATTAGTGATTTAGGCTATTTAGAAGATATCGATAAAATAACAGCAAAAGGTCTTTATGAACATTATATGGAAATTATGAAAACTTCTCCTATAGACATAGTTGTAGAAGGTAATTTTGATGAAGAAGAAATAGTAAAGATAATATCTGACGGATTTAACTTTCATAGAGAAAATATAATAGAAATACCTAGAGCAGATTTCAATAAAAGGGTGGAAGAAGTCAAAGTAATAAAAGAAGATATGGATATAACTCAAGGGAAACTTGTTATGGGATTTAGATGTAACATTGACTATAAAGATGAACATAAATATTATTCTTTATTTGTAGGGTCTAATGTGCTTGGCGGAGGTCCTCATTCAAAGTTATTTGTAAATGTTAGAGAGAAAGAAAGTTTATGTTATTATATTTATTCTTCACTGGAAAAATATAAGACATCAATGTTTATAGCTTCTGGAATAGAAAATGCGAACTATGATAAAACAGTTAAGCTAATTAAAGAACAATTAGAATACTTAAAAGAAGGACAAATTTCACAAGAAGAATTATTAAATAGCAAGAGCGCCTTAATAAGTTCATTAAAAACAATAAAGGATTCAATAGGAGGAGCATCTGATTTTTACTTCTCGCAAAGTATGGGTCAAACAAATGCAACTGTGGAAAAGATTATAGAGAGAATAGATAAAATTACAGTAGAAGATATAGTTGATGCATTTAAAAATATTCAATTAGATACTATATACTTTTTAAGTAATAACAAGGAGGCATAATAATGGAAAAAATAGTTAATGAATTATTAAAAGAAGAATTATATTATGAAAAATTAGAAAATGGTTTAGATGTTTATTTTATGCCTAAAAAAGGATTTACTAAAAAATATGCTGTCCTTGCAACTAATTACGGATCAAATGATTTAGAATTTATACCTATAAATGAAAAAGAAAAGATGATAGTGAATGCAGGTATTGCACACTTCTTAGAACATAAAATGTTTGAACAACCAGATGGTGGAAATGCATTTGATAAGTTTTCGAAGTATGGAGCTAATGCCAATGCTTTTACAAACTTTACTATGACAGCTTATTTATTTTCTGCCACAGAATATTTTTATGAATGTTTAGAACATCTGATAGATTATGTTCAAACACCATATTTTACAGATGAAAACGTAGAAAAAGAAAAGGGAATAATAGAACAAGAAATAAAGATGTATAATGATGACCCAGAGTGGAATGTATTCTTTAATGCATTAAAAGCAATGTATATAAATCATCCAACAAAAATAGATATTGCAGGTACTGTAGATAGTATTTATAAAATAACTAAAGAAGAGTTATATAAATGCTACAATACATTTTATAACCCAGGAAATATGATTTTATTTGTTGTAGGTGATTTAAATGAAGAAGAAGTATTTAATCATGTAAGAAAAGCTAATCATAAAGATATACAAAAACTTCAAGAAGAAATTGTAAGATTTTATCCAGAAGAACCTAATGAAGTAAAACAAAAAGAAATAGTAGAAAAATTTCCTATATCGATGCCAATGTTCTCTATTTGCTTCAAAGATGATAAAGTAGGAATAAAAGGTAAGGAATTGTTAAGATATGAAGTAATGACAGATATTCTTACTGATATGTTATTTAAAAAAGGTAGTGCCATATACGAAGACTTATATATGCAAGGACTTATAACTCCAAGTTTTGGTGCAGGATTCTCTTCACAAATAGACTATTCATATACATCTATAGGTGGTGAATCAAAAGATCCTCACAAGGTAAAAGAAATTATTATGTCTTATATTGAAAAATTCAAATGTGAAGGTCTAGATAAAGAAGGGTTTGAAAGAACAAAGAAAAAACACATAGGTAACTTTATAAAATATTTCGACTCAGTTACTTTTATAGCTAATAATTTTATAACTTATAAATTTAAAGGCATAAATTTGCTTGATTACGTAGAAGTCATGAAAGAAATTACATTTGAAGAGGTTACTGAAAGATTAAATAATCACTTTAAAGAAGAAAATTGTGTAATATCTATTGCAGAGCCTAGATAATAATTATATAAAAATGAAAATGTAATAAAATAAAGGATAATTGTAGGGTTTTAATTAAAAAGGTAATTTTAGTTAAAAATACACTTTAATTATCCTTTTTTTAGTTGTAAAATATTTATTAATTCATTATAATTAAGGCATTCTATTTTTTTATTAAGAAGAAACTGATATAATAAAGAATGAAAAATATAATTATTTAGGGTATAAGGAGGCTATGTTTTATGATTGATATACATTGCCATATTTTGCCTGAGGTAGATGATGGTTCACGAAGCTTGAATGAGTCGATAGAAATGGCACTAATAGCTAGGGAACAAGGTATAAAAAAGATTGTTAATACATCGCATTATCATCCAGATTTCAGGTATAAAAAAGGCGAAGAATTATTAAAAGAGCTAAAAGACTTTAATAATGTTTTAAAAGAAAATATGATAGATATTGAAGTATTAATTGGGAATGAAATTTACTATACTAAAGATTTAATAAAGCAAATTGACGAATTAGATTTTTACACTTTAAATAATAGTAGATACATACTAATAGAGCTTCCTCCTACAAATTTTCCAAGTGATTTATGTAATATAGTGTATGAATTAAAAGAAAAAAACTATATACCAGTTTTTGCACATGTGGAAAGATATATAGAAGTTCAAGAAAATCCGGATTTAATATATGATGTTATTAATGCTGGAGCTATAATACAAATAAATTCTCATAGTATTTTAGGTAAAAGTGGAAAAGAATTGCAAAGAACTTGTGATACATTAATAAATAGAAATATGGTTCATGTAGTTGGAACAGATGCTCATCGTAGCAAAAGAAGAACACCTATATTTTTAGATGCTTATAAATATGTATGTGAGAAATATTCAAAAGAAATTGCGGATAACTTATTTGTTAAAAATAATAATGCGATAATAAATAATGAGGATTTAAATATATCAAAACCTTATAAAGAAGAAGTAAGGAAAAAAGGATTTTTTAAAAGATTATTTAAACTATAAGAGGTGAAATAATGGATAGAGTGGCATTTACGATATTCGGATTAGATATAATGTGGTACGGCGTATTAATGGCATTGGCTATGATACTATGTGTGTTTATAGCATTAAAAGAAGGAAAAAGAGTAAAAATAAGTGAAGATGATTTATTAAATTTAGCCATAATTGCTATACCATGTGGACTTTTAGGTGCAAGGCTTTATTATGTTATTTTTAATTGGTCTTGGTATTCAAACCACTTATCTGAAATATTAAATTTCAGGGGTGGAGGAATGGCAATACATGGGGCTTTAATAGGTGGTATATTAGCAGGTTTTATATATACTAAGATTAAAAAGATTAATTTCTTCAAAATGGCTGATACTGTAATGATTGGTATTCCATTAGGTCAAGCTATAGGAAGATGGGGAAATTATATAAATGGAGAAGCTCATGGAGGTCCAACAAGTTTACCATGGGGAATAATTGTGGATGGAATAAAAGTTCATCCAACATTTTTATATGAATCTATCTGGGATTTAGGTATATTCATATTCTTATGGTGTTTTAGAAAAAAGAAAAAATATGAAGGTCAATTGGCTATAACTTATTTAATATTATATTCTATAGGAAGATTTTTCATAGAAGGACTTAGAACAGATTCTCTTATGATTGGTCAACTTAGAATGGCTCAAGTAATAAGTTTAGTAACAATTATAGTTTGTTTGATTTTACATAAAATATTATCAAAGAAGAAAAATAGAGGCTAACTAGTAACTCTTAAGGAGAAGAAAAAATGGAATTTAATCATGTGTCAGTACTACTAGATGAATGTATTGAAAATTTAGACATAAAAGAAGATGGAGTATATGTTGACTGTACCATGGGTGGTGCAGGTCATTCAAAAGAAATAGTAAAGAGATTATCTGATAAAGGATTATTTATAGGATTTGATCAAGATAAAAATGCCATAGCTACGGCAAAAGAAAGATTAGCTGAGTACTCAGATAGAGTAAGATTTGTACACAGTAATTTTGAAAATCTCAAATCAGAACTGGAAAAAATAGGTGTTTACAAAATAGATGGAGTACTTGCTGATTTAGGTGTATCTTCTCATCAACTTGATGAAGCTGATAGAGGATTTTCTTATATGCATGATGCACCATTAGATATGAGAATGGACGTTAGAAAAGATTTTTCTGCTTATGACGTGGTAAACACTTATAGTGAAGAACAATTAGCTAAGATAATCAAAGATTATGGTGAAGATAATTGGGCAAAAAGAATTGCAAAATTCATAGTAGAAGAAAGAGAAGCGAATGGTCCAATTGAAAAAACTGGTGAGCTTGTTGATGTTATCAAAAAAGCAATACCTAAAAAAGCTAGAATAGATGGACCACACCCTGCGAAGAGAACATTTCAAGCTATAAGAATAGAAGTAAACAATGAACTTGGTGTAATAAATAAAATGATAGAGGATGCTGTATCTATGATGAATAAGGGAGGAAGAGTTTGTATAATAACTTTCCATTCTTTAGAAGATAGAATAGTTAAAAATGAATTCAAAGACTTAGCTTTAAGTTGTGTATGTCCACCAGAGCTTCCAATTTGTCAATGTGATAAAAAGTCAGAAGTTAAGATTATAACAAGAAAACCAATATTTCCTAGTGATGAAGAAATTGAAAGAAATCCAAGAGCTAGAAGTGCAAAACTTAGAGTAGCTCAAAAAAAATAATTTTTTTATTGCAAGATAATAAAAACATGTATACAATTAACTTATTAAATTAATAGTAAAAAATCTTATCAAGAGTGATGGAGGGAATAGGCCCAAAGAAGTCCAGCAACCTATATTAGATAGGTGCTAAATCCTACTTATGGAAACATAAGAAAGATAAGAGATAAATCTTAGATTATTAAGACTCTTTTATCTTTAAGATAAAAGAGTCTTTTTTATATTATGAGATATAACTTGTAAGGTTTTTTATATATTGTTTAATATTATTTATATTAAATAACAAGGGGGATACAAATAATGAGTGAAAGAAAGTTAGGCTTTGCAACATTACAAATTCATGGGGGACAACAACCAGATTCATCTACGGGAGCTAGAGCAGTTCCAATTTATCAAACAACATCATATTGCTTTGAAAGTGTGGCTCATGGTGCAGATTTATTTGCTTTAAAAACAGATGGACATATTTACTCAAGAATATCAAATCCAACTGTGGCTGTATTTGAGGAAAGAATGGCACTACTTGAAGGTGGAGTAGGAGCTGTGGCTTTTTCTTCAGGAATGGGGGCAATAAATGCAGCTATATTAAATATACTTCAAGCTGGTGATGAAATAGTTGCTGCACCAACAATTTATGGTGGAACATTTAATTTATTATCAAATATGTTACCTAAACTAGGGATAACAACTCATTTTGTAAATCCTGATGATCCAGAAAGTTTTAGAGATGCTATAAATGATAAAACAAGACTTGTTTATGCAGAAACTATAGGAAATCCAGGAATAAATATTATTGATATAGAAAAAATTGCAGAGATAGCTCATGAAGCTAAAATTCCATTTATGTTAGATAATACTTTTGGAACACCTTATTTAGTAAAAGTATTTGATTATGGGGTAGACATAGTTGTTCATTCAGCTACAAAATTTATAGGTGGACATGGAACAACTTTAGGTGGAGTAGTAGTTGATAGTGGTAACTTTGATTGGATAGAAAGTGGAAAATTCCCATGCTTAACAGAACCAGACTTATCTTATAATGGATTAAATTATGCTAAGGATTGCGGAAAGTCAGCTTATGCTACAAAGTTATTGGCTCAATACTTAAGAGATACAGGAGCATCTCTAAGTGCACAAAGTGCATTCCAATTATTAATAGGACTTGAGACTTTATCTTTGAGGGTGGAAAGACATGTGGAAAATACTAAGAAAATTACAGAATTTTTAAATAATCACCCTAAAGTTGCTTGGGTAAACTATCCAGGTTTAAAAGGAAATAAATATTATGACTTAGGTCAAAAATATTTACCTAAGGGACCAGGGTCTATATTTACTTTTGGAATAAAAGGAGGATTGGAAGCAGGAATTAAATTTATAGAATCCCTTCAAATATTCTCTCACCTTGCTAATGTTGCAGATGCTAAATCACTGGTAATTCATCCAGCTAGTACAACTCATGCTCAATTAAATGAAAAAGAACAAGAATTGGCAGAAGTTACTCCAGATATGATAAGAGTTTCTGTGGGAATAGAAGATATAGATGACTTAATTTGGGATTTAAATCAAGCTTTAGAAAAAGCATCATTATAGAACTAAGAAAAAGGAAGGTGATAACATTCATCTTCTTTTTTATATTAAAGGGATTGAAACTTATGTATACAAAGTGAATATCTGCTATAATTGTTATTGGTAAAAATTTCAAGGAGGGTATACTATGGAAGTTACTTCAAAAGCAAATGGATATTTATTCTCTGATAAAAGTTTATATAAACTTATTTTTCCTTTAATAATAGAGCAATTTTTACTAGTGACAGTAGGTTTAGTTGATTCTATTATGATTGCAAGTATAGGGGAATCAGCTGTATCAGCAGTATCATTAGTAGATAGTATAAATATTCTTATAATGAATATTTTTACAGCTCTTGCAACAGGGGGAGCTGTTGTAGCAGGCCAATATTTGGGCCAAAAGAAAGAAGATAAAGCATGTAAAAGTGCAGATCAACTTATCCTTTTTCTATTTTTAAGCTCGATTACTGTCATGATAATTGGATATTTAAGCAAATATTTTATTCTTAATATAGTTTTTGGACACATAGAAAAAGATGTTATGAGCTATTCTAATACTTATTTAACTATAGTATTTATGTCAATTCCTTTTATAGCAATATATAATGGTGGGGCAGCACTATTTAGAGCTATGGGAAATTCAAAAATCACCATGAAAATATCAATTATGATGAACTTAATAAACTTTATAGGGAATTATTTTCTAATATATATTTTTAAGATAGGAATTGCAGGTGCAGCTATACCAACAGTTTTTTCTAGAGTTGTGGCTGCTGTAGTGATTTTTGTCTTAATAAGAAATGAAAATTTACAAATTCATTTATCTAAAAAAATATGTAAGAAGTTTGATAGAACATTAATTAGAAAAATACTTTATATAGGTGTTCCTAACAGTTTGGAAAATGGTATGTTTCAACTTGGAAAAATTATTGTGCTAAATTTGATTTCAACTTTTGGAACAGCAGCTATTGCAGCCAATGCTGTGGCAAATTCAGTTGGACTTTTTCAAATAATACCGGGTATGGCGATTAGTCAAGCAACCCTTTCTGTAACATCCCAATGCATAGGAGCAGGAGATTATAATCAAACAAAATATTATACAAGAAAATTAGTTAAAATATGTACCTTAAGCATATTATTAGCGGTTATAATTACCTTTATAAGTATGCCATTAATTTTAAAAGCATATAATTTATCTGATTATACAGCAAGGGTTTCAAGGAATATTATTTTTTATCATGGAAGCTTATCAATTATTATTTGGACTGTTTCTTTTGTACTTCCAAACACTCTTCGTGCAGCAAATGATGTTAAATTTTGTATGATAGTTGCTACTTTATCTATGTGGATTTTTAGAATTGGTTTCAGTTATATATTGGGAAGATATATGAATATGGGAGTTTTTGGTGTATGGGTAGCTATGAGTATTGACTGGATATTTAGAGCAATATTTTTTATTACTAGATATAAGGGAAGTAAGTGGAAATTGCATGAAATATAAAAAGCTCATTAAAAATGAGCTTTTTATATTGTTTGAATAGATTTAAAAGGAACTTCGTTATCATTTATTTTTAAAAGAATGGTATCAAAAAATATATTTTTATCGCTTGAAGAAGTAGTATTTTTTTCTCTTATAACATAAAGCTTATTGCTATCTTCTGAAGATGTTGAAGTATTACAACTTATTATTAGAGTTTTATTATCAAGTGTTGAATCTATATCTACATATTCATTTTTGAGACCTTTGAAAAAAATATATTTATTACTATCTGTTATTATTTGATAAACACCTTCTTCTAAACTTTCATCATGTATTACATCCAATATTTTTTTATTATTTAGTGAACTTATATCTACAGAATACAGGGAAACAGGGTTGTCTTCATTTGAATTTTTATTGCAACCATAAAAAATAATAGTAGTAGATATTAATATAATCAATAACAATGACTTTCTCATATATACCTCCTTTTATTGAAACATAAAAATATTTTTTTATTGTAAAAGTACACCTATAAGCAAGCAGTTTTCATCGATATTAAATGTGGAAGTATGTATGGGAGAATTAATAGTATCATTAGCACATCCTATATTGAAAAAAGCACCCTTTGTTTTTTGTAAAAAATACGCAAAATCTTCAGCTCCCAAGGAAGATTTATCCTTTATAATTACGTTATCATTACCTAAAAGTTCAACTCCATTTCTTATGATTTTACTTACTAACTCTGCATCATTTATTAAGGGAGGTATGCCTTCTTTTATATCAATAGTAATGGAACTATTGAAAGTCTCGCCAACATGAGTGCAAATTTCTTTTATTCTTTTCTTTGATAAATTTCTATCCTCATTATTTAGTGTTCTTAAGGTTCCCACTAAATTAACTTCGTCGCAAATTATATTTCCTTTTTCTCTACCCAAAATTTTACCAAAGGTGATGACGACGGAGTGATTGGGATCTATATTTCGGCTTACAATAGTTTGTAAGGATGAAATTAAATAAGATGAAGTAACTATTGCCTCAATACCCTCATTAGGATAAGCTCCGTGACTTTTTTTACCTTTTATAGTGATATGCAATCTATCAGTGGAAGCTGCCATTATACCTGCTTTTACTTCCATAGACCCACATAAGAGGTGAGGAGCAACATGTAATGCAAAGATATAGTCTACTTTTGGGTTTTCTAAAACGCCATTATTTATTATTATTTTACCACCACCAATCTCTTCTCCAGGTTGAAAAATAAACTTAACATTTACTTTTAACCTATATCTAAATTTATTTAATATTTTACAAAGTCCTAGGGCTATTGTTAAATGAGCATCATGACCACAAGCATGCATTATACCTTTATTTTCAGATTTATAATCTATATTACACTTTTCTTCTATGGGTAAACCATCCATATCGGCTCTTATTCCAATGGTAATTGGAGAGTTAGCATTAATAAAGCTACAATTCCAGTAGAATCTTTTATGATATTATAACTCATATTTATTTCGTCTAAATATTTTATTAATATATTTTTTGTTTGGTATTCTTTAAAGCTAAGTTCAGCACTTTTATGTAATTCTCTTCTAACTTTAATTAGCCACGGTTCTAATTTTTCACAGGCTTTAATTATTTCATCCATAATAATTACCCCTTTTAAAGAAATATTAATTTAAGTATAAATTACTTTATTAAAAATAAAATGAAACAGAAGATTTTTAAAAAAATATTCTATATATATAAATTTATACTCTTTTATGTATGAATTTTTGTATAGATCATTAAAGGAGGAAAGATATAAAATAACTAAATATGTATATATCACAGAAGACGGAGGTGATTTTTTGGATAAAAAGAAAAGAGTAAAAAACATAAATGAATATAAAAAGAGAAAAAAGAATAGATATAGAAAGAGAAAAATAAAAAGAGTAGTTAAGCCTATTTTGTTCGTATTTCCTATGGTATCAATAATCATCATAAATTTATGTGGTAATGTTATTGTATCAAACTATAAATATGAAATTAATACATTAAAAAAACAGTTGAGAAAAGAAGAAATAGCTTTAGATGGTTTAAAAATGGAACAACTAAAAAACTCAAGCATTACTAATATAGAAGAAAATGCAAAAGAAAAGTTAAATATGGATTACCCTAATGAAAGTCAAATGAGATATGTTGACTTAAACAGTTAGAAAGGGAGGTTATTAATGAAGATAAAAATAAATAGTAGGAAGAGATTAGTTATAGTAATGGTCTTGGCATGCTCCTTGTTTTTAGGATTGATATTTAGGATAGGATATTTACAACTTGTTAAAGGAGAATGGCTTAGTACGAAAGCATCAGAACAACAGACAAGAGAAATTCCAATAGAAGCTAAAAGAGGAACTATATACGATACAAATATGAAGGAGTTAGCAGTAAGTGTTACAAAATACACAGTATGGTGTAAACCGGTTGAAGTAAAAGATGCGAAAAAAACATCGGAAGAGCTGGCAAAAATATTAGATGAAAAATATGATGATATATACAAGAAGGTAAATAAGAAAAATATGGCTTTAGTTAAAGTAAAAAGATGGATTGATGATGATACTGCAGATAAAATTACAAAGGCGGGATTATCAGGAATATGGGTGGCAGAAGACAACCAAAGATATTATCCATATGGTAACTTTGCATCTTATGTACTTGGACATACATCTGCAGATTCAGCAGGTGTAGCAGGTATAGAATTAAAATATGACAGTGTATTGAAAGGCACTTCGGGGAAATTGATTGTAAGTACTGATGCAGCAGGAAAAGAAATACCACAAGGTTCTGAACAATATTATGAGCCAACAACAGGAAATGGGTTGGTATTAACTGTTGATGAAGTAATTCAACATTATTGTGAAAAGGCTGCACAAAAAGCTTATGAAGAAAATAATGCAAGTAAAGTTACTATAATTGCAATGGATCCTAAAACAGGTGATATAAAAGCAATGGTAAAAAAACCTGATTATGATCCGAATACTCCAACAAAAGCGATTTATCCTGCATATGAAGAACTATTAGAAGAGTGTAAAAGTGATAATGAAAAAATAAAAGCATATTCAACAATGTGGAGAAATACTGCAGTAAGTGATACATATGAACCAGGTTCAACATTTAAGCTTATAACTTCAGCATCAGGGCTGGAAGAAGGTGTTGTTAAGCAAGATGATAAATTTACTTGTAGTGGCAGTGTAATGGTTGAAGGACAAAAAATAAAATGTTGGAGATCTTATAGACCTCATGGAGCTGAAACATTTAAACAAGGTGTTCAAAACTCCTGTAACCCAGTATTTGTTGAAGTTGGAAGAAGACTTGGAGTTGCAAAAATGTATGATTACATAGAAGCTTTTGGATTAAATAAAAAAACAGGTATAGATTTACCTGGTGAAGCAGGCAGTATAATGTATAAAGAGAAGGATGTAGGACCTGTTGAATTAGCAACAATTTCCTTTGGCCAATCCATATCAGTAACTCCTATTCAACTTATTACAGCAGTATGTTCCATAGTGAATGATGGAAATAGAATGGAGCCAAGGTTAGTAAAGTCATATACAGATAACAAAGGAAATATAACTAAAGAAATAGATCCTGTACAGGTTAAGCAAGTTATATCAAAAGAAACATCCGCTCAAATGAGAGAAATAATGGAATCTGTTGTTACAGATGGTGGAGGTAAGATAGCATATTTACCAGGATATAGATTAGGTGGAAAAACAGGAACTGCACAAAAAGTTATAAATGGGTCTTATGCTCAAGGCCATTATGTTTGTTCCTTTATTGGGATGGCACCAGCTGATGATCCAGAGATTGTAGTACTTGCAATAGTAGATGAGCCTACAGGAGTTATGCAATTTGGTTCAACTACTGCAGGACCTATTATTAAAGAAGTAATGAGCAATACATTAAAATACTTGGGTGTAGAACCTGAGTATACAGAAGAAGAAAAATCTGAAAACATTAAAAATAAAGTAAGTGTGCCTGATGTCAGAGGTTTAACTATAGAAGATGCAACAAAAGTTTTAGAGGAGGCTAAATTGGAGGCTAATATTGATAATGATGTGGATATAAAAGAGGAAACAATAATAAAAGATATGTTTCCAAAACCTGGAGTTAGCGTAAACGAAGGTTCTCTAATATCCATTTATTTTGATAATTAATATTATAGAAACTTATAAATACCTTCAAAAAAAAGTTAATATGGTATATAATTATTAAGATAAATGTATAAAAGGCGATGTATATAATGCATTGCCTTTTATAAAGATAAGTATGAAATTAAAAATGAATAAGGAGGTTAAAATGGAATATTTAACTATAAAAGAGTTAATACTTGCTAGTGAAGGACAACTGGTTTCAAAGTGTAACGAAGAAATTTTAGTAAACGATATAGTAATAGACAGTAGAAAAGCAAGTAAAGACAATGTTTTTGTTGCTATAGTTGGAGAGAACTTAGATGGGCATGATTTCATTAATTTAGCTATAAATCAAGGCTGTAAAACTATTATAAAAAATAAAAATAACAACGTTGACATAGAGAATAAAGAAATTAATGTAATAGAAGTAAACAACACGGAAATAGCTCTTGGTGATATTGCTAGATTTTACAAAAACAAATTTGAAATACCGTTTATAGCTGTTACGGGTAGTGTAGGAAAAACAACTACTAGAGATATGGTACACTCTACAATTAGTGCAAAATATAATTCACTAAAAAATGTAGGAAACTTAAACAACCAATTTGGAGTACCTTTAACTTTATTTAACTTAAATAAAGGACACGAATGTGCAGTAATAGAAATGGGAATGAGTGGGTTTAATGAAATTGAATATTTAGTAAACATAGTACATCCACAAATAGGTATAATTTCTAATGTTGGATATTCTCATGTAGAGCATCTTGGAAGTAGAGATGGAATATTTAAAGCTAAAATGGAAATAACAACAAACTTTGATGAAAGTTCGTTATTAATAGTAAACGGAGATGATGATTGTTTAAAAACTTTAAAAAATAAAGACTTAGTTTACAAATTAAAAACTTTCGGATTTGAAAAAAACAATGATATATATTGTGAATCTTTTGAAATGGATGAAGATAGTATAAATTTCAGAGCAGTTATTGATGGAAAAAAAGAAGAATTTTTCATACCAACAGTTGGAAAACACAATATATACAATGCTATGGCAGCCATATTAGTAGGAATTAATCTTAATATGACAATAGAGGAAATAAAAGACGGTTTAAAAAATTTCCAATGTACAAAAAATAGATTAGACATTATAAAAAATAATAATTTAACTATAATTGACTCAGTTTATAATGCTAGTATAGATTCTATGACTGCGGCACTAAACATTCTTGGCAGATATGAAAGTAGAAGAGTAGCAATACTTGGAGATATGTTTGAAATGGGTGAATTTGCAGAATTTGGCCATAGACAAGTAGGAAAAGCAGCGTTAGAAAATGTAGATATACTAATAGCAATAGGAAAGGATGCAGAGTTTATAGTAAAAGAATTAAAAGAAAGTAATATGAACCCTGACAATCTTTATCATTTTGAGACAAAAGAAGAAGCAATTGAAAAACTAGATGAGATTATAAAAGCAAATGACACTATTTTAGTCAAGGCATCGAGAGGAATGCATCTAGAAAAAATTGTTGAACATCTTAATAAATAGACAAAATAATTAGCGAACTAGGGAGAGGAGTTTTATATTATGTTAGGAATAACACAGCTTACGTATACAGCGATAATCGCATTTTTAATAGTAGTTATACTAGGACCAATATTTATACCAATGTTAGCAAAATTCAAATTTGGTCAAACGGTTAGGGATGATGGGCCCCAAACTCATTTACAAAAAAATGGAACACCGACTATGGGTGGAGTAATAATGATAATAGCTATTCTTATTACTGGACTTACGAGAGCAAAAATAGACAAAGACTTATTAGTAGGATTAATATGTATAACAGGATTTGGATTTGTAGGATTTTTAGATGATTTCATCAAAATAAAAATGAAGAGATCTTTAGGACTTAAAGCATACCAAAAAATTATACTTCAATTTGCACTTGCACTATTTGTAGCTTACTATCAATACAGTGCGTCACCAAGTGCAACACAAATAATGGTTCCATTTACTGATTATGTAATTAATTTAGGACCTTTATATGTACCAATAATGATGTTTATAATAATAGGAACAGTAAATGCTGTAAACTTAACTGATGGATTAGATGGTTTAGCATCAGGAGTAACATTAGTAGTATCGGCATTCTTTATGATATTAGCAACTACTGTAGGTAATAGTGATGTTGCTATACTTGCAGCAGCTACTGGTGGAGCTTGTTTAGGTTTCTTAGGATTTAACTCATATCCAGCTAAGGTATTTATGGGAGATACAGGTTCTATGGCTTTAGGTGGGGCAGTAGTATCTTTTGCAGTTTTAACAAACTCAGTACTTTTAATACCAATAGTAGGTGGGATTTATTTTGCAGAAGCTATATCAGTAATAATACAAGTGTTATCATTTAAATTAACTGGAAAAAGAGTATTTAAAATGGCACCAATCCACCATCATTTTGAACAATGTGGATGGCCAGAAACAAGAGTTGTATTCATATTTTGGATAACTACAGTAGTATTAGCATGGATAGGAATAATAGCAGTATTCTAATCATTAGGGGGGAAAAAAATGAACCTAAAAAATAAAAATATTTTACTTGTTGGGCTGGCAAAAACAGGTGTTTCAACAATTAAATTATTAAATAAATTAGAAGCAAATATAATAGTTAATGATATAAAAGATGAAGAAAAATTAAAAGATATATTATTGGAATTAAAAGATATAAAAAATGCAGAGTATATCCTTGGATATCATCCAGAGAATGTGGATCACATAGACTTGGCTGTAGTATCTCCAGGAGTACCTTTAGACCTACCATTTATACTAAAATTAAAAGAAAGTAATATAGAAATAATAGGAGAAGTAGAACTTGCTTATAGACTTTCTAAAAATCCTATATTTGTAGGAATAACTGGAACAAATGGAAAAACTACGACAACATCTTTAGTAGGCGAAATATTCAAATCAGATAATAAAGACACATATATAGTTGGAAATATTGGAAATCCTGTTATAGATACAGTAGAAAGTACAAATGAAGATTCTTATTTAATAACAGAGTTAAGCTCTTTCCAATTGGAAAGTATTGTTGATTTCAAACCTAAAGTTGCATCAATATTGAACTTTTCACCAGATCACTTAAATAGACATCATACTATGGAAAATTATATATCTGCAAAAGCTAATATATTTAAAAATCAAGATAAAAATGATTTTGCCATATTAAATTATGATGATGAAGAAGTTAGAAAATTATCTTCTAGGTGTAATGGTCAAATAATATTCTTCTCAAGAAAAGAAAAACTTGATAAAGGTGTATATTTAGATGAAAATAACAATATAGTTATTGATATAGATGAAAAAATTGTTTTATTAAACAAAAAAGAGCTTAGTTTACCAGGGAATCATAACTTAGAAAACTGTATGGCAGCTATTGCCATGGCATATGTATCTAATATTAATTTAGAAACATTAAAACATGTATTAAAGACATTCAAGGCAGTAGAGCATAGGTTAGAATATGTAAAGACTTTAAATGATATTATGTTTGTAAATGATTCAAAGGGAACTAATCCAGATTCAACAATTAAGGCAATAACTTCTTATGAAAATCCAGTTATATTAATAGCTGGTGGATATAATAAAGAAAGTGATTTTAATGAGCTTTTAGAAATAGGAAAAGAAAATATTAAAGCTTTAATTTTAATGGGAGAAACAGCTGGCATAATAGAACAATGTGCAAAAGAAAAAGATTATCAAACTATAATTAGAGTTAATAATATGAAAGAAGCAGTAGAGGCTTCTTACAACTTAGCCGAAAGTGGAGATGTAGTTCTTTTATCTCCTGCTTGTGCAAGTTGGGATATGTATAAAAGTTTTGAAGTGAGAGGATGCGACTTCAAAGATAATGTAAACAACTTAAAATAACTCCTTCAAAGCAATTTATTGCGAAATGGAGGGTAGTCTATCAGATGCCTAGTAAAATTTTAAAAAAGCAAGTTGACAGGGGAATGAAGACTGATTTTGATCCAGTAGTATTTTATACTACAATGATTTTAGTATTTTTTGGGATCATCATGGTGTTTAGTGCAAGTTATATTCAATCTTCATTTAAACACAATGATCCCTATTATTTTTTAAAAAGAGATTTAATATTTGCGACACTGGGATTTATAGGAATGATGGTTTTGTCCAATATAGATTACAAGGTTTGGAGAAAGTATGCGACTCTAGTATCTATAATAGCAATAATATTTTTACTTTTAGTTTTAACACCTCTTGGAATTGAAGCTAATGGTGCAAAAAGATGGCTAGGTGTTGGATTTGCAACTTTTCAACCATCAGATATAGCAAAATTCGCATGTGTTATATTTACAGCAAAACTAATAGAAAAACGATACGATAAAATAAAATCTTTGACAAAAGGTGTTTTACCACTTTTACTTATGCCTATGCTAATATTTGTATTAATAATGTTTGAACCTAATATGTCTACGGCTGGAACTGTAATACTTGTAACATTTGTTATGTTATTTGTAGCAGGAATGAATATGAAATTTGTTGGAGCAATGGGATTATCAGGAGTGGCGTTATTTGGTATTTTAGTAATGATAGAGCCTTATAGACTAAAGCGTATTACCTCATTTTTAGATCCCTTCCAAGATCCACTGGGAGCAGGATACCAGGTTATACAAAGTTTGTATGCGTTAGGATCAGGAGGATTATTTGGCTTAGGTTTAGGAAAGAGTAAACAAAAGTATTTTTACATACCAGAACCACAAAATGATTTTATCTTTGCTATAATAGGTGAAGAATTAGGCTTAATAGGATGTATACTAGTAATTATGTTATTTATATTATTAGTTTATAGATGTGTCCGAATAGCACTAAAATGTGAAGACATATTTGCTTGCATGTTAGTAATAGGTATAGGAGCTTTAATTGGTATTCAAGCAGCATTAAATATTGCTGTTGCCACATCAACTATGCCAAATACTGGGGTAGCCCTGCCGTTTATAAGCTATGGAGGAACATCACTGACCATGCTTATGGGCGAAATAGGAATAGTGTTAAACGTCTCAAAACATGTCAAGATTAATTAACAGGAGATGATGCAATGAAGGTATTACTATCAGGCGGAGGAACGGGAGGACACGTTTATCCAGCTATAGCAATCGCTAACAAAATAAAAGAAGAAAATCCTGATTGTGAGATATTATTTGTAGGAACAGAAAAAGGTATAGAGTCAGAAATAGTTCCAAAATACGGATATGAATTGAAAACTGTTACAGTGCAAGGATTTAGAAGAAAAATAGATTTTGAAAATGTTAAAAGAGTTTTTAAACTGTGTAAAGGTTTAGAGCAATCTAGAAAAATTGTTAAAAAGTTTAAACCAGACATAGTTATAGGAACAGGTGGTTATGTAAGTGGACCAGTTTTATTTAATTCATCTTTAAACAAGACTGTAACAATAGTTCATGAGCAGAACTCATTCCCTGGAGTTACTAATAAAATACTATCAAAAATGGTTACAAGAGTTCTTACAAGTTTTGAAGATTCTCATGTAAGGTTTCCTGAGGAAAGTAGAGACAAATTAGTACTTACAGGAAATCCAGTAAGAAAAGAAATTTTACAAGCAAGAAAATCTACTTCAAGAAAAAAACTAGGAATAAGTGAAGATAAGAAAATGGTACTTTGCTACGGTGGTAGTGGAGGATCAGAAGAAATTAATGAAGCAATGTTACTTGTAATAAAAAATATGGTTAAAGAAGATATTGCATTTATATTTGCCACTGGTAAGTTATACTATGATGAATTTATGGAAGCTTTAGGTGAAGTATCTTTAAAACCTTATCAAAGAGTAATGCCTTATTTAGATAATATGGCCGATGGGCTAGCAGCGAGTGATATAGTAATAGGAAGTGCAGGAGCTATATCTTTAGCAGAAATAACAGCACTTGGAAAGCCATCAATAATAATACCAAAAGCTTACACTGCTGAAAATCATCAAGAATACAATGCTAAGAGTATAGAATCTCAAGGTGCTGGCATAGCTATATTAGAAAAGGATTTAACTCCTGAAAGATTAAATGAAGTAGTATTTAAATTGCTAGGAGATAGAGAACTACTAATAGATATGGCTAATGCTAGTAAAAATATTGGTAAGCCTCAAGCAATAGACTTAATATACGATGAAATTATGAAAGCTTACAATGAAAAACAAGGCAGTAATGTAACAAAAAAAGAAAAGCAAGAATTAAAAGATATACCTGAAGAAATAAACTCTAATGAGGAAACTAAGGAAATAAAAACAATAGGAATAAAGAAAAAGTAACACATACCCCCCCTAACTCATAATATTTAATAATAAGGGATTTAATATTATGATTAGGGGGGTTCATTTTGTCTAAATATCTAATAACTGGTGGAAACAAAATACACGGAACCTTAAGTCTAAAAGGGGCGAAAAACTCCATTTTACCATTAATGGCTGCATCCTTATTGAATGAAAATATTAATATTATTCATAACGTTCCATTGATAGCTGACGTTTATACGATGATAGATATCTTAGAGAGTATAGGATGTAAAATTGATTTTAATGATCATGTCTTAGTAATCGATAGCTCTAATTTAACATCAAATGAAATAGATGAAGGATACGTTAAGAAAATGAGATCTTCTATTATTGTACTAGGAGCTATGATTAGTAGATTAGAACATGTTAAAATATATGAGCCAGGGGGTTGTGCAATAGGTAAAAGACCTATAGACTTACATCTAAACTCCTTGAGACAGCTGGGGGTAAAAATAGAAGAAGGATGTATTATAGACTGTGAAAGAAAAGAAATTATAGGAAATGATATAATTCTTGATAGTCCAAGTGTAGGTGCTACGGAGAATATTATTTTAGCAGCAGTAAAAGCAAAAGGGATAACAAGAATATATAATGCGGCTAAGGAACCAGAAATAGAGGATTTACAGGATTATGTGAATAAAATGGGAGCAAAAGTTAATGGTGCAGGAAGCGATTTTATAGAAATACAAGGTGTAGATAAATTAGATAAAGTAGAACATACTGTTATTCCTGATAGGATTGCAATAGGAACTTATATGGTTGCAAGTGCAATTACGGGAGGGTATTTGGAAGTAGATAAAATAGTAAGGTCCCATATGGAACCTATAAATAATACTTTAATAAAAGCAGGATGTGATATTGAATATACTAAAGAAGGTCTTATATTAACTTCTCCACAGAGAATTAAAGCAATAAACTTTTTGAAAACTGATACTCATCCTAATTATCCAACAGATATGCAAGCTCAGATGATGGCTCTTATGACTTTGAGTGAAGGAAATAATATTTTTTATGAGACAATTTTTGAAAATCGTTTTATGCATTGTAGTGAACTTAATAAAATGGGAGCAAACACAGAGATTATAAGTAGCCATTTATGTAGAGTAAACGGAGTAAATAAGTTATGTGGAGCTAAAACTAAATCACCAGATTTAAGAGGCGGGGCAGCTTTGATTATAGCATCCCTTGCAGCTGAGGGAGAAAGTGAAATTAGTAATATATATCATGTGGAAAGAGGATATGAAAATATAGAAGGGGTATTAAATAATTTAGGAGCAGATATAAAGAAAGTATAAAGGGTCTTTTAGGCCTTTTATATTTTTTGTCATAATTTGCTTACTAAAAAGAAAAACTTTGGTAGGATTTTTAAGTATGAAAGAAGTATTTTATATATAATAAAGTTAAGGAGGGGTGTGTTTGAAAAAAATAAAAAAAATAAATACTAATAAACTTATGGGAATCTTATTTTTTTCTTTATTGCTAACCTTTGGAACATGTTTCTTCTTAAAAAGTGATTTCTTTTTTTTAAAGCAGGTTGTAATAAGCAATAATAAATACTTATCAAACGAAGATGTTAACAATCTTTTAAGTTTAGATAAAAATAAGAATATTTTTTTCTATAATTTACAAGATTTAGAAGATAAAGTTAAAGAAAGCAACTATGTTGAAGATTGCGAAATAAAAAGGAAGATACCAAATAAACTGATGGTAAATGTAAAGGAAAAGAATATTATTGGCCCCTTGTATAATGGTAAGTCTTATTGTTATATAGACAATAAAGGAAAATTTGTGGATGAATTGAAAGAGATAAAAAATGATGATTTAGTTATATTTATCAATTATACATTAAAGAAGAAAACTTTAAAATTTAAGGATGAAGAAGATAAAAATGAGCTATTGACACTATATAATAAATTAGATGAAGAAAATATATTAAGACAAACTAAAACAATTGATTTTAGAAAAAAAACTGGAATTAGTATGAGGGGAAAAACTGGACTTACTATATGCCTTAATAAAGATAAGAACATAGAAAAAAATATAGAAAAGCTTAGTAAAGTTCTAATAGATTTACAAAATAGAAAAGAATTTTATGGAAAAATAGACTTTACTTATAACAACTATGTATTATATAGTCCTTATTCAAATTAAAAAATATTTAAAAAATAGAAAAAAGCATAAATAATATAAAAAATTACTTGAATATTACTATCTTTTCACAGTAAAATTTAAAGTAGGCAAATAGTGTAAATTACTATCACAAAATATTTCCTTAAACTTAAAAGATAAATATTTGAACTTTTTCATAAAATTAGGAAATATCTATTTTCAAATCATTACTATTAAGAGTATAATAATATAGAGAATAGGAAGCTTTTATATTATTTTATTTAAATGAATACTTATCCATATTATTTGACAAGATACGAGACTAATTGTTAATTATCTATTATGTATATATAATAATAAGAGTAAGAATTGGTATTTTTATGGAATAAAATAGTTGTTTAACAAAAAACATAAGTAAAATGATATAATCATAATACATAACTGTTTAATTCAGAAGATAGGGAGGTTAAAAAATAATGAATAATAATAGAATTGATATAGAAACTGACAACAATGATGCTGTTATAAAAGTTATTGGTGTTGGTGGCGGTGGAAACAACGCTGTTAACAGAATGATACGAGAAGAAGTAAAAGGAGTAGAATTTATTTCTATAAACACAGACAAACAAGCATTATTATCGTCTATGGCAGAAAATCAAATTCAAATCGGAGAAAAGTTAACTAGAGGATTAGGTGCGGGAGCTAAGCCTGAAGTAGGAAAAAAAGCTGCTGAAGAGAGTAGAGAACAAATCGTAAGTTTACTTGACGGAACAGATATGGTATTTGTTACTGCAGGTATGGGTGGAGGAACTGGAACAGGTGCTGCACCGATAGTTGCAAAGTTAGCAAAGGAAATGGGGATACTTACTGTAGGTGTTGTAACTAAACCTTTTGGGTTCGAAGGTAAAATAAGAATGAAAAATGCTGAAGATGGTATAAAAGATTTAAAAGCTAATGTGGATACATTAATAACTATACCTAATGATAGGCTTTTACAAATAGTACAAAAGAATACATCTATGGTAGATGCATTCTCTATAGCAGATAATGTATTAAAACAAGGTATACAATCCATATCTGACTTAATAAAAATGCCAGGTCTTATAAACTTAGACTTTGCTGATGTTACTTCTATAATGAAGGATAAAGGATTAGCTCATATGGGTATAGGTAATGCTAGTGGAGAAAATAGAGCTATAGAAGCAGCTAAAGAGGCTATACAATCGCCATTACTTGAAACTTCTATAAAAGGAGCTAAAGGGGTATTACTTAATGTTGCTGGTGGAGCAAACTTAACATTATTTGAAGCTAATGCTGCATCAAGTTTAGTTACAGAATCATGTGATCCAGAAGCAAATATAATATTCGGGACTTCTATAAGAGAAGACTTAGGAGAAGATATAGTTATAACTGTGATAGCTACAGGATTTGAAACTAATCCATCTCAAGGTTTTGAAAGTTCATTTAAAAATAGAGGAACTAATAAACCTTCAGAGATAGTTACCAAAAAAGCTGTAGTAGAAGAGGTTGCAGTAACAAAAGAAGAAAAAGTTGAGGAAAAAGTGGAAGCTAAAAAGCAGTCTCATGATATAGATGATGATTTACCACCAATTCCAGTCTTCTTAAGAAGAAATAGAAAATAGTAAATATACATAGTCAAATAAGAAGCTCAAGCTTCTTATTTTTTTGTTATAATCTCTATTTAGAGTGCATATTATAAACTATAAAGAAAATTATTAATTATAACAAATTATGAACAATATATATCTTTTTATACCAATAAAAAAGAAGTAAAATATTATTAAAAAAAGGAAAAAGAAGAATTTTTCCTTTTTTTGTGTTTTTTTATATTAAAGTAATTGGGTTTCGACTGTTAAAAGTGACACATTATTTTTTTACACTAGCTTATAATATAAACATAAAAAGGGGGAGTAATTAATGTATTTGGATCTTTACATTATTGAAAACCTATTAATAAATTATATTATTATAAGTTGTACTTCTATACTTACAAAAAATGTAAATTCTTATAAAAAAAAAATAATAGGAGCAGTAGTTGGAACTATTTATTCTGTTGTTTATTTATTTCCAAAGTTTTATTTATTATATACATTACCCTCAAAAATAATATTTATTGTAATTATAGGACTAATATCATTTGTTTCCACAGATAAAAATGAATTTATAAGAATACTTACAATATTTTTTTTGGTAAACTTTTTTATCTGTGGAGGTACATATTTTATAATTTATTTTACAGGTATAGAAC